>NC_011761.1:1552500-1855625 GCF_000021485.1 Acidithiobacillus ferrooxidans ATCC 23270
AGTCGGTGTTGCCGATGATCTTTTCTTTTTCAATGGTGGCATAGGGAATATCGGTCAGAGACCAGGTCGGACGAACGCTATCTGCGGGCATTGTGTTGGCCGCCTCCTTGAACTGCGGTTGATAAGACCTTTAACTATAGCGCACATCTGGCGGGGCCGCGCGTGGCTGGCGTATTATCCCCCGGGTACCTGCCCAGGGCAGGTAATGTTGCGTTTTCAGGAGGCCGTCATGGCGTTATGTGTGGAATTGCATCCCGTGAACCCGCAACCGCGATTGCTGGCGCAAGCGGCTGAAGTGTTGCGCGGGGGGGGCTTGCTGGTTTACCCAACGGATACCTGTTATGCCTTGGGCTGTACGGTGGCGGCACGGGAGTCCCAGGAGCGGCTGCGGCGCATCCGGCAACTGGATTTGCAGCATGACCTTTCGCTACTGTTTTCCAGTATTTCTCAGTTGACCGACTATGCCCAACTAGACGATCGCGCCTACGCACTGCTGCGTAGAATCCTGCCCGGACCTTATACCTTCATCTTGCCGGCGACCCGGGATGTGCCGCGTCGCCTCGCCGACCCGAAAAAGCGCAGTATCGGTGTACGCATACCCGCGAGCCCCCTCTGTGAGGGGCTGATTGCCGAATTGGGAGAGCCCCTGATGAGTTCCACCCTGCAGCTCCCCGGTGCCACTGCACCGCTGACGGATCCCGATGAAATCTGCAAAACGATGGGCAATCAGGTGGATATGGTGCTGCTGTCCGGCCCTGGCGGGGTGCGCTGTTCAACGGTGGTGGATTTGCTGCAGTGGCCGCCCCGATTGCTTCGCGAAGGTGCCGGGGATCCGGCAGCGCTGGGTCTGGGTGCTGCCGTCTGAGATGTCGGTGGTATTAGGCGGGCGGGTCAGTACACTGATATACTCCGGCCATGTCTGACGCCGCGCAATTTATCCAAACCTTGGCCATTTGGGCCATTCCTGTACTGTTCGCCATTACCGTGCACGAGGTGGCCCATGGCTGGGTCGCCTGGAAACGGGGCGACCCGACGGCCATGCTCATGGGGCGGCTAACCCTGAATCCCATTAAACACATCGATCCCTTCGGAACGATTCTTCTGCCGGGCATACTGCTCCTGCTTCATTCGCCCTTTCTATTCGGCTATGCCAAACCGGTGCCGGTCAATTTTGACGGGCTGAAAGATCCCAAGCGCGATATGGTGCTTGTCGCCATCGCCGGGCCGGCCGCCAACCTCTTGATGGCCTTCTTCTGGACGTTGGTGCTGTGGCTCGGCGGACATCTTCCCGGTGCCCTGGCCTATCTTGATGAACCCATGCAGTTGATGGGTAAAGCGGGCATCATGATCAACGTGATCCTGATCATTTTCAATCTGATTCCTATCCCGCCGCTGGACGGCGGCCGGGTGGCTGTGGGGCTCTTGCCGCCGTCCGCCAGCATTGCCCTGAGTCGGATTGAACCTTACGGGTTCATCATCCTGATCGTGCTGCTGTTCACCGGCGTGCTCTGGTCTGTGCTGGGTCCCCTTTTTCTGATGATGAGCAATTTTTTTCTGACGATGGGTGGTTGGTGATGAGAGAGATCATCGTTTCCGGCATGCGCCCGACGGGCCGCCTGCATCTGGGGCATTATCATGGCGTACTGAAAAACTGGCTGCGTCTGCAGGAGGAAGCGGAGTGCTATTTCTTCGTCGCCGACTGGCATGCGCTGACTACCCATTATGAGACGATCCAGGGGATCAGTGTTGCGGTCTGGGATCTGCTCATCGAATGGTTGGCCGTGGGTGTGGACCCGGACAAAGCCGTGCTCTTCATCCAGTCCCATGTGCCAGAACATGCCGAACTCGCGCTGCTGCTGGGAATGCTGACACCGCTTTCCTGGCTGGAGCGTGTCCCGACCTTCAAAGATCAGCAGGAAAAACTGCGCGAACGTGACCTTGCCACCTTCGGTTTCCTGGGCTACCCGCTGTTGATGACGGCAGACATTCTGGTTTATGACGCTCACAAGGTACCTGTGGGCGCAGATCAGGTCGCGCATCTGGAGATCAGCCGGGAGTTGGCGCGGCGTTTCAACAGTTTTTACGGGCGCGACGCCGATGCCGCGACCCAGGTGGAAAAGGGTCTGCAGGTCATGGGCAAGCGTGCGGCGAAGACTTTTTTGTCCTTGCAGCAGCGCTTCCAGCAGGATGGCGATGCGCTGGCCGTGAGCGAGGCAGTGGTATTCCTGGGAGGGCAGGCGGGACTCAGCGCCGAGATGCGCGAGCAACTCCTGGCCCATCTGGAAGGCAAGGGCCGCGAAATCCTTCGCGAACCACAGGCGCTTTTGACGGCGGCTTCCAAAATGCCGGGGCTTGACGGGCAGAAAATGAGCAAGTCCTACGGGAATACCATCCCGTTACGCGAAGCGCCGGAGGTGGTTCGGAAAAAAATACGTACCATGCCCACCGATCCGGCACGGGTGGCACGCACGGATCCTGGCACGCCGGAAAAGTGCCCGGTCTGGGCCTTGCATCAGGTGTATTCCGGGCCTGAGACGCAGGCATGGGTCCGCAACGGCTGTACGACGGCGAGTATCGGCTGCCTGGATTGTAAACAGCCGGTGATCGAAGCCGTGCTCGCCGAACAGGCCCCGATCCGTGAACGCGCGGAGTACTGGGCGGCACGTCCGCAACAACTCACGGAAATCGCCCATGCGGGCGCTCAACGTGCCCGCCAGCGTGCCGCACAAACGCTGGAGCGGGTCCGTGCGGCCATGGGGCTGGCCCATGAGCGTCACGACTGCTGAATCCGGCGCGTCGGCTGCACCCGTACAGGTTCACGGGCAGTCACGGGCAGACCTACCGGACGGCCTCTTCGTTCCGCCGGATGCTCTGGAGCTGTTGCTGGAAAGCTTCTCCGGCCCGTTGGAGCTGCTGCTCTGGCTCATCCGCCGTAACCGCATGGATATCCGCGATATTCCCGTAGCCGAAGTGACCCGCCAGTACCTGCATTACCTGCACGAGGCGCGTCGCCGCAATCTGGAACTCGCGGCGGAATATCTGGTGATGGCCGCCTGGCTGGCGGAGATCAAGGCGCGCATGCTGCTGCCGGTGCCTCCGACTGGAGATGATACGGATTTTGATCCCCGGCAGGAGCTGGCGCGCCGCCTGGAAGCCCTGGCTATGGTGCAGGGTCAGGCTGCGGCGCTCCGCGGCCTGTCCCAGGCCGGTCGGGATTTCTGGCCGGTCTGCCCTGCGATACATCCCGATCCGTTCCCCGCACCTCCTCCAGTGTCTCTCACCGATCTGGCGAATGCCTGGCGGGCTTTGCTGGGGCGCCCGCCCCGCAGACTGGCTCCCGCCCATACCCTGGTACACCCGCATATGGGACTACGGCAGCGGATGGTGGAGGTGCTGTTGCTTTGTCGGCGGGAGTCGCGTCCCTGGTATCTCCATGAGCTTCTGCCGCTTGGGGCGGATCGCCTGGCTCTGGCCGTGTCCCTGTTGGCGGTGCTGGAGTTGCTCCGGCAGCGGGCATTGGCCCTGGTTGGAAATGAAGATGTGGGCTGGCAGATCGTTGTGGCGGCGGCGCAGGTCTTTGGCGACTGATGCGTGAAGCGCTCCTGGCATTGTTTTTGTCCAGCGCCGAGCCGCTTACTCGCGCGCGCCTGGCCGATATTTTCGACGGCGACCCTGGCTGCGCGGGATGGGAGGCGGCGCTGGACATGCTGTTGGCTACCGGCGAGGGACCTCTGCAACTCGTCTGTGTAGCGGGTGGCTATCGTCTGCAGATTCATCCGCGTCACAACGCCCTCGTGGCGCGCCTCCATATGGAGCCACCACGGCCTTTGTCGCGGGCCACGTTGGAAACCCTGGCGGTGATTGCCTATCAGCAGCCGGTGACCCGTCCGGAAATCGAGCACTGGCGTGGGGTTGCGGTCAGCGTGCAGATCATGCAGCAGCTTCAGGAGCGGGGCTGGATCACCACCAGCGGACACCGGGATACACCGGGTCGCCCCGCGCTTTGGGTGACAACACCCGGTTTTCTGGAGCATTTTTCATTGCCGTCGCTGGCTGCGTTGCCGGAGATCGTGACGATGGAAGAGGGCCAGACGGATATACAGGCAGGCATAACGGACTGAAACCTTATTAAAAAT
The DNA here is from genome assembly GCF_000021485.1 of Acidithiobacillus ferrooxidans ATCC 23270. NCBI lineage: Bacteria > Pseudomonadati > Pseudomonadota > Acidithiobacillia > Acidithiobacillales > Acidithiobacillaceae > Acidithiobacillus > Acidithiobacillus ferrooxidans. The sequence goes on from NC_011761.1 coordinate 1,556,637, forward strand.
ATATTTGGAAAGTTGCAACAATCTAATTTGACGAATTGGGAAGGTTCTATAATATTCCGACTAGAAATCCAATTGGGCTCGGTAAGCGAAATCCGATGTTGTGGCTTACCTTGAATCTGGCGCGGTAAAGTACGAGAGGAGCAGGCAATGGCACATGTGGTAATTTTGGGTGCGGGCACAGGCGGAATGCCGGCGGCCTACGAAATGAAGGAAGCTCTGGGTTCTGGGCATGAGGTGACGCTGATCAGCGCCAATGATTATTTCCAGTTCGTTCCGTCCAACCCGTGGGTGGGGGTGGGCTGGAAGGAGCGCGATGATATCGCTTTCCCAATCCGGCACTATGTGGAACGTAAAGGAATACATTTTATCGCGCAGTCCGCCGAACAGATCGATGCCGAAGCGCAGAATATCACCCTTGCCGACGGCAACACGGTACATTACGACTACCTGATGATCGCGACAGGTCCGAAGCTGGCTTTCGAGAATGTACCGGGTTCCGATCCCCATGAAGGCCCGGTGCAGTCCATTTGTACGGTGGACCATGCGGAACGGGCCTTTGCCGAATACCAGGCTTTGTTGCGCGAGCCCGGCCCCATTGTCATCGGTGCCATGGCCGGCGCAAGTTGCTTCGGACCGGCTTACGAATATGCCATGATCGTCGCTTCCGACCTCAAAAAACGGGGCATGCGCGACAAGATTCCGTCCTTCACCTTTATCACCAGTGAGCCCTACATCGGTCATCTGGGCATTCAGGGCGTGGGCGATTCCAAGGGCATTCTGACGAAGGGCCTCAAGGAAGAAGGTATCGAAGCGTACACGAACTGTAAGGTCACCAAGGTCGAAGACAACAAGATGTATGTAACCCAGGTGGACGAGAAGGGTGAAACCATCAAGGAGATGGTTCTGCCGGTCAAGTTCGGGATGATGATCCCGGCTTTCAAGGGCGTGCCAGCGGTGGCGGGTGTCGAAGGATTGTGCAATCCCGGTGGCTTCGTGCTGGTGGATGAGCACCAGCGCAGCAAGAAATACGCAAATATCTTTGCGGCGGGTATCGCCATCGCCATTCCGCCGGTAGAGACGACCCCGGTGCCGACCGGCGCGCCCAAGACCGGTTATATGATCGAATCCATGGTGTCGGCGGCGGTGCACAACATCAAGGCGGATCTGGAAGGCCGCAAGGGCGAGCAGACCATGGGCACCTGGAATGCGGTGTGTTTTGCCGATATGGGTGATCGCGGCGCGGCATTTATCGCCTTGCCCCAGTTGAAGCCCCGTAAAGTGGACGTCTTTGCCTACGGGCGCTGGGTGCATCTGGCGAAGGTGGCCTTTGAAAAATACTTTATCCGCAAAATGAAGATGGGTGTCTCCGAGCCCTTCTATGAGAAGGTGCTGTTCAAGATGATGGGCATTACCCGTCTGAAGGAAGAAGATACCCATCGTAAGGCCTCCTGATCGTTCCGTTGGTCAGTGAAAATGCCCCCGCCTGGTGCGGGGGTGTTTTTTTATAGGTGCCGGGGCGCGGACAGGATATGATCCCGGAAGTATTTGCCGCAGATGGACAGGTTTCGGAGAAACATGGACGAAAAATTGCAGAAGGTGCTCGCCCGCTTTGGGCTGGGGTCGCGCCGCCTCATGGAGGAATGGATCGCGGCGGGGCGTGTGGTGGTGAATGGCCAGATCGCCAAACTGGGTGACCGGGTGACGGCACAGGATAAAATTGCTGTTGACGGGGAGACGTTGCGAATTCCTTCCTGGGTACGTCCGCGCTTGCGAGTGCTGCGCTACCACAAACCGGCGGGGGAACTCACCACCCGCAATGACCCGGCAGGGCGTCCCACGGTTTTTGATCGCCTGCCGCGATTGCGCGGTAGCCGTTGGATTGCGGTAGGTCGCCTCGACTACAACACCGAAGGGCTGCTGCTGCTCACCAATGACGGTGATCTGGCCAACGCGCTGATGCATCCCCGTGCCGGCATCGAACGGGAATACGCTGTCCGGGTGCTGGGGGAAGTAAGTCCGGAGCAGCAGGTCCGGCTGCTACAGGGCGTAGTGCTGGAGGACGGCGAAGCGCATTTCGTGACCTTGCAGGAAGCCGGTGGTGAAGGCGCTAATCGCTGGTATCACGTCACTCTGGCAGAAGGGCGCAATCGTGAGGTAAGGCGACTTTTTGAGGCGGTGGGCCTGACCGTGAGCCGCCTGATTCGGGTGCGTTACGGGGTGGTGGAGATGCCGCGCCTGCTCAAGACCGGTTACTTTGACGAATTGCCCGATGAAGAACGTGACGCCCTGCTCGCCAGTGTACAGTGGGTCAATCCCGCTACACCACCTTCCGACAGCGTGGAACGCGTCACCGCGCCGCTGCCGGACGCGCGAAAAAATAACAGTCGGAGGGAAGCCCGGCAGACGCCATCGCGTGGCCGGCCGGGGCAGGGACGGCGAACGGTCCGGGATTAGAGGTCGCCAATGCGGGAACAAGGGGGCTGGTCAGCCGTATTCGGAATGCTGGAGGAGGCCTTCGGCCCCCAGGACTGGTGGCCCGCGCAGTCCCCCTTTGAGGTCATGGTGGGTGCGATCCTGACCCAGAATACCGCCTGGCGCAATGTCGAAAAGGCGATTGCCAATCTACGGGCAGTCGACGCGCTGAGTGTGCGGGCTCTTCTCGCTCTGCCCGAAGGGGATCTGGCGGAACTGCTCCGGCCATCCGGATTTTACCGGATAAAGACCAGACGCCTGCTGGCCTTGTGCCGGTTCCTGGAGGCCCGGGGTGTGGGTGCTGCGCCGGAACAGCTTGCGCGGCAGGCGAACATTCCGACGCTGCGGAAAGACTTGCTGGCAGTCCATGGTATCGGCGCGGAGACGGCGGATTCCATCCTGCTCTATGCCCTGGGCCTGCCGGTCATGGTGGTAGACGCCTATACCCGCAGGATCGGCAGTCGCCTGGGTCTGCTGGAAGATGATCTTTCCTACGGCGAAGTGCAGGCCGGGATGGAGGCTGAACTGCAGCCCGGCGATGTGCAGACACGCAATGCGCTGCATGCGCTGCTGGTCTCGCTCGGCAAGGATTACTGTCGGCCCCGCCCGCGCTGTGGCCTCTGCCCTCTCCATGCGTGCTGCGCCTATGCCGCAGGAGCATGAGGCGCGCGCCGCGCCCCGGAGAGACTCCCGGCGGAGTCAGATTTTTTTGATGATCTTGATGATGCTGAGAAGGATGACCGCGCCGATGAACGCCACGATGACGGCGCCGACGATGCCCGCCCCGAAAAGGCCGGCCAGGCCGAAAAAGATGAGGACAAAGCCGCCGATGAACGCGCCGATGATACCCACGATGATATCTCCGACCATTCCGAAGCCGCGTCCCGTGATCAGCAGCCCGGCCAGCCAGCCGGAGATGCCGCCGATGAGGAGGAAGATGATGATGCTCAAGAGAGTCATGGGCGGTTACTCAACGATGACTTCCAGCGCGCCGACATCCAGCAACGCGGCTTCCGCCATCGCGGATTCCCTTTCGTCGAAGCCATAGAATTCACAGGAGACGACGTCTTTTTCTGCAAAAACCGCATGCTTGAGATGTATCTGCTGCTGCAGAATCTTGCGCAATACGTCATAGTAATCCGCATGATCCGGATGGTTTTCCATCAACGTCCTGCGGATGCTGGAAAATCCCTCCCTGACCGCAACTTCATCATTGAATAGCGCTTTTATAGCAAACATAAGGCTCCTAGGATTTATCCTTCATCAGTAGCGCGATGAGCATCACGACCAAAAAGCTCCAGAACAGGAACATGAACGCATCCAGTATACCACGCATTGCCGCATGCTGCGCCAGAACCCGGCCCAGCACCTGCCAGGTCAGATTTCCCTGACGCAAACCGGCGCCACCCAGGTAACGCGGCAATGCCGCATTGAAGGGGCTGATATGCCCTCCCATCTGGTTCCACGCCGCCTGCGCCTCTTCGGTCATGATGGTGGAGACGATGGCAATGCCCACAGAACCGCCCAGATTGCGCATGAGATTGAATATCCCCGATCCCTCCGGCGTCTGCTCCTTGCTGAGGGTCGCAAAAGCCAGCGTAAATAGGGGGATGGATACCAGGCCGAGACCGAGGCCCCGGATCACCCCAGGCCAGATGATCCAGGCAGGGCTTACCTGCAGGTTATAGGAGAGGCTGATCCAGGTGCCCGTGGCACCCAAAAAAACTCCGGCCATGATCATCCAGCGGGGGTTGGCCCCGCGATTGAGCAGGCGTCCCGCCATCCACATGGAAATCCAGGAGCCCAGGCCCTGGGGAGCCATGGCAAGGCCTGCGGTTTGCGGTTCGTACCCCATATAATCCTGCAGATAGATGGGCAGAATCACCATGGTCCCATAAAGCGCGAGGCCGAATAAACCTATACCCGCACTGCCCAGGGTCAGGGAGCGATCCTTGAGCAGGCGCAAGTCGACCAGCGGATGGGCGACGCTGAGCGAACGCAGTACAAAGAGAAAAATGCCGGTGCCCGCCGACAACATCAGGATGATGATGAAGTCGGAGCTCAACCAGCCGTCCTGATCGCCGAGGCTGAGCATCATCTGCAACGCACCCAGCCCGATGGCCATCCATACGAATCCAAGCCAATCAATCGGCCGGGGATGTTCGCTTTTGCCAAAGCGGGGGATGTAAAAAATCAGCATGGTAAAGGCGATGATGCCAATGGGTATATTGACGTAGAAACACCAACGCCAGGAGAGATTTTCGGTGAGATAGCCGCCGAGCACCGGACCGACGATGGGACCGAGCATGGTGCCCATGCCCAGGGTCGCCATGGCTACCCCCCGTTTCTCCCGGGGATACGCCTGAACCAGAATGGCCTGCCCGACAGGTACCAGAGAGGCGCCCAGTGCTCCCTGCAGGAAACGCCAAAGAACGATTTCCGTGAGGCTGTGGGATTGTCCGCTCATGACCGAGCAGACCAGGAAGCCGGCCACGCTCCACAGGATGAGCCGGCGTTGTCCGAAGCGCTCGACCAGTAAGCCGGTCAAGGGAGTGACGATGACCATGGCCAGCATGTAGGTGGTGAGTGCCCAGGTAATCTGATCGCTGTTGGCGTGAAGCGACCCCTCCATGTGCGGCAGCGCCACGTTGACGATCGTGATGTCCAGAACATTCATGATGATGCAGGCCATTACGGCGACAGTAATGGCGAGAAGATGCGGGCTGCCCGTTTTATCGAAATTTCCGCTTGCGAGCATTGGCGCGTGAACGCCATCCATCGCTATTGATGGTCTCCGGAGACGGCATTGCGGAGCATCAGCAGAATGACGCCATCAAAAATCAGATTTACGCCCACAAAGATACCGACCAGGATGAGCGAGCCCTGTGGCCAGGTGACAAAAAACAGAATGGCTATGACGACATCGATTACCCCGCTGAAAATAAACCACCCCCGTCCGTGACCGGCGTGGACATTGGACTGGGTGAAGTTGCGGTAGGCATCCATGACGAAATACAGGATGAACATCAGGCCGATGGCGGCGATGCCGGCGTTGGGCAGTGCAATCATCACTCCGCCGGTGGCCAACAGCAGTACCGGCTTGAGCCAGTCCGCCAAATGATGCTGATGCATCTGATAGCTGTGGATGAACCAGGTGAATCCGGCAATGATCAATAGGGCCGCCAGCACGCCATCGGTTGCGGCAGACAGAATGACCGGGCTCAGCAGTCCGAAAATACCGATGATGATCAGGACGACGGCGATGGGCAGCACGTACTTGCCGAACATTTTCCGTTCGGCCTCGACGACCGTGGAAAGATCGGGTATCTGGTTGTTCATGGAACTCTCCTTTCAGCGATACCAGAGTATCTCTGTACTTTCCAGGGGGACCAGGCATCCCTCGCGATATGGGATGATCCTGGGTGTAAAAGCCTCCACCGGGTGGCGGGCCGGCACTGTACAGTGATAATTGTGGCTGTTGATGGCGCCGCTCAGGGCTTCTCCGCGCGTCATGGTATAGAGGGTCGGGCACTGTCCCCCCTCGCCGTTGGCGAAGAGCTGTACCGCAACGGCGTCTGGGTTGAGGTCATCCAGATATACGGGCACCTGAAAATGGTGGGTATCGGTATCGCTTTGCACATTCAGTTCGCCAAAATGCACGCTTTGCCAGTGCTGGCGAATTTCATGCTGCCATTTGCAGATGCCTTCAACGGTGGCGCGGTCGCTGCGCGCGGCCAGAAGTCGTGCGGCCGGGACGTAGAGGGTGGATACATATTCCTGCAACATGCGATTGGTGCTGAATTGCGGGGTCAGGCGGCCCATGCTTTCGCGGATTTTGCCGACCCAGCCGCACGGGCAGCCGTTGGCATCGCGTTGGTGGTAAAAGAGGGGCACGACTTCGTCTTCCAGCAGGCGATAGAGCTGCTGTGCTTCCTGTTGGTCCCATGCCAGATCGGTATCATGTTCCTGCCCGTCGCCCAGGGCCCACCCGACCTCCGGGCAATAGGCCTCGGCCCACCAGCCGTCCAGCTCCGAGAGATTGAGGCCGCCATTGACCAATACTTTCATGCCGCTGGTACCGCTCGCTTCCCAGGGGCGGCGCGGTGTATTGATCCACAGGTCGACACCCTGCACCAGGTGTTCGGCGACCAGCATGTCATAGTCGGTGATGAAGACGACGCGCCCGGCCAGGTCGGGATACTGGTGAATGAACTGGGTCCACTGCTGGATCATGGCCTTACCGGCGCCATCCTGGGGATGAGCCTTGCCCGCGATCAGCAGTTGTACGGGATAGCGCGGGTTGTTCAGCAGGCGGTACAGACGATCCGGGTCGCTCAGGAGCATGTTGGGGCGCTTGTAGGCGGCAAAGCGGCGGGCGAAACCGATGGTGAGGGTGTTGGGGTCGAGCGCCGTTTTCGCTTGTTCACACTCTCTTTCGGGCGCATAGGTTGCCGCCAGTTGCTGCTGCAGGCGCTGGCGGGCGAATTGGATCACCTCCTGCCGCGCGACGCTGCGCAGGTGCCAGATATCGGCATCAGCGGTCTGGCGAAAGTCCGTTTCGATATCCTTCAGGTCCCCAAGCCAGCGGGACTTGCCGCAGTATGTGGTCCACAGGGCGTCGGCTTCGGCGGAGTCCCAGGAGGGCATATGCACGCCGTTGGTGACGTGGGTGACGGGAACTTCGTCTTCGGGCCAGCGTGGGAACAGAGGCTGGAATAAGCGACGGCTGACGGTTCCATGCAGGCGGCTGACGCCATTGACGGTCAGGCTGCCGCGAATGGCGAGCCACGCCATGTTGAAGGGTTCACGGCGGTCTTCGGGATGCTCCCGGCCTAAGGCAAGGACGGTTTCTATGTCAATCCCGAAAGCCTCGGAGGCACCGGCAACGTAGCGTGTCATCAGTTCCGGCGGAAAGCGGTCGAAACCGGCGGAGACCGGGGTGTGCGTAGTGAAGATATTGCCAGCGCGGGTGGCGGTGAGGGCGCAGGCGAAGTCGGTACCGTGATCCCGCATATGGCTGTAGGCCCGGGCGAGAATGGCGAAGGCTGCATGCCCCTCGTTGAGATGGCAGATATCCGGCTGGATACCCAGGCGGCGCAGCAGCATCCAGCCGCCGACGCCCAGGCAGATTTCCTGCTGCAGGCGGGTCTCCGGGCCGCCGCCATAGAGCTCGGCGGTGATGCCCCGGTCGGCGGGGGCGTTGAGGGGATCGTTGCTGTCGAGCAGATACAGGGTCACCCGGCCGACCTGTGCCTGCCAGGCGCGGAGGATGACGGTGCGGCCGGGAAAGGGCATTTCCAGACGCAGCCATTCGCCCGCCGCGTCCCGCACCGGGGTGACGGGCATCTGGGTGGGGTCGTTGTACGGATAGAGTTCGATCTGACGACCACACTCATCCAGACTCTGACGGAAATAACCCTGCTGCCAGAGCAGGCCGATACCGAGCAGAGGAACACCGAGATCACTGGCGGTTTTCAGGCAATCGCCGGCAAGGATACCCAGGCCGCCCGAGTAGATGGGCAGGGACTCGGATAGACCAAACTCCATGCTGAAATAGGCCACCTGACGGAAGGGAGGGTGAGGATAGGTTTTACCGAACCAGCACGTTTGCGCGAGACGGTTGCGGTGTTCGGTGACGAAGGCCTCCAACTCCGCGATGAAGTCTTTATCCTGGGCCAGTTGCTGGAGTGCCTCGCTGCCAGCGTTCTGCAGAATCAGCCACGGATTGTGGGTCTGCTCCCAGAGTTTGGGGGCAATATGCTGCCAGAGGGTGTCGGAGACATGGCTCCAGGACCAGCGCAGGTCGAGGGCAAGTTCCGCCAGGCCGGCCAGTGATTCGGGTAGTTGCGGGAGCAGGTAGCAAGGGGCGATGGTCACGAAGTTCTCCGGTTCAGTGGGGTGCGCGGTAGGCCGCGTTGGGTAATGAAAGTCGGCTAAAACCTTACGAGTCTGCGGAAAGCATGTTTGCCGGCGAAACTGGCGGTGGCACCCAGTTCTTCCTTGATACGCAGCAACTGGTCGTGATTGGCCACCCGTTCGCCACGCGCCGGAGCACCCGACTTCAGATGCCCCGTATCCAGGGCGACGGTGAGGTCGGCAATGAAATCGTCAGGGGTCTCACCGGAGCGGTGGGACACAAAAGCGTCCCAGCCATGGAACTGGGCCAGCCGTGTGGCGGTGATGGTCTCGGTCACCGTACCGATCTGATGGAGTTTGATGAGGGTAGCGTTGGCGATGTTGTCCTCCATGGCGCGGGCGGTGAGGTCTTGGATACGGCTGTCCATAAATGCTCCTGTCAATGGATGGCGGGTTGTTCCAGGCGGATGATTTCCAGTCGGTTGGTACCGCCGGGGTGGCCCTGGCTTGGACCCTGGGTAAGGAGAATGAGGCCCTTCTCGATGCCGTGGGTCACCAGCCAGCGGCGGACGGCCTGTTCCCAGCCCTGATCGGGGCTCGGCATGGCTACCGCATGCACGCCGTAATGAAAGCACAGGCGCTGGCAAGTGCGGTCCTGCGGGCTGATAGCCAGTATCCACGGGACCAGCCGGAAGCGTGCGATGCGGGCCGCGGTGGTACCCGTTTCGGTGGGGGTGACGATAAACAGTGGATTCAGATGCTCGGCGGCGGTGCGCACATCCCAGGCGATGACCGATTCCACACTGGGCGCGTCGTGCAGGGTTTCTGCACTGAGCGGGCTCAGCTCGGATCGGGATTTTTCGGTGATGCGGGCGATTTCGGCCAGCATTTTCACTGCATCCACCGGATAATCGCCCATGGCGGATTCTTCGGAGAGCATGACACAGTCGGTACCGTCGAGGATGGCATTGGCGACGTCGGTGACCTCCGCGCGGGTGGGGCGACGATTGTGCACCATGGATTCCAGCATCTGGGTGGCGGTGATGACCGGCTTGCCTGCCGCACGGGCCTTGCGGATGAGGCGTTTCTGAATCAGCGCGATCTGCCCGATGGGCACCTCCACGCCAAGGTCACCACGCGCCACCATGATGCCGTCGGCGGCGGCGATGATGGCATCCATGTGTTTCCAGGCCCGAGCCCTTTCGATTTTGGCGACCAGAAAGGGCTCATAACCCAAGGCCCGCGCTTCCCGGCGGGCGGTGTGCAGATCCTCCGGCGTTTCCACGAAAGAGACACTCAGCCCGTCGACGCCGGCCTCCAGCGCGAAGGCCAGCAACTCGCGGTCGGCAGGGGTGAGGGCGCCGCCTTCCAGCGTCACCCCGGGCAGATTCACGCCCTTATGGGAGAGGAGCACGCCGCCCACCACCACCCGGCAATGGATACCGGCAGGATCATGCTGCTCCACACGCAACTCGATGAAGCCGTCATTGAGAAATATCGTGTCCCCCTTGACCAGAGGTCGGGAAAGACGGGGCAGCTCCAGGGGAATCTGCTCCGGGGTTCCGGGTGCATCGGGGGCGAGGAGTACCTGACTGCCGCGCTTGAGGGTGACCGGGGCGGGTAGCACACCGATACGGATTTTAGGGCCGGGCAGATCGGCGAGGATGGCTACCCGCTGTCCCACCCTTTCTGCCGCAGCCCGGATACGGACTATGCGGGTGCGGTGTTCATCCGGCGTGCCGTGAGCGAGATTCAGGCGGGCCACGTTCATTCCGGCGCGGATCATCTGCTCCAGTGTTTTCGGTGCATCGGACGCCGGGCCGATGGTACAGACGATTTTGCTGCGCTGTACTGGTAGTTTCATCATGCGTTGGGATGCAGCAGCTTGACCGCTTCGTCGACGCCCTGATTGTGGACGACAATGGCATGGATGGCCTTGCAGAAGTTGACCGCGTCGGGCTGACTGCGCTGATGGACATTCCGGCCGGTGGCGCAGCCTTGCGTGCCACCCACATGAATCTGTTCGTAGAGGCGTTGCAGAAACTCCGGCGCATCGGTTTCGGACCCCCCCGCGCAGATGACCTGCGTGCGTCCGGCAGCGGCGACGGCTTCACCGAGGAGCGTACCGTCCATGGCACCCGCTGCGTCGAGTGGTGGGTTGATCTTGACGAAATCCGCCCCGAGACAGGCCGCCAGACCCGCGGCGCCGGCAATGAGATGCGGGTCCTGCTCGCGTTCACCTACGGCCTTGCCGCGCGGATAGGCCCAGATGACGGCCAGCAATCCCATGGCATGGGCATCCTGAATGATGCGTGCGGCTTCGCTGAGCATGGTCGGCTCGAACTCGGAGCCAGGGTAAATGGTGTAACCCACCCCGACCACCCGGAGACCGGAGTGGCGCACAAAATCATGGACCTGCGCCATGCTCTGCCATTGCAGACTGACCGGATCACGTTGTGCCGTTTTGATCAGGTGGGTCTTGCTGTTGAGCTTGAGCAAGTAGGGCGTGTCACGGTAATCCATGCCGTAGCGGGCAATGAGGCCCATCTGCGCGGCAAAACAGCCCACGGGTGCTTCACTGGCGATGCGGAACAGATGCTCCGGGTCGGAATCGTCCGTCGCCACGTGACCCCCGACAAAGTCATCGTTGAGATGTTCGGCTTTCTGGTCACCCGCCATCAGAAACAGGCGTCCGCTGTCCTGGGTGGCGAGACGATAGTTTTCCGTCCAGCGCTGGGTGCTTTCGGCGGACATGCCGAGTGGTGCTTGGGCGATTTTAGGCATGAGGATCTCCTGTAACGCAGGGATGAAGTGGTTCGTAATGGCGCCGCAGGGCGTCACCCGCAGCGGCTACCAAGGGGTGCAGGGAGGGTGTCAGACGGGGCTGGCTGCCGAATTGCATGCTGGCCAGATCGGGTGCGGAGGCATGCATCTGAATGGCCAGGCCGATGGTGTTGACCAGTTCGCCGGTGGTGGCGCCGCCGAGAATCTGGCCGCCGAGAATCTGCAGGGAGTCGGCGGCGAAGATGATCCGGCAGTAAATCTCCGTGGTGTTGGGCATCGATGCGGGGTGATGATCAGGCAGACGGGTTTCGCCGACCAGAATGGGGAAGCCTTCCAGTTCCGCCTGACGCTCGGTAAGCCCGGCGACGCCGAAGGCCAGACCATCGATTTCGCTCGCGTAGATGCTCACCGATCCGGCGTTGTAACGGAGTTGACGCAAGCCATAGAGGTTCATGCCGGCAATACGGCCCTCGGCCGCCGCCTGTGAGGCGATCATGGCGTGATTGGCCTTGCGGGTGAAAAAGTCCTGCTTATGGGCGCAATCCCCAACGGCAAATATATTGGGATCTTCCCGGGAACGCTGGAAGGCGTCGACCCAGATGCCGCCGGAACGACTGAGGGTCAGGCCCATGTCCCTGGCCAGGGCGACCTGGGGGCGGGTACCGATGGCGATGAGCACCGCGTCCACCGTCAGCGCCTCCTGTCCGGCGATCTGTATTTGTCCCACGCGCCTGCCGCCGGAATCGGGCAGCAGCGCCTCTACCCTGGCTCCGGTATGGATATGAACCCCATGGGCCCGCAACTGCTTCTCCACCGCCGCGCAGGCATCCGGGTCAAAGGCCGCCTGCATCAGGTGTGGCAGCATTTCGACGATGTGCACTTCAATACCGCGTTTGCGGATTTCGTCGGCAAACTCCACCCCGATGAAACCGCCACCGATAATAGCCAGTTTTTTGATCTGCGGGATGAGAGTACTGAAGAGCGTGTCCAGGTAGTCGTAATCTTTACGGATACTGAAGACCCCTTCCAGACCGGTGCCTGGAATGGGCGGGATGAAGTTCTCGGCACCGGTGGCCAGCACCAGACGTTCCCAGTGCATGACGTTGCCATCGCTTAGGGTGGCCGTGTGTGCGACGCGGTCTATCTGTTGGACCGTCCCGATCTGAAGCTGTCCCCCGGCCGCCAGCAGAGGCGCGCGCCCGGCCATATCCTCATCGGTGCCGCCCAGGGTGCCAAAAATGTAGGGGATACCGCAGGGAATCACTGCGTCCGTCTCCGGGCGGATCACCAGCACTTTCTTGTGTGGCGAGAACTGGGCGGCGGTGATTCCCGTCATCATGCCGGCGGGGCCACCGCCAACAATCAGGATATCCGTTACTGTCTCGGCCATCTGTTACTCCTCGTCGGTTGCGGTGGGAAAGGGATGCTGCGGCTGGTACATGGTCACCATCCGGATCCTCCCTGGGTGGCTTCGTCCATCAGTATAGAACAGTCGGGGATATTGAGCGCTCCTGGGAACAGGGTGACTCCGCCTTCCCGGCATGCTGCGGCGGATAATCTTGTAGTACCCATGGAGGGTTGAACGATTTTCAGCAGGACAGACGCCACGTTATGGTGAATTGGCGTAGACAATGAGCGACAGTCATAACTAATTGTTTGGTAAAATATATATTATTGTTTTTCAGGATGGTCGTCGTGCTATGGCGACAAAACGCCGCGGCGATCCCTTTGATCACCCCCGCCAGGCTCGTGATGAAAACTAACAAATCCATATTCTTACCATTGGTCACTCAGTATGGCACGAATACTGCATAGATAATATCGGTGGGAAAAATTCCCACGTACTACGGCGGCAAGGGACGGTTCCCCTCACCGGTTACTGAACCCCGCCGGGAAGCGGACATGCTGGCGAAAACCTTTTTGGAACCCTTTTTGGAAGAGGAGCACGTTATGTACAAAGGCAAGTTTACAGCATCGATCTTGTTGGCACTTGGTCTCATGGTTCCGGTCCTGTCCCAGGCCGAAGGGACCCTGTTGGACCTCAGAAACCAGGCCGAAGATTCTCCTGCGGCCTTGCGGCAACTACAGCACCAGGCCGATAGCGGAAACAGGACTGCCGGGTATTATCTGGGGACGCTCTATGACCCCGGCTTGAAATTGGGGCATATCGAAAAGCCCGACTGGGTCCGGGCGACCTACTGGTACCAAAGGTCTGCATTGGCCAAAAGGGACCCGGTGACCTGCTATCCCAACAAGGCGGTGGCCAAGACGGCATCCGGGATCGGGGCCTGGTGGCGCACCGAGGCGGAAGAGAATATGAACGGCGGCGATAACGACAACGGGCATTGCTAAAGGCCCGTTCTCCTGATGCGCCGGGAGGATGCGCGCCAATCACCCTTGTTTGCTTCGCAGGATGAATGATCTGTCTCCCATACCTCCCTTTGGCCCTCCTCGCGAGGGCCTTTTTTGGGGTACCCTCAGATGTCGAGTACACGCGCTTCCGTTATCTGTAGCAGTTCGTCCAGATCATTATGGGAGAATATCTCGGTGCCCGGCCGGGCAGCCGTGCCGCTGCCGCAGGCGACGGCCAGGCGCAGGGCCTCTGCCGGGCTTTGGCCGTGGGCCAGCGCGGCGACGAGACCGGCGACCATGGAGTCGCCCGAGCCGACCGTCGACTTCACCTGAATGGGGGGTGCCTTGGCAAAATAGCTGCCATCGGGCCCGACCAGCAGTGCTCCGTCGCCCCCCAGGGATACACAGACATACTGCACCCCTTCCCGCTGTATGGCGCGCGCCTCCTTCGCCACATCCTCCAGCGTGGGGAGCTCGCGCCGACGCAGGAGGGACAGCTCATAGCTATTGGGTTTGATCAGGAAGGGGTGATGGGGAAGGGCGTGTTGCAGGAGGGCGCCATGGGCGTCGACAATGGATTGTCCGCCTCCGGCGCGGACCCGATCGACCATATCTCCATAGAAATGATCATCCACGCCAGGGGGGACGGAGCCGGTGAGTACCGCGAAACCGTCTTTGCACAGGCCCAGAAAGGTTTCCCGGACTTCGGCGAGGATAGGTTCTGAAACCCGTGGCCCGATGCCGGTGATTTCAAACTGGGTGGCGGGGTCCCCCTGCAAAATGGTGGCGTTGACGCGGGTTTCCCCCTCTACGTGCACGCAGTGGGGATCGTCCAGGTGATGTTGCAGCAGCTTCTGTAGCAGTTCGCCGATATTGCCGGCCACGACGCAGCAACTATGGGCGTAGACCAGCAGCTCCTTGAGGGCGCGGGCGACATTGATGCCGTTACCGCCGGGATCGTAGCGGGTGGATGTGGCGTGGCTCTTCTGGTCCGGGATCAGGTGCGGCACTTCGTAGGCGATGTCTACGGCCGGGTTGAGGGTGAGGGTAGCGATGGACGGGGAGCGGGTGTTGTTTTCGGTCATGACCGCGCCTCCAGCCGGCGATAATGGATGAGGGCGGCCAGGGCGGCGGAAACGAGACGGGCACGGGCAGGGTCGGCACGGGAGGTGAGGATGACGGGTACCTTGGCCCCCATCACGATCCCCGCCAGAGTCGCGCCGGCCAGATATTCCAAGTCCTTGGCGAGGATATTGCCGGACACCAGATCGGGCACCAGCAGAATATCGGCATCTCCGGCCACGGAACTCTGTATCCCCTTGATCTCCGCCGACTCTTTGGAGATGGCGTTGTCGAAGGCGAGGGGACCATCCACCAGCGCGCCGGTGATCTGCCCGCGTTCTGCCATTTTCGAGAGACAGGCGGCATCCACCGTTGAGACGATGGCGGGGTTGACCACTTCCACCGCGGAGAGAATGGCGGCTTTGGGTTGGGCAACCTCCAGAATATGCGCCAGATCAATGGCATTTTGCAGGATGGCCGCCTTGGTGCCGAGGTCGGGCGCGATATTGATGGCGGCATCGGTGATGAGCAGGAGTTTCGGGTACGTCTGGATGTCCGCAACAAAGACATGGGAAAGACGACGATCCGTGCGTAGTTTGGCGAGAATGGGGTGGAGGAAGGCATCGCTATGCAGGTGTCCTTTCATCAATGCCTTGGCCTCTCCGGCAAGCACCATTTCGACACCCTTTTCCGCCGCAGCTTCCGCACTGTCGGCGTGAATGATATGGAAGTTTGGGCAACTGCCGGAATCGTGCCCCATTTTGAGCAGCAGACTGCGAATCTGTTGTGCGTCGCCGATGAGGATGGGTTCGATGATGCTCTGACTCCTGGCTTCGCAGGCGCCACGCAATACATGCTCTTCGGCGGCGTCCACTACGGCTACGGGGATGTCGTCCAGGGGCGCGACATCGGCCAGCAACGCGTCAAAATGGGCATAGGGCATGTCTGATCTCCTTCTCGCGATGCTTCATTGGGGCAGAGCCGGTCCGTGGTGTTCTTCCAGCGTCAGGCCGCGGCCCTGCACCCGGAAGTTGTAAGTGAGCACCAGACCCAACAGGCTGACCGTGCCCATCAGCAGCAGGATCACGGTAACGCCCAACGCAGACTGGATCACCGGCAGCAGAAAGACGCTGATGGTGGCGCCGATCTTGGCTACGGCGGCGGCGAACCCGGCGCTGAAGGCGCGCACCTGGGTGGGGTACATTTCCGTTGGCAGGATGAAGGTCGTCGCGTTGGGACCCGCAGTCATGAACAGATTGAACACCATGAAGCCGCTCAGAATGAGCTGCGGATGGGCCGCGGTGCTTCCTGCCAGTTCCGTCGCAAAATAGAGCAGTCCCATCCCCAGCGTCATACCGCCAAATCCGATCATCTGCATATGAATCCGTCCCAGCCAGGGCACCATCCAGAGGGAGAGCAGCGAACCGAGGAGGAGGAAGATATCCACCTTGCCGCTGTCCAAGGCATTGCTAAGGTCTCTGCCGACAACACCGATGATACCGACGTTTTCGCCATTGCGCATGGTGCCGAGCAGGATGGTGGTGAACAGGCCGACACCATAGGTAGCCACGTCCATGAAAAACCAGGGCAAGGTCACCAGAAGGGTGCGGCGCCGATATTCCGGCGAGAACAGGGTCCGAATGCCCATATGTCGGCCGGGACGGATCTTGGCCACATGGTGGATTTTTTTGCCCAGACGCTGGGCCATGGCGTCGAGCATCGCTTTCTGTCGGGGTACGATGCGTTCGAGGATGCGCGCGGCTTCGGCGTTATGACCGCGTCCCATGCACCAGCGCGCGCTTTCGGGCAGGGTGAGGCGGCCCAGTAGATAAGGGAGCACCAGCAGCGCTTCCGCTGCCAGCAACCAGCGCCAGGTGTTGTCCCCGGAATGAGCGCCTTGCAAAAGAACCAGAGCAAAACCGGCACCTGCCAGCATGCCCACGGATTGCACGGCAATGGAGGCCGCCATCATGCGTCCGCGCCGTCCCTGGGGCATAAACTCCGCCAGATAACTGCTGCCCACTGGGAAATCCATACCGATACCCACACCGACCAGCAATTCGGCACCGATGAGCACCCTGGCGTCCGGAGCGAGGGCGGTCAGCAGGGCGGCGATCATGAGCAGGATCATATCCATGACCATGACCGGCTTGCGCCCCAGGTGATCAGCCAGATGCCCACCGATCAGTGCACCCACCACCGTGCCACCCATGAGCATGGCGGCCGCGAGACCGATGCTGGTGGCGGGCATGGCAAAAATGGGGATGATGAGTGGTAACGTCACACCCAGCAGAAACATGGAGACGCCGCTGAGCAGGGTGCCGCCGGTGGATAATGCCCAGATGCGGTAATGAATGGGTAGCAGAGGACTTTCGTCGAGTATCCGGGTCATGCTGGCGTGGTCCGGGTGTATCGGGTGTGGAAGTGCATGCTGCGTGTGGCGCTGGCGCGTTTTACGGGATTTCAACGATGCTGCTCCCGTGTGGGCAGGAGCCGGTGGCAATGCCGGGCGATCATCAGGTCTTCATTGGTGGGTACGACGAGGATTTCTACTGGACTATGGGCCACTGATATGCAAGGTTCTGGGCCTTCGTTGGCGATCGGATCGATCTCCAGGCCAAGTCCCCTCAGGGGGCGGCAGATGGCCCAGCGGATCGCGGCGGCGTGTTCGCCGATGCCCCCCGTAAAGACGAGGCGGTCCAGTCCGCCCAGCACCGCCATCAGTCCCCCGATGGCCTTGCGCGCACTATAGGCAAACATCTCGATGGCCTGCGCCGCATGGGCATCGTCATTGCGCAGCCCGAGCAGGGTCTGCATGTCGCCGCTGCAGGCCGAGATACCCAGCAACCCGGACAAATGGTTGAGGAGCCGCTCCAGTTGTGCGGCATTATAGCCTTTTTCTTCCATGAGATAGAGCAGAACGCCAGGGTCGAGATCGCCGCTCCGCGTGCCCATCACCAGCCCCCCCGTGGGAGTGAGGCCCATGGTGGTGTCGCGGCACTGGCCGTTATGCACCGCCGCCATGCTGGCGCCGTTGCCCAGGTGAGCGATGATGGTCTTGCCGGCGGCGTGATTGGGGAGTCGGCTGACGATATATTCGTAAGAGAGGCCATGAAAGCCGTATTTACGGACACCCTCATGCCAGAGATTGCGCGGCAGAGGCAGGCGGGCGGCCACTTCCGGGATACTCTGGTGAAAGGCCGTATCGAAGCAGGCGACCTGCGGAATGCCGGGCCACACCGCCTGTACGGCCTCGATGGCGGCGATTTCTGCGGGCAGGTGCAGTGGCGCAAAGCGCAGGGAGGCGCGCAGGTCACCGAGCACCTGGGTGTCCACCAGGCAGTGCGCCTGATGACGGGGGCCGCCGGAGACGATGCGATGGCCAACACCGTCCGGCGTTGCGTATCGCGCCTCGGTCAGGGCTGCGAAAACGGCTTCCAGGGCATTCTGGTGATGGGAAAGGACCAGTTGCCGGTCGGTGATCGGATCTTGTCCCCGTTGCAGCCACAAGCGTCCGATGCTCTGCCCGATGCGTTCCGCGGCGCCCTCTGCGAGCTTCTCTTCTCCTGCAGGGCCCAGCGCAAAAACGGCGAATTTGATGGAGGACGAACCGCTGTTGAGGCAGAGAATATGGCGTATTGCCGCCATGCTCACGGTTGTCCGCCGCCACCGGCCAGCCAGGATAGGTCCTCCAGCCGCTTGCCCAGGCGTTGCAGGAAGCGCGCGGCATCCGCGCCGAAAATCACCCGGTGATCGCAACTCAGAGTGAAGTCGGTCAGCCCGTCACTACCCGCCGCCGCAACGGCAAGGATGGCGGAAGCGCCCACCGGCACGATGGCATTGAATCGCTCAATTTGCGGGAAAACCCCAAGATTGGAGAGGTAAAAACTCGCACCCTGGTAGTCTTCCGGATAAATCCTGCCTTTTTTGACTTTGCCCAGCAGAATGCGCCAGTCCTCTGTGAGTTCCTTGAGCGGCCGTTTGGCTGCGTCACGCAGCACGGGGGTAATCAGTCCGCTCCCGGTGTCTACGGCGATGCCCACATCCACCCGACTACGCTTGGCCAGCCCCTCCCGGGTCCATGCGTGGTTAAACCAGGGATCTTCCGCGACGGTCAGGGCGCAGGCACGGCTCAGAGCAAGGGTCAGGCTCAGTCCGGCCGTCTTGGCGGCGGCATGCAGGGGCGCCACGGCAAAGCGACTGCTGATGAGGAAAGCGGGCGTATTCAGCGTGGCGGACATGTTGCGGGCGACGGCGGCGCGCAGGATATTGGGACGTTCGATGGTATAAGGCGGTCCCATACGCAGATCGGCATCCTGAGGTGCGAGGGCTGCGGCCAGCACCTGGGCGGCGTGAATGGTGCCATCGGGGCCGGCCTTGACCTGGAGGATGTCGAGTTCCAGATCCCGGGCCAGGGCGCGGGCGTATGGAGAAGCCCGTAAACCATCGGCATGGGGGGGTTGCGGTGCCACGACTTGCGGCTGGGGGAGGGGAGCGGGCTTCTCCGGGGAGCCGGAATCTGCCGGTGTTGCAGCGGGCGTAGAGGTGGCTGGTGGCAGTTTATCCGGCGGTGCGGTCTTTTTCTCTGCAACCGCTCCGGGTGTAACCGAAGGCGGTGCGGGCGGTGTACCGGGTGTGGGGGTTTTGGCCGCACCGCCCGTGTCCGTCTGTGCCGCTTCCGGCGCGTCGGCGATGTAACCGATCACCTGCCGCACCGGGATATCCGTATCCACAGCGGCCAGAGGACCAATGAGATAACCATCGGAAAAGGCTTCCACGTCCAGAATCGCCTTGTCGGTCTCGACCTCGGCAACGGCCTCGCCTTTTTTTACCGCGTCACCCACCGACTTGTTCCAGCGCGTCAGGCGACCGGTCTGCATGGTGTCGGACAATACCGGCATGGTGATTTCGGTTTTCATCGTGCTGCTCCATTTCGTGCCATCATTTGCCGGGCTGCCTGTACTATGTCGTCTGCCCGCGGGATACTGGCGGCCTCCAGTGTGCCATTGAAGGGGGTGGGGATGTCCATCCCCGCCACCCGCTGGATGGGGGCATCCAGCAGATAAAAACAGTGCTCCTGCAGGGTGGCGGCGAACTCCGCCCCGGCTCCGGCAAAGCGGCAGTCCTCCTCGACGATCAGGCAGCGGTGGTTTTGCTCCACTGCCGCGATGCAGGTATCCCAATCGATGGGTGAAAGGCTGCGCAGGTCGATCACCGTGAGTTCGATGTCTTCCGCGGCGAGCGTTTCAGCCGCCTGCAGGGCGAGGGGCAGCATCCGCGAGTAGGCGACGCAGGTGATATCCCGCCCCCGTCGCCGTACCATCGCCTGATGGATGGGCGGAGCCGGTACCATTTCGTCCACTTTTCCCTTGCCGAAATAGAGCAACTCATGCTCGAGAACTATCACGGGATCATCGCTGCGGATGGCTTGGCGCAACTGCCAGTAGGCATCCTGCGGAGTAGCGGGAACCACCATGCGCAGGCCGGGCACGTTCATCAGCATATGCTCCAGTCTTTGCGAATGCTGGGCACCTAACTGTTTGGCGACACCACCGGGCATGCGGATGGTCAGCGGCATGGGAAACTGGCCGCCGGACATGAAAGGGATCTTTGCCGCCATGTTGACGATGGCGTCCATGGCGAAGAGGGCGAAGTTGATGGTCATGATCTCCACCACCGGGCGCAAGCCCAGCATCGCCACCCCCACCCCGAGGCCGGTAAAGCTGTTCTCGGAAATGGGGGTGTCACGCACCCGCCATTCGCCGTATTTGGCCATGAGGCCCTCGGTCACCCGGTAGGTGCCCCCGTAGAGGCCCACGTCCTCGCCCAGGGTCAGCACCGTCTCATCGGCAGCCATTTCGGCATCCATGGCGCGGTTCAACGCCTGCCAGTAAAACATCTCGCTCATCGCGCGACCTCCATGAGGGTTTCGAAACGGCGGTTGGAACGGAAGGCCTTCCAGGCATCCTCCATATCCGGTGCGGCGCTCTGTTCGGCAAAAGTGACCGCATCTGCCACTTCTTCCTGAACCTCTTGGCGCATACGCTCGACCGTTGCCTCGTCGAGGTGTCCCTCCTGGCAGCAATGGTCGGCAAAGCGGGTTACGCTATTTGCACTGGCTGCGGCAACGGCCTCGATGCCGGGATAGGGATACTCCGCCTCATGGACTGCCGCCGCGATGGGATCGTTGGCCTGGTAGGCATTGAGCTCCACATTCGGGCGATAACTGCCGGAGTCGGCCATGGAGTGCCCCCGGTAACGGTAGGTTTCCAGTTCTAGGAACTGCGGCCCATCTCCGGCGCGGATACGCTCCAGCGCCCTCTCTGCCGCTTCATGTACGGCGATGACGTTCATGCCATCCGCCTTTTCCGCGGGGATGCCATAGGCGCAGGCGCGCTTGTAGACCTCGGTGATGGCGGAGTGACGGTGAATCTCGGTGCCGATCTGATAATGGTTGTTTTCGCAGATGAAGAAAATGGGTAGCTTCCACAGGGCGGCCATGTTCAGGGACTCATGAAAAGTGCCCTGGTTCACCGCGCCATCCCCGAAGAAGCAGAGCACTGCCTCGGGCAGCTTGCGGTAGGCCACGGCGTAGCCCGCGCCCAAGGCGATGGGAAAGGTCTCGCCGACGATGGCATAACCGCCCAGAAAGCGCCGGTCCTTATCGAAAAGATGCATGGAGCCGCCCATCCCGCCGCTGATCCCGGTTTTTTTGCCGTGCAGTTCGGCCATGATCTGCCGTGCCGGAATGCCGCGCACCAGGGCATGGACATGCTCGCGATAGGTGCTGACCACGTAATCGCCGGGCTCGGCCGCATGCAGTACGCCCACGGCCACCGCCTCTTCACCCGGATACAGGTGCAGGAAACCAGCGATATGGCCCTGCGCATAGGCCTGTGCCGCCGCCTCTTCAAAGGCCCTCGCGCGCAACATGTCGCGGAGCATGGCCACCATTTGTGTCTTATCCATGGCTTTCTTCCGGCAAAAACGCATCGACGGCCTCGGTCAGGCGCACCAGATACATGAGCGCCGGGCCACCGTGCATGAGCACTGCCAAAAAACCCGCACTCATGATTTCATCGCGGGTGGCCCCGGCGGTTACGGCGCCTTTGACATGGAGTGCGATACACCATTCACATTGGGCGGCAACGGACAGTGCGACATTGATCAGTTCCTTCTGCGCCTTGCCCAGGGCCGGATTGCCCTCGGTCTTCCCCATAAAACCGAGGAACGCATTGATTTCGGCGGGATACTTGTCTTTGAGGCGTTCGGTGAGCTGAGCGATTTCGTTGACGCGATCGTTGGCACTCATAACGTGTTCTCCTTATTCTGATGAGGAAGGTGCTTTCAGACGGGCCGGTTTTTGAGGAGGATGCTATGTCCCGTCATTTCCTTGGGCTGCGGCAGGCCCATGAGCTCCAGGATGGTGGGGGCGATGTCGGCAGTACCGCGGCCGATGCCCAGATGTACGCCCGGTTCGCCAATCAGCAGCATGGGCACCGGATACACCGTATGCTGGGTATGTGGCTCACCCGTCACCGGGTCCACCATTTCGTCGCAGTTGCCATGATCGGCGGTGAGAATGACCTTGAAGCCGTGCCGCTGTGCCGTCTGCAGCACCCGGTGAAACTGCAGGTCGAGGGTTTCCACCGCGCGCAGGATGGCGGGGATTTTGGCCGTATGCCCGACCATATCGCCATTGGCGAAGTTCACCAGGACAAAGGCATACCTGCCGCTCTCCAGTGCCGCGATGATGCGGTCCGCCACCTGGGGGGCACTCATTTCCGGCTTCAGGTCGTAGGTGGCCACCTGCGGCGAGGGGACGATCTCGCGATCCTCGCCGGGAAAGGGGTCTTCCCGGCCGCCATTGAAAAAATAGGTCACATGGGCGTATTTCTCGGTCTCGGCACAGTGGAACTGTTGCTGTCCCGCGTCGCTGACCACTTCAGCCAGGACATTGACGGGAATTTCCGGGGGAAACAGTACCGGGAACGGGTACTCGTCGTCGTAGGAAGCCATGCACAGGGCACGCCGGGCAGACTCACCGCGGCGGTCGAAGTGGGTAAAGGCCGGCATGGCGACGGCGGCACTGAGCTGGCGCATGCGATCTGAACGGAAGTTAAAGAAGAAGACCGGCTCATCGGCGGCTAGGCGGTTCTGCTGCGGATTACCGATGACGGTGGGTGAAATGAACTCATCCCCCTCACCGCGTTTCCAGGCCGCATGGATGGCCGCCTCAGCACTCTCCGCGGTGAGTCCTTCGCCGCGCAGCAGGGCGGCCCAGGCCTTTTCCGTCCGATCCCAGTGGCCGGCACGGTCCATGGCCGTATAGCGCCCGCAGATGGTGGCAATGCGCCCCTGGCCGAGCTTGTGCAGGATTTCTTCCACCTGACGGGCGTAGAGATCGGCGCACTGCGGCGCCGTATCCCGGCCGTCCGTAATCATGTGGATAACCGGTTCCACACCCGCAGCCACTATCAGTGGCAAAATGCCCAGCAGATGATCGATATGAGAGTGCACGCCTCCATCGGAGACCATGCCCACCAGATGCAGGCGTTTGGCGTCCCTGAGCACATCCTGCCAGGCTGGAATCCGCGCAAAACTGCCATCTTCCAGGCTATCGGAAATGCGCACCAGATCCTGCAGGAGGATCCGTCCCGAACCCAGGGTGAGGTGACCCACCTCCGAATTGCCGAATTGTCCGTCCGGCAGGCCCACCGCCCGTCCCGAAGCCTGCAGGGCGGTATGGGGAAAACTGGCAAAGTAGTGATCGAGATGCGGCGTGTGCGCCAGTGCCCAGCCATTGAAGGCGCGATTGGGGTTGAGGCCGAAGCCGTCAAAAATCACCAGTAATACCGGGTTGACCTTCATGCCCCTCCACTCCGCTTTTTTTCCACGTCGAGCACATGCAAGGTCGTCGCCAGCACCGTATCCGGATTCAGGCTCATGGACTGAATGCCGATTTGTACCAGAAACTCCGCCATTTCCGGATAGTCCGAAGGTGCTTGCCCGCAAAGCCCGGAGTGGATGCCGTTACGGGCGCAGCCCTCCACCGCGAGGCGGATCATCTCCTTGACGCCGTCGTCCCGTTCATCATAGTCGTAAGCGACGATGGCCGAGTCGCGGTCGACGCCCAGGGTGAGCTGGGTCAGGTCATTGCTGCCAATGGAAAAACCGTCAAAGCGTTGGGCGAACTGATCGATCAGAATGATATTATTGGGAATTTCGCACATGGCATAGACCTGCAAGCCGTTTTCGCCACGGCGCAGGCCAAACTCCGCCATCTTCGCCAGCACGTCGTCCGCCTCTTTCACCCGGCGCACAAAAGGCAGCATGAGGATGACATTATCCAACCCCATCTCTTCACGGACCCGCTTCATGGCCAGGCATTCCAGATGAAATCCCTCGGTATAGGCCGGATGCGCGTAGCGGGAGGCGCCGCGGAAGCCCAGCATCGGGTTATCCTCCTCCGGTTCAAACCAGCGTCCTCCCAAGAGTGCGGCATATTCGTTGGTTTTGAAGTCGGACATGCGCACGACCACCGGCTTTGGATAAAACGCGGCCGCGATGGTTCCGATGCCTTCCGACAAGCGTTCCACAAAGAAATCGGCGGGCTGGGCGTAGCCCTGGGTCAGCATGGCCAAGGCAGCGCGTTCATGGGCATCCTCGACCTTCTCCGGATGCAGCAGCGCCATGGGATGAGCCTTGATGGCGCTGCTAATGATGAACTCCATCCGCGCCAGGCCGATACCGTCATTGGGCAGCATGCACGTCTGAAAAGCGATTTCCGGATTGCCGAGATTGATCATGATCTGCGTCTGCGGGCGGGGCAGGGTGGCGAGATCGGTATGGCGGACCGTGAAGGGCAGGGCGCCGGCATAGACGCTGCCTATATCGCCGCCGGCACAGGATACGGTCACGCTATCACCATCCTTGAGCGTGGTGGTCGCAAGATCGGTGCCGACGACAGCGGGAATACCCAGTTCCCGGGCGATGATGGCGGCATGGCAGGTGCGTCCGCCGCGATTGGTGATGATGGCGGCCGCCTCTTTCATGATGGGCTCCCAGTCCGGGGTGGTGATGTCCGCCACCAGAATCTCACCGGGCCTGAAGTCCGCCAGATGTTTCACATCCCGGATGACGCGCACCGGGCCGGATGCGATTTTGCCGCCGATGGCGCGCCCCTGTATCAGCGCAGGGCCCTGACCATCCAGGATGTACTCTTCCAGTACCTGCCCCTTTTTCTGCGACGCGACGGTCTCCGGCCGCGCCTGGACCATGTAAAGCTGCCCGTCGATGCCATCTTTCGCCCACTCCATGTCCATGGGTCGGCTTTCCTGCATCTTGCGGCTGTAATGCTGTTCGACCTTGATGGCGTAATCGGCGAGGGTCAGCACATCCGCGTCGCTGAGGCAGAATGTGTCCTGCTCACGGCGATGGGTGGCGATATTGCGGGTGCTGTGGCGGGTATCTCCTTCGGTATAGATCATCTTGATTTTCTTGCTGCCCAATACCCGCCGCAGAACCGCCTTTTTACCGCGCAGAAACGCTGGCTTGAAGACGTAGAATTCGTCCGGGTCCACGGCGCCCTGCACCACGTTTTCACCCAGTCCCCAGGATGCGGTGATGAAGACCACGTCACGGAAGCCCGTTTCGGTATCCAGAGAAAACATCACCCCGCTGGTCGCTTTATCCGAACGCACCATTTTCATGATGCCGATGGACAGGGCGATCTTGAAGTGATCAAAGCCCTGGTCGATCCGATAGTGAATGGCGCGATCGGTAAACAGGCTGGCAAAGCAGCGGCGGCAGGCGTCCAGCAGGGCGGCTTCGCCGGAGATATTGAGGTAGGTGTCCTGTTGACCGGCGAAACTGGCGGTGGGCAGGTCTTCGGCGGTCGCAGAAGAACGGACGGCTACGGACAGTGTTTCGCCATATTCCCTGCGCAGTTCGGCGTAGCCCGCGAGTACCTCCGCCTGCAGATCTGCCGGCAGCGGGGCGCCGTAGACGATTTCGCGTGCCCGCGCGCCGCGCCGCGCCAGGTCGGTGACGTTGGTCGGGTCTAAGCCGTCCAGCGCATCATGGAGCGCTGGCCAGGCGCCAGCCTGATCCAGCAGATACCGGTAGGCTTCGCTGGTGATGGCGAAACCATTGGGAACCTTCACCCCTTGGGGACTCAGTTCGCGGTACATTTCTCCCAAAGAGGCATTTTTGCCACCCACCAGAGGCACGTCTTCTATGTGGATATCGTTGAAAAACCGAATATAACGACCAGACATGACGCTCCCCTCACAGTAAAACAGATCTCCGACTCCAGACTAAAGATAGTAGAGGGGGGGTGGTTCAGCAAGCGGGCGCGCGAGCGGACGGGTGTCAGCGGTTGCCGGAGGGCTTCGGAGGCAGGGCGGTGGAGAGCGACTGACCCGCTGGCTCCGAAAATTTCCAGGATATCCGCAATTCCGGCAGCGGGCGGCCCAACAACTGCTCCAGGCGCTCGATTTCCGGGGTGTATATGGCCTGAAGAAAGCTGCGCGCTTCGGCGTCCATGGGCGGCTTGCGCCCTTCGCGCAGGAAAACGTTGCGCCAGACGAATTCGCCCCAGGTTCGCGGAAAGAGATGCTCGCCAATATACCGGCTGATGTGTCCGCTGGCCAGTTGGCGCGCCCAGTTTCCCCGCGGCAGGCGATGGACGTTATGGACGGTTTCCAGATCCATGTCGTGCAATGGTCCGCGGTCGATCTCCAGAAAATCGGCAATGTCCTCCAGTACGGCCAACGGGTTTTTTTTGAGGTCCTCGAGGAGACAGACATGCACCTGGCCGGCACCGAATTGCTGCTGGTAACGCATGATCTGTGCGGTATAGCGCCCCAGCTCCACATAAAGCTGGGAGATCCCCCAGCCCTTGTCGGGGCGGGTCCAGTCCCGTTGTAACGCCTCCACGAAGGGTAAGTCGAGTACTCCTTCATTGAAGTCCATGAGGTACTGGGCATGGGCCCGCTGCACCGGATCACGCAGGATGACGATGATCCGTGCGTCCGGTTGCACGGCGTGGATACGCTCCGGCGCTTCTTCGCACCAGAGATAGGAGGGACTGGCGTCCCCTATCCGCGGGAACCGCTCCGCGCCGCGATAAAGCTGCTGATACTGTTCGACATTGCCCACATATTGAATCCAATGCCTTTGTTCCGGCGACGGATGGGGCTGGGTAAAAAAGTGCGGTTCCTTCATCGCCGGCAAAAAAACCTGGGGATGTTGCCGCAGGTAGGCGTAAAGCGAAGTCGTGCCGCTTTTTACCGCACCGATAATATAGAAGTTGGGCCACACCGGTTGGGACATCTCGCGGTTCCTTACTGTTCTACGCTGTAAAAATCATGAAAGCCCATCTGCCTGAGTTCGGCGATGACCTGGACCGCAGCGACGCCACCCGGCAGCGGGCCAATCTGTACCTTGTAGTATTGCTGCCCGTTCACCAGTCCGGGCACGATGAGCACGCCGCGAATGCCGGCATGGAGCAGACGGTTGCGTTCACGGGTGGCGTTGTTGACCCGGCTGAACGCCCCGGTTTGCAGAAAGGTTTGGGACGGCGCCGGTATTTCCGGGGCCATGGGCAATGCTGCCGCCGTAACCGTGCCCCTGGATGTACCCGCCGGAGGCGCGGCTACCGGTGCCAGAGCCACGATCTCCACCGGGGCGACGCCTTGCCCCGCCATCCCCAGGGCGTTGGCCGCTCCGTAGGAGAGGTCCATCGCGCGGCCATCCACAAAGGGCCCGCGATCATTGACCAGCACGATAACACTTCGGCCGTTGCTGAGGTTGGTGACCCGGGCGCAGGTCGGCAGTGGCAGATCCCGGCTGGCGGCACTGAAGGCGCGTGGCCGGAAAGGGGTGCCCATGGCGGTGGTGGAGCCGGACTCCCAGCCATACCAGGAGGCCATGCCGCGCACGGCGTACCCGGCGGAGCTGTTCAGCGGCGCATAGATACGGCCGTGAACCTGATAAGGACGGTTATAGGCGGCGTGCAGATCAGGGGCGGGGGTGGCGCAGGCCGCAGAGGCGGACGGCGCCGTACTGTTGGCAGTGGGTGATGTCGAGACTCCTGCACAGCCGCTCAGTGCCAGCATCCACAGTCCCAGCACGGTATAGACGGTAGCGCGTGCGCCACTAACGGCCATTCGCGGTCTCCAGCAGATGCACCATGATCTCCATATAGATTTGCGCCAGATGCTCCAGATCGGCGACGGCAACGCATTCGTTGATCTTGTGGATGGTGGCATTGACGGGCCCGAGTTCTACGACTTGCCCGCCCAACTGGGCAATGAAGCGCCCGTCCGAGGTGCCACCGCCGGTGGACAGTTGGGCCACGCGCTGTTCCACGGCTTGCAAGGCCTTTTGGGTAGCAGCTACCAAGGGGCCCGGTGCCGTAAAGAAAGGCGGACCGGACAATTGCCAGTCGATGGTGTAGCGCATGGCGGAGGCGTCAAGGATTTTGTGGACCCCTGCCTGCAAAGATTCCGGCGTGGACTCCGTGGAAAAACGAAAATTAAAATCCGCCTGCAACTGGCCGGGAATGACGTTGTTGGCCCCGGTGCCCGCGTGGATATTGGAGAACTGCAGGCGGGTAGGCGGGAAAAAATCATTCCCCGCATCCCAGGACTGATCCACGAGATCCGCGAGTGGGCGGAAGGCGCGGTGGATGGGATTATCGGCCTTGTCAGGGTAAGCCACATGGCCCTGGATGCCGTGTACCGTCAGGCGCCCGTTCAGCGAACCGCGCCGACCATTTTTGATGACGTCCCCCAACACCTTTTCGGAGGAGGGCTCGCCGACCACGCACCAGTCGATGGTCTCCCCATGCTCCCGCAGCCAGTCCACCACATGGCGGGTACCGTGGGTGGCGATGCCTTCTTCATCGGAGGTGATCAGAAAGGCCAGACGACCGGAATGCGCCGGATGCAGGGCGACAAAACGCTCTGCGGCGACCACCATGGCGGCGAGGCTGCCCTTCATGTCGGCAGCACCACGTCCATAGAGCATGCCGTCGCGGATGATCGGCTGAAAGGGGTCGTTTTGCCATTCCGCGAGCGGGCCGCTGGGGACTACATCCGTATGCCCCGCAAAACAAAGTCGCGGGCCGGCGCCACCCCGCTCCGCCCAGAAATTCTCCACCCCGTTGGCAGGCAGACGCGTCACCCGAAAACCCACAGCCTTCAGCCGGGCGATCATCAGTTCCTGACAGCCTGCATCCTCCGGGGTCACCGAAGGGCGGGAAATCAGGTCTTCAGCCAGTTCCAGTACGGCGCTCTTGCCCACGGGGCACTCCCTCAGATATCGCGGAGAATGGCGTTGATGCCCACTTTGCCAAGAGTCTTGGCATCCACCTGCTTGACGATGACCGCGCAGTAGAGGCTGTAGCTGCCGTCCTTGGAGGGCAGACTGCCGGAAACCACCACCGAACCGGCGGGCACCCGTCCGTAGGTGATTTCGCCGGTTGCACGATCATAAATGCGCGTGCTGGAGCCGATAAAGACGCCCATGGAGATGACCGAGCCTTCCTCAACGATCACACCTTCCACCACTTCCGAGCGGGCACCGATGAAACAGTTGTCCTCGATGATGGTGGGGTTGGCCTGTAAGGGCTCCAGCACACCACCGATGCCGACACCGCCGGACAGATGCACATGTTTGCCGATCTGGGCGCAGGAGCCGACCGTCGCCCAGGTGTCCACCATGGTACCCTCATCCACATAGGCACCGATATTGACAAAAGACGGCATCAGCACGCAGTTGCGACCGATAAAGGCTCCGCGCCGCGCCGTGGCGGGGGGCACCACCCGAAAACCGCCGGTGCGGAAATCGTTGCTGTTATAATCGGCGAACTTGCCCGGCACCTTGTCGTAAAAATTGGTCTCGCCCCCCGGAATCCGGGCATTATCCTGCAAACGGAAGGAGAGCAGCACCGCCTTCTTGATCCACTGATGGGTGATCCATTGGCCATCGCGCTTTTCGGCGACGCGCAGGACGCCCTTGTCCAGTCCTTCGATGGTCTGATGCACGGCTTCCCGAAGCTCCGCGGGGGCCTGCTTGGGGGAGATCTCCGCACGATTTTCCCACGCGGCGTCGATCATGGTGGCAAGATTCTGACTCACACGAACTCCTTGATTAATAGTTGTTAACAGTGGAAATGGGATGCTGTTCCATAAAGCGACGTATGCGCTGCAGACCCTCGACGCAATCTTCCAGGCTGCCGACCAGCGCGATGCGGACCCTATCCCGACCGGGGTGGACGCCGTGGGCCTCTCTTGCGAGATAAGCGCCGGGTAGACAGCGCACATGTTCTGCCCCATAGAGGGCGCGCACGAAGGCTTCGCCATCGCCGACCCGCGGCCAGAGATAAAAGCCGCCAGCGGGTGTCTCGATGGGTAATAGCGCACCGAGAATGTCATGGGCGGCGGCGAATTTGCGGGCATAATCGGCGCGAGTGTGATGCACGTGCTGCTCGTCCTGCCAGGCGGCGATGGCTGCGGCCTGGATGAAGGGTGGGGTGGCCGCACCCAGATAGGTGCGGTAACGAACAAAGGCCTTGAGAATATCGGCATCACCCGCCACAAAGCCGCTGCGCGCACCGGGAATGCTGGAGCGCTTGGAGAGACTGTGAAAAGCCAGCACCTGCGCCAGGCTGCCCGTCGCTGCCGCCGCTTCCAGAATGCCAGCGGGTGCCTGTCCTTCGGGATACAGTTCGCTATAGCACTCATCGGCGGCGAGCACGAAGCCATATTGCCGGGCTTTGCGGATCAGCCAGCCCAGGGTTTCCAGTGACAGGGTCGCCCCCGTGGGATTATGGGGCGAGTTGATATAGAGCAACGCGCAGCGGGCCCAGACCGATTCCTCTATCGCGAGAAAGTTCGGCTGCCCGCTCGCATCGCAGTTCAGAAAATAGGGTTCCGCCCCCGCCAGCAGTGCGGCTCCTTCATAGATCTGATAGAAGGGATTGGGTAACAAGACCAGGGGCTTGGGGGTCTGACAGGGCGGCAGCACCGCCTGCGCGATACTGAACAGGGCCTCGCGGCTGCCGTTGGCGGGGATGATGTGCTGTTCCGGATCCAGAAAACCGGCGGGCAAGGTAAAGCGCCGGCTTGCCCAGTCCGCGATGGCCCGGCGTAAACGCAGGTCGCCCAGCACCTTGGGATACTCCGCGAGACCATGCAGGTGTTCGATGATCGCTTCACTGACTATGGCTGGCGCCGGGTGGCGTGGTTCACCGATGGAGAAGTCGATGGGCTCCTTTACTGGCGGTATTGTTCCTGCCAGCAGCGCGCGCAAGCGCTCGAAAGGGTAAGCCTGCAAGGTCTCCAGCAGGGGATTCATGGAATCTGTCGTCATAGGATGCGATTCTGGGGCAAGGACGGCGGTGATGACAAGCCCCGAAACTTTCCTGGAGCGACCGCGGATTCCGCAGGAAGCCAAAGGGCTGGGATTTTGCCGGATTATGCAGGACAATGCGGCGGGATTGAAATCGCCTTTTTCCAGATGGGACCACCGATATTCACCAGAACAGCCACCCTGCCCCTGCGCTCCGCCGGAGCTTTCCCGCCATTGCCCTGCTGCTCGGTTCCAGCCTATGGGGCGTACTCTGGTGGCCGCTCCGCTACTTTCATGGAGCGGGCCTGCACGGCGCGTGGCTGATTTTTACCGTTTACCTACTGCTGGCGCTTCCAGCCGGGTTGTGGTCCTGGCGCCGTCGTCATGAGTTGCGGCAGCACGGACGCACTCTGGTCGGACTGTTCCTGCTTGGTGGCTGGACCAATGTGGCCTTCATGCTGGCGTTGGTGCATGGCGAGGTCGTCCGTATTTTGCTGCTCTTTTATCTTTCGCCGGTTTGGGCCATTTTTTCCGCGCGGATTTTTTTGAAGGAGGCGATCGGCTGGCGCGGCGTCCTTGCGGCCCTGCTGGCAGTGGCCGGGTCGGCTCTGGTGGTCAGCAATGGCCGGGGGTTTTCTTTTGCGGACCTCGATATGAATGACTTGCTCGCCATATCTTCGGGCCTCGCCTTCGCGCTGAGCAATGTCATTCTGCGTGCGGACACGGCACTCGGTGATATGCATCGCGCCACTGCGGTATGGTGGGGCTGTGTGCTGCTTGCCTTGCCTTTTGCGCTTTTTCAGCGGTTACCGGCACTATCCCTGCCGGACTATGGTTATCTGCTGGCCTTTTCCTGGCTGTGGATTGCCGGGGCGACGGTGGCGGTACAATTCGGTGTCGCGCGGATGCCGGTAAGCGTTTCGGCGGTGATCATGCCTTTTGAGGTCGTCGTGGGTGCACTATCGGCCTGGTGGTTGGCCGGGGAAGCACCGACGCTCCTCGAATCGTTCGGGGGGACCCTGATACTGACCGCGGCGCTTCTGCAGATTACCCGCAGCCAGGGGCATCCGGTTTTACTCGGGGGCGTCGAAATGGAGAAGGGCGAACTCTAACTGTTCACTGCGCTGGATGATTTGGTCGGCACCCCAGTGCTGCGGGTCGTTACCAGCCTCGATGTAGCCCCAGGCCGCTGCCCAGCAGCGAGTTCCCGCGCCCCTGCCTGCTGCCATATCGCGGGGATCGTCGCCGATCATGAGGCTGCGGGCCGCGCTGGCCCCCATCTCGGCGAGAGCGCGGGTGACCGGCATTGGATCAGGCTTGGCGTGCGTCGTCGTGTCGCCGCTGACGATGGCGGCGGGGGCAACGGGCAGTTTGAGCGCACTCAGCAAAGGCAGGGTCAGAAACCCCGGTTTATTGGTTACGACGCCCCATGCCAAGCCGCGCTCCGACAGGGTCGTCAGTGCTTTTGCCATACCCGGGAAAAGGGTGCTCCGTTCGCAGATATGGGCGGCATAAATCTCCAGAAACTCCGCTCGCAGGGGTGCAAAATCCGGGTCCTCCGGATGCACCTGAAAAGCCACCCGCAAAAGGCCGCGGGCGCCCTGGGAAGCGACCGGGCGGAGCATTTCCAGGGGCATGGCCGGCAAA
This sequence comes from Acidithiobacillus ferrooxidans ATCC 23270, assembly GCF_000021485.1. Lineage (NCBI taxonomy): Bacteria > Pseudomonadati > Pseudomonadota > Acidithiobacillia > Acidithiobacillales > Acidithiobacillaceae > Acidithiobacillus > Acidithiobacillus ferrooxidans. The sequence continues at coordinate 1,589,169 of NC_011761.1, forward strand.
CCGCGTTCGGTACGCATCCGATTGGCTGTGGCTCCGAGATCGGGAGCCGTATCCACCAGGGTGCCGTCGAGATCGAAAAGTACGGCCGCCTGTTCAGACATTAGGTGCTGCTTTGCGCGCCTGACTCAGGTAGTTGATGCTGACATCATCGCTCAGACGCCCGCGGTGGCGGATCGGGTCAAAGTGCATGCCCTTGAGGGCCATGGTCTGCAGATGACTTTGGTGGGTCATGGCCAGCAACTCGCTGGGCCGGATGAACTTCCGATAGTCGTGGGTTCCGCGGGGGAGCAGTCCAAGCACGTATTCGGCTCCGACTATAGCCATCAGATAGCTTTTGGGGCCGCGATTGAGGGTGGCAAAAAAGGCATCTCCGCCGGGATGGAGCAGGCGGGCGCAGGCATCCACCACGGCGGCAGGATCCGGCACATGCTCCAGCATTTCCATGCAGGTCACCACGTCGTAATACTCCGGTTTTTCCGTGGCCAGATCCTCGACGGCGATCTGCCGGTAGTCGATGTGGAGATGGTTGGCATCCGCATGGGCGCGCGCCACGTCCAGGCCGTCCTCCGCGAGATCGATCCCGGTAACCTCCGCCCCCTGACGCGCCATGGCTTCGGCGAGGAGCCCGCCCCCGGTACCCACGTCCAGCACCTTTTTGCCCGCCAGCCCGCCACAGCCTCTGGCGATAAAATCCAGGCGCAACGGGTTGATTTCATGCAGGGTACGAAATGGCCCATCGGTATCCCACCACTGACCGGAGAGGGCGTCGAATTTGTTCACTTCAGCCTGATCACTATTCATCTGTCATTATCCTTTTCACGAATGCGCTCTACCCAGCCCCGAACGCGTGCGAACAGTTCCTGCGTGTCCCAATCCACGGCTCGTCCTTCGACGACACGCGGGTTACCGTTTACCCAGACATGGCTGACCTGATCGCGGCCCGCACAATACACCACCTGCGAGACCGGGTCGTACACCGGATAAGTCGCCGGGTGATCCAGGTCAATGGCGATGCAGTCGGCGGCCTTGCCGGGTTCCAGGCTGCCCGTTTCCGCGCCCCAGCCGATGGCTTCCGCGCCTCCCAGTGTTGCAGCTTCCAAGGCCTCCCAGGCGGGGAAAACGGTGGGGTCCCCACTCACACCTTTCGCCAACAAGGCTGCGGTGCGCAATTCACCCAGCATGTCGAGGTCGTTGTTGCTGGCCGCGCCATCGGTACCGATCGCCAGCCGGGTGCCCTGTTTGCGCAGGGTGGCAACGGGTGCCATTCCGGAGGCCAACTTCAGATTGGATTCGGGGCAGTGGGCTACCTGCAGGCCACTGTTCCGGCAGATCGCCAGGTCCTCTTCATTCAACCGGGTCATGTGAACGGCAAGAAAGTGCTGATTCAATAGCCCCAGTCGGGCCAGCCGCGCCAACGGCCGCATGCCGTCCCGGGCGATGGCCTCATCGATTTCATGCGCTGTCTCGTGGACATGCATATGCAGGGGCAGTTTTTCGCTGGCGGCCAGATCGCGCGCGCCGCAGAGCCCCGCGTCTCCCACCGTGTACGGCGCGTGGGGCGCGATGCTCTGGTGAATGAGGGGCATCCGGCGCAGGCGCGGCAACAAGTCTGCAGCCAATTGCAGACAGACGTCGGCGTTCGCCGCGTAAGCCGTGGGGAAGTCGATGACGACATGTCCGATGGTAGCCCGCATGCCCATGCGCTGGGCGACTTCCGCCGCGGCTTCCGGGAAGAAATACATGTCATTGAAGGTGGTGGTGCCGCCGCGCAGCATCTCCGCAACAGCCAGTTCGGTGCCTATGGCCACAAATCCGGGGCTGACAAAACGACCTTCCACGGGCCAGATATGTGCATTCAGCCACGTCATCAGCGGAAGGTCATCCGCGAGTCCGCGCATCAGGGTCATGGCCGCATGGGTATGGGCATTGACCAGTCCGGGCATCAGGACATGTTGGTCGAGGTGGGTCATGCTGGCCGCGGTGTAGCGCGTGAGTATTTCTGCGGCGGGACCGATGGCAACGATACGCCCATCCTGCACCGCCAGCGCGTGATCGTGGAGCACGGTGCGCGGGCGAACCGGTACTACCCAACGGGCGCGAATGACCTGATCAACCGACTGCATTCCCGATTTCTCCAAACCCACACGGACCTCTGCCTTCTGGAAACCGAAGGCACCATATTAGCACAGGGGTGGCTCCGGATCAGCCGTTGACAATCCTCCTGATCGCCTCGGCATAGGCCCATACCGTTGCCGAGTAATAGGTATTCGGGTTGTAGCCCATGATGGCGTAGAAATTGGGGTAGGCGATGAACAGGGTCGGGCCATGCTCTGTCTGCAGGCGCAGCAGGCCTACGGGCGTGGATCCCGGAAGTCCGGACGGCACCTCCGGACGGATGCCGGCGGCGCGTAGTTGCGCGAGTGGGTGCCTGCCATGCAGGAATGGCGCTACGTTCGTTCCCCGATTGCCGGATACTTGGCTCAACACCGGCTGCCCCGGCTGCCAGCCGTGGCCACGGAAGAAGTTGGCAGTAGAAGCGAGGACGTCGGCAGGTGAGTGCCACAGGTTGGGCATCGGCCCGCCGGGAGGATCATTCCATGTGACCCCGTAGCGCAGGTAACTGCTGGCGAGAAACTGGGACATGCCCATGGCACCCGCCGGTGAACCCTGGAGTGTCCCCGGAGGGACGCCCAACCGCTGCGCGAGCTTCAGGGTTTCCGCGGTTTGATGCAGAAAAAACCGGCGCCGCCCCGGTAATGCCAATGCCAGGCTCAAATTGCTGTTGAGCACGGAAAATTTGCCCAAAAAGGTCCCGAAACCCGTTTCGATATTCAGGATACCCATCAGAATCGGCCCGGAAACCCCATATTTTTGACTGACGGCCTGCAGTAACGCGGCGTGATCACGCCAGAACTGTACGCCCCGGTCCAGACGGTTCTGCCGCAAAAAACGATCCCGATAACGCCACCACGGATAGGGTGTCGCGGGAGCGGCGGAAGGGGGTGGGGGCGTCATCATTTCCACTGCGCGGGCATTGAAACGGGCGTTTTGCAGGGCAGGAATCACATAGCCGGCGGGCAGGCCATCCCGCTCCTGCAGGTGGCAGGCGATTTCCTGCAGGCGTTGCTGGTATCGGAGCGGGAAATTCTGGAATGCCACATTGCTGACGCAGGTACTTCGGGCCTTCTGGGTGAGCGCGGCGCTGGGTTGCTCGGGCATGGGTGCCGCAGGCAGCGGCGGCAGTGGGGCTGGTGCTGTGACCGCCGGTGCAGCCGGTGGATTCACCGGGCCGACGTTGGTCGCGCAGGCTGATGAGGCTGCGGCTATGCAGGTCGCCAGTATCGTCTTCGGAAGCAAGGCCCAATTTTTATGCATGACATTTTCACCAACGAGGATTCCGGAAGTATTCGATTGAAGTGGCCGGGTCAAGGGGCCCGCATCGCCAGCAGTTCAGGGGGCATGGGACGCCGCACACCATCCAGACGCTCCGCCCAGTAAGGAATTCGCAAGCTTTGTACCGCCACACCCTGGCGGGGGTTCAGGGCGCTGACGAACTGGTCGCCGCCGATATAGATGCCGACATGGGAGAAGGGCTGGCCCATGGTGTTGAAAAATACCAGATCACCAGGACGAATGCGCCTGGGGTTTACCGAAGGCAAGGCGGCCGCCTGGGCAAAAGAGGTTCGGGGAATGTTTACGCCGGCGCGACGTAATACATACTGAATGAACCCGCTGCAATCGAATCCCGTCCGAGGGTTGTCTCCACCCCATTGATAGGGCTTGCCAATTTCTGCGATCGTATGCACGAGCACGGCATCGAGTATGGTGGTTTCCGCGCGATTGTCGTAAGCGGATGATGCGTTATCGGAAGATCGGACTGCTGGCGGCGGCGTCATGGTGGCACAGCCGCTGAGGGTCATGGTCAGCAATAGCAGAAGTCCGCCCCCACGCTTCACGGAACCCACAGGTGACATAACGTGTTGCTTTCGCATCGTCCTCTTCCCCCTTCTTTTCTCTATGAAAAGTAGATAGCCCAAATGTGCCAGTTTGGCAAGGGGAAGTTCTGGTTCTGCAGCGGTTCTTGACGCACGTTGCACAGAAGGCTAGGATACGCGCACTTTTCCCCGGTAGCTCAGTCGGTAGAGCGGGTGACTGTTAATCACTAGGTCGGCAGTTCGAGCCTGTCCCGGGGAGCCAAGTTAATCAGGTTGTTAGCCTTTCTTGTGCGCTATCAAGTAAAGGGGATTGTGACAAATTTGTACCAGTGGACGATAGCGCGCCCTCAATGTTTGCTGAGTCTCCCGCCAGATGTTCCGGAGCAGGATGTGCGTAGCGCCGGACCATCTCAACGGATTCCCAACCCCCATTTCCTGCAACCGGCTGAATGTCACTTGCACATATGGAGGTATCCATATCAGTGACGGGCATATGACGGCAGCGGCCCCCGCCCCTGTTGCCTTGCTTTCTTAGACCGAGTCTAGAAACCGCTCCTCTGGTGCATCAGGTGAGGTGAAAAAATTCGCCCTGTCCGACGATCTGTCAGACGCATTTCCCCTTCTGATCCGATAATTCAGAAAATGGATAGGACAAGCCCCCTCTGTCACAAGGTCAGTGGGAGCGCTGGTATTTCACTGGATACGTAGATACCGACAGCCGTGACACGTTGCGCAGCCAATGGTGCTCTTTTTGTCCGGACAGGTGCAGTGCGGATGGGCGCTCCTCTCTTTGGGCGCGGCCCATTGTCCGCCGCAGTCACTGGCCCTTATTCCAGGGCCGCTCCTTTTTGCTCAGATCCTGGAGAAAACTGGCGATTCCTTTATGGGCCACTGTTTGCCCGTACGTATTCCGGTAAGTCAGGTTCATGCAAACCCCGTCGATGAATACATCGTAAATCTTCCAGCCGGAACGTTCCTGGAGGAACGCATAGGTGACCGGAATGTTCGCCAGCCCGTTCGTTTGCCGAATCTTCGTATTCACCTGCACGATGTCAGGATGTCGATATATCTGGCGACTGCTAAGGATCTGTACCGTCTGGCCGGAGTAATGACTGAATGCAATCATGTAGGTATGAACCAGTTGCTCCTTGAAAAGCTGGACGAATTCATCCTGCTGTGCCGGCGTCATCTGGCTCCAGTATTGACTCATGACGAAGCGCGACATGGTCATGAAATCGATGTGGGGCAGCACAATATCCGCGATCTGTTGCTGGACGGCGGGTGTGAAGGGTTTTCCCTCATGCGTCTGCAATACGCGGATGACCTCCTGGGTGATGTCCCGGACCATGATAGTGGGCGTATCCGGTACCGCCGCCCAGACTGCTGTGCTCCACAGGAGCAGGAAACATGCGCTCCAGATACTGTTGAACACTCTGAAACGATACAGTGTTGCGATGTCTTTGCCGTTCATGAGGACGTCCTTTGCACCAATGCCGGTACAATCAACTCAGGGGAAATGAATAGGTAACCAGGAGTTCGTTTTCTCCCGGATTGCTTGTGTAGAGATCCCCATTGGACAAATGCGCAATTTTCAGTCCCAGGCGCCCGCCGTCATCCATCTGGTAGGCCAACCCCAACTCCAGCCGGAAGAGAAAATTGCTACCCATATTTTTACTGTTGCCTTGACTATAGCCGCTCACGGCCGCTTCTGGCGTGAGTATCCAGTGCGGGGTCAACGCAAGGTCGGCATAAAGGCCTCCATAACCATCGACGCCACCATCGGTGTTGGCCAGCAAGCCCAGCATATAGCCAATGCCATAAAACCGGAATCCGGATTGGTACTCCGCATTGAACTCGGCCGGAGTATGGTTGTAGCCGGCATCATCGACCGCACCGACCAGATTGAAGGCGCCGGCGCCAACGCTCAGATAGGGTGCGCCGCTGGGCATCAGGGTAACGGCCCAAGCCGAAGGCGCCACTGAAAACAAGGTGACCAATCCGAGAATCCGTAGCCACTGTGGGACAGTAAAAAACGGGAGACGCATGAGTCCTCTCCTTGAGCAATAAATGCGTTATCCACCTGCATCGGGAGTTGGTTTTTCCTCAATTCCGCCTGCCAGCCGGTAGCCGTCGGCGTCCTTACCGCGGATACGCCGCCAGATCACCTGCGGCGTGAGGCGGTTGGCCACGACGATAAAAACTTTGCGCATATGCCCCACCGGGCACTGAACCGCCTTGACGGCATGCCAGGAATGATCGGTCTGCGCGAAGAGAAAACTGCGATTTCCCAGCACCTGGGAGGCGCCGGCTTCGCGCAAGTCCGCATAGTCCGGAGCCGAGTGGCGTGGCCATTTGCCCCCATCGTCCAGTACCAGGGTCTGCCCGCCCCAGGCCTCATCCCAGTCATCCGGGGTGTTGAAATAGAAGATATGAGAACCGAGCTTGCGCCGGGCGTCGGTATGCGGCGAAACGGACCCGCCGGGCGGGGCGTAATGCCAGTGCATGGTGAGAATCACGGGTGTCCTGGGGCTTAAGCCCAGCATCTCCCGCCAGAAGGATTTGTAGGCATCGCTCTGCAATTCTTGAATAAAATACTTCCAGCTCGGTGCCAGCACTTTTTCCAGTGCCGGACGATACTGTAGCGCGAGGCGATCATGGCTTTGTTGCCCATGCGCTCTTTTATAGCCCATTTGGGATTCAAAAAGGGCAGGATCGGGAAGATCCTTGCAGAGTTGGTCAAACTTTTCCGGATAAAGAAAATCAGAAATGCAAATCCATGGGTAAGGCCGGGTATGCTGAAAGTTTTGGGCTTGGGTGCGCAGCCTGCTCATGGCAGACGCGTCGATGATTTCCATAAAAAAGTCCTCCTGAGTGATTTACTGTAACTCCGTATGCTGGCGCAGCAGATCCAATGCCTCCTCCTGTAGCTGTCTGACCCGTTCGTGGCTTACGCCCAACTCTTTGCCGATAGCGGAAAGGGACGCCCCGTCCTGACCGTCTATGCCGAAACGACGGATCAGGATCGTACGATGTCGCACGTCCAGACCCAGGAGGGCTCGGTGAATCTGCCTCTGGAGGTCCTGTTCTTCAAGAGAAGCCCCCAGGTCCGCCTGATCGGCATCCACCAACGTTTGCGCCAAAGATGGGCTACCCTCCCATCGGGAGGGCGCATCCAGACTGACCACACGGCGGTCCTGCTGGAGACAGTCCTCCACATAGGCGACGGACTTGCCCATGACCTGCGCCACGTCTTCTACGCGAGGGTCGCCCTGCATCGTTTGTGCGATCTGCCGGGAACTGCGCAGCACCGCGCTGAGATTTTTGATGATATGGGTAGGCAACCGTACCACTCGCGACTGCTGCATGATGCCTCGGTCTATATTCTGGCGAATCCACCAGGTGGCATAGGTGGAAAACCGAAATCCCCGCGTCGGATCAAATAATTCCGCCGCACGGATCAATCCGAGATTCCCCTCTTCGATGAGATCGAGGAGCGGAAGGGTGTGCTGCCGTTGGTAGCGGCGCGCAATGCGGACGACGAGACGGAGGTTGCATTCCACCAGGCGATTGCGAGCCGTAATATCCCCCTGTTGTGCGCTGAGACCCAGGGAGACCTCCTCCTCCGCCGTGAGCAGGGGGTTATGGCCGATTTCCTGCAGATAGAGCTTTATGGCGTCAAAATGATCGGACGCCCCGGCTTCCCAGGCAGGGTCGGCTATGGCGTCGAATTCCGGCGTTTCGGGCCAGAGGCAGGCTTCGTCCTGTCCAACCTCGGCTATTTCTTCAAGGGCGTCTGGAACGTCCCCGTCGGCATCCTCTGTCAACATGGTCAGTCCTTTGCGCTGGACTCAGACCGCTGTTGAGGAGGACACCGTGATGTGCGGATTGTTGCTCGAACCGCGCTCCAGACCGAACTTGTCACACGTCATGATGTTCACGTAGCGTTCGATGCTTTGCTGCGAAAGGCCATCCACTTCCCTGCAGCGCGCGGCAACCCAGCATCCCGCCTTGTAGGCATTGCCCAATCGTATACAGAGCGCATCGAAAAGGGACCGGGGTATGTGGAGTATCAGATGATTTCCGGCATGGGTGGTGAAGTCCAGAGTGACATCATCTGGGGGCGTGACAGCGGCGGAAGGTGTTCCCCGGATCACATCGGGAAGCGCGTGATGGAGTTGATGCGATGAGATGGTCTTGGGTTCCACGGCGTCTCCTTATTATTGCCTATAGAATTTTATTATAAACCTTAGTCTCCCAAACCCTGCCAGGCAAGCACTCGCCGTTCCCCTTGTTTGCAGACCTCTGCTCAATGTCACGCGGCCGTATCTGGTGCAATTGCTGGAGCGTGGGCATCTATCCATTTGCACGTTTTTTATTCTGCCGACGGAAGAGGGCAGAGAGATCGACAAATTGGTTTTTTCATTTCGGTATCCTTCGAAAATTACAGTCGACTCAGTTTACCTCCTCACTTTCCCCTGGCGTCGACGTGGGTTACCAGGGGTGGTGATCGGCGATGCGTTAGTGCCCACACAAGGTGGAACCGTAGTTATCCTCAACCCAGTCTGATGATGTCGCGTGAATAAGCGAGTGTTGCCGAGAGGAGGATGCAGAATATCGGAATGAGGGCCGGATGAGTCCTTGCGAATCTGAGGGAAGATGCCGCAAGCAGGATTCGATCCATCCGGATACGAGCTAAGGTGCCCCGTGACGTGGGGCTGAACCGGGTCGATGGGACGCGGTTCCCGGCAGACGCCTGGTTCAAGAGGACGAGAGAGAGCACCATCGTCTGCTGCCCGTGTTCAGACACCGCGGGCTGGTCTTTGGGGTGTAGGATCTCGTCCCCTGATCAAAGCGGGATCTTTGGCGAAGGGGCCTTGGGTCGATCCCAACGTACCTGCAGGGTCCGATGCCCCGGCAGGGGAGTCATGGGTAGGGATGGCGCCGCATTGGCGCCTGCGCCCAGGCTCAGGGGGTCTCGAGGGATGGCCCCCGAAAACGGCATTTCCGGAGGCGACGAAAGCAGGGTGACCGGTACCGGCAAGCGGAACGAGGGCAAGGCGAAGGGGCCGAAAGAGACGCGCATCAGGCGCTGCATCCGGGTTATTTGCCGATCCATGGATACCTGCATCGCCTGCATCTGCCACAAGCTGTGCTGGACCATGGCCTGCGCCTGCGCCGGGGAAAGATTTTCGCTGGAGATCTGCACATGCCTGTTAGAACCACCGAAACCTTCGGGGCGAAGATTGTACATGCACAGGAGAACCCCGGGGAAAGACTGTGTCATTGGCTATATGAGGTAGCCTGGAACTGTGATAATCATTCTTCCATGAGCGCTGAACATTTCCGGATTACCGATGATGGCCCAGCCCTGGATGCGCACGAAATGGATGTGCGGGATCTGACCCCGGCTTTGCTATCACTGGCAGACGCTTGTGAGGCAGCCAGGCATTGTTTGGTCCGAAGAGCAAAATGGTAGTCAACGTCAAACAAAGCATCGTTCAAAACCGGCAGTTTTGGTGTAGACTTTACTTTAGCGTCCGGGGTGCTCCAGTCAACAATACACTGGATCCATAGGTCCCCCATCGTGGCATCGGACCGCGATGGAGTGAAGGGGATGTTCATCCGATTACTTGAAAATTGAAACCACCATTATTTGTTGCTAACTTGATCAACCATAAGGAGAAACACAATGCATAGTAAAAGTAATCCTGTTGTTTGGTTTGAAATTTACGTTCAAGACATGGAGCGTGCCAAAAGCTTCTACGAAGCAGTTCTCGCAATCAAGCTGTGTGAAATGCCCGCTCCGACAGCGGAAATGACTATGGAAATGTGGTCTTTCCCCATGGACAGAGAAACCGGGATGAACACCTACGGCGCCGGAGGCATGCTAGTAAAAATGGAAGGCAAATCCTCTGGGGTTGGTGGCACCATGGTATATTTTGGTTGTGAAGACTGTGCTGTTGAAGCGGCACGTGCCGTCTCACATGGCGGTATTTTGATCAAAGAAAAAACGTCTATCGGTGAACATGGTTTCATCGCTCTTGTTCAGGATACGGAAGGCAACATGATTGGCTTTCATTCAATGGTATGTAAACCTAGCGAATAAGGTCAGATTGTGCATAGCTTCCGGTGTCAGGATGTGAACCGTTTGTTGGTCACATTCTGACCGGCCCTCGATCTCGAAACTGGTCTGCTCCATCAAGGGGCGAAGCCGGTTGATGATGCGCCGGTGCGGTTCGCTACGGGCAAACGCGTCCGGACTGTTGGTCACTAGGTCGGCAGTTCGAGCCTATCCCGGGGGGCCAAAAGAAACAAGTAGTTAAGCAAATATCGCCTAGCTCCTTTTTGTTTTTCTGGACATTTTCTGGACATCGGGTTTTCTGAAGAGGGATACTGGACACCGTCGGCCGTGTTTTTGCTGACAAAGCACTACCGAAGATCATGAGGCTCCCGTGTCCACTATTGTCAGGCCACCTCAATCCCAAGCTGGCGCAGCACATGCTTCAAGAACAGCGACAGCACAGCCTGCTTCAAGAATAGGAATGTGATTATAATGGTCAATACACTCCTCTCCGAAGCAATACCACTTTTACGGTGCGCAGCAGGATGACGATGTCGTACCACAGGGACCAGTTCTTCACGTACCACGCATCCAGAGAGGCGCGTTCGGCGAAGGTGGTTTCGGAGCGGCCGCTGGTCTGCCACAGGCCGGTGATTCCGGGATAGACCTGGCGATAGAGGGCGAACCCGTTGCCGTAGCATTCCAGCTCCCGGTCCAGCAGGGGAGCGCGGGCCCATCAGGCTCATTTCGCCTCGGAGCACGTTGAACAACTGGGGGAGTTCATCCAGACTGGTGCGGCGCAGAAAGCGTCCGATGCGCGTCACGCGGGGGTCATCGCGCAACTTGAAATTGCGCTGATATTCGGCGTGCAACTCGGGATGGCTGGTAAGATATTACCGCAGACGGCTTTCGGCATCGACGACCATGCTGCGGAACTTGTAACAGGGAAAGGGCCGCCCGCCCCGCCCCACCGGTTCCTGCACAAAGGCACCGGCCCGCCATCGTCCCGGCGAATCCGCCACGCCAGAAAGAGCAGCAGGGGCGACAGGAGCAGCACCAGGATGCTGGCCGCCGTTAGGTCAAAGGCCCTCTTGATGATCCGCGGCCCAGGGCGGGCGAGGTTGTCCCGCAAGCGCAGCATGAAAATCTCGTGGCTGAAAAAGTGCAAAGTTTCCAGCCCGAAGATGGACAGGCCCCGCAAAGGGGGCACAATGGTCAGGTCGGGATAGCGCATGCCGAGATTCCACACCAGGCTTTCCATGGCCTGCCACTGATCCATTTCCAGCGCCAGCCCCATATGGGGGTTGTCCAGCTCCGCCATGGTCTGCAGCGCGCGGCAACCCAGCATCCCGCCTTGTATCTGCGCGCCTTCCGCGACCAGTATTCTATCCCTTACCCACTTGAAACAGCGAGGAACCTCATCATATTGAATTGTAAATAATTATACTTCAATAGGTTGGGTCCGACAGACTGCTGGGGAATTGAAAAGTTCCACAGAATCATGATTAGTCTATAATTGCCTTAGTAATTTATTTACATGATCTTCTGCCGAAGGAAGGGGGTAGCGCTATGAACGAGAGCAAAAAAGTGATTCAGGCCGATATGGATCTGTGCGTACTCGCCGGGAACATGGGTCCGGAAACCGATAAGAAGTTGGCGGCCGCCATGCTGGAAACGCTTCTCGAAAAGGGCTATAGCGGCAAACGTATCTGTGATGTCCCCATACAGGAATGGAAAAAACTCCGCGATGAATCCATCCCCATAAGCGAAACATGATAACAGAGTGATCTTTTAACAGAAAGATCGACCCATGAATGTAGAAGCGTCGCCGGCTCGAATGCCGAGCCTTGGATGCATCGCCAGAGGGGTATGCGTCTGCACCCGCAGTCCGCTCCATGAAGGGCGGATACAAGCTGTTCCGGGGGATGCCCGGCCGATGCTAGGATCATGCTGGTGGGCGAGGCGCCCGGAAGCATGGAAGAGAGGCTGGGCCGGCCATTTGTCAGTCATGCGGGCAAGGTATTGAATGCGGTATTGGATGAGGAAATTCCCGTTGGCGCAGTATCCTGGTCGAAGACCTGCAAAGGCTGCGCCGCTTGTTTGAGGAAGACCATTGCCGCCACTCTTGACATAATGGAGGAATCCCATGACAACTCCAACAGCCCCCTTTGGGGGGGAATACACATCCATTGATCAGCTTTCTATCAATACGATTCGCACGCTGGCTATGGACGCTGTGCAACAGGCCGATTCAGGGCATCCAGGGACGCCCATGGCGTTGGCTCCAGCCGGCTACGTGCTATGGACGCGATTCCTTCGACACCATCCGTGCAATCCCATGTGGTTCAACCGGGACCGCTTCGTCTTATCGGCTGGGCATGCCTCCATGCTGCTGTATGCCTTACTCCATCTCAGCGGATATGACCTTTCACTCGAAGAAATCCGGCATTTTCGTCAATGGGGCAGCAAGACTCCCGGACATCCGGAATACGGCCTCACTCCAGGGGTAGAAACCACCACTGGCCCTCTTGGTCAGGGCCTGATGAACGCGGTGGGCATGGCCATGGCCGAGGCCCATTTGGCAGCCCGCTTCAACCGGCCGGGATATGAAATCATCAATCACCAGACCTACGTTTTTTGTAGTGACGGCGATCTCATGGAGGGGGCATCCCACGAAGCCGCTTCCCTGGCTGGGCATTTAGCTTTGGGCAAACTGATCGTGCTCTATGACGACAACCACATTACCATCGAAGGGAGTACGGCACTGGCCTTTTCCGACGACGTCGCCCGGCGTTTCGACGCTTACCATTGGCATGTCCAAAACCTGGGCGAGGCGGCGAATGAGCTCGACACATTGGAGAACGCCTTCCGTAATGCGCAGCAGGAAAGCAATCAGCCCTCCTTGATCATCGTCCGGTCTCATATCGCCTATGGCGCCCCTCATGCCCAGGATACCGCCAAGGCCCATGGAGCCCCGTTGGGGGAAGCGGAGATTCGTGCCACGAAAGCGTTCTATGGATGGCCACCGGACGCCGGATTCCTCGTCCCGGATCCGGTGTTAATGCATATGCGTCAGGCTCAGGAGCGCGGGGCGGATCTGGAATCGGCATGGAATCGGAAATTCGAAGCCTATCAGAAGGATTACCCCCAGGAGGGCGCCCATCTGATAGCGGCCATGGCGGGGGAGCTTCCTGAAGGTTGGGACGAGAACATTCCCCACTTTACTCCTGAGGATGGCCCCATGGCGACTCGGGTGGCCTCCGAGAAGACTTTGAACGCTTTTGCCGATAAGGTTCCCTGGTTGATGGGCGGTAGCGGAGATCTGGCGCCGTCCACCAATACCCGGATCGCCAGTTCCGGGGATTTTGAAAAAGACGGTTACAAAAATCGCAACATTCACTGGGGGGTGCGCGAGCACGTCATGTGTGCCGCCTGTTCCGGTATGGCGCTCCATGGCGGGATTCGCCCTTATGGCGCAAGTTTTCTGATCTTCACCGACTATGCGCGGCCGGCCATCCGTCTCGCCGCCATGATGAGGCTGCCCGTGATTTACGTGATGACCCACGATTCCATCGGTCTCGGGGAAGATGGACCGACGCATCAACCGATAGAACATCTGGCGTCGTTCCGCGCCATGCCCAATCTGTGCGTAATCCGTCCAGCCGATGCCAACGAGGCGGCCTATGCGTGGCGTGCGGCCATCATCCGCCGGGACGGGCCTACGATGCTCGTCCTTACGCGGCAATCCCTTCCCGTATGGGACCGCAGCCTTCTCGGTGAGGCCAGAGGGAGCATGCAGGGGGCCTATGTGCTGTCCCGAGAACGGGGCGGTCGCCCTCATATTCTTCTCCTAGCCAGCGGTTCCGAGGTGCAGCTCGTTCTGCAAGCCCAGGCCAAACTATACGAGCGAGGAATAGATGCCCGGGTGGTCAGCATGCCCAGCTGGGAGCTGTTCCGCGCCCAGCCAGCGGCTTACCGGGATACGGTGCTCCCACGAGATATCAAAGTCCGGCTCGCCGTAGAGGCTGCGGCATCCCTGGGGTGGTGCGAATGGGTGGGAGAGGGCGCCACCATAGGCCTGAGCCGCTTCGGCGCCAGTGCACCCTATCCAGAAAATTTCCGCCATCTGGGATTCACCGTGGATAATGTGGTACAGGAAGCCCAACGGCTATTATAACGCAGCCGAGTCGCGGGATAGGTATAAAATCTCTTCGTTAATCGGCATGAAGTTATGATTAAGGCATCTTTTATACGCCGTGATGATCGGTTTTGACGGATTTTTGGAAATGGGGCGAGCGCAATCCCGCCCGAGCTGGGCGTTGAAGGCGTTTCCGGGGCGTATGTTTAGGGGGGTATCCAATGACCCATGTGGTTACAGAAGCCTGTATTCTCTGTAAGTATACCGATTGCGTCACGGTATGCCCGGTGGATTGCTTCCACGAGGGCCCCAACTTTTTGGCCATCGATCCGGACGAATGCATCGATTGCACCCTCTGTGTGTCCGAATGCCCGGTAGACGCCATCTTCCGCGACGTGGATTTGCCGAACGGCATGGAGGAATATCCGGAACTCAACGCGCGCCTGGCACGCCGCTGGCCCGTCATCATCCAAAAAAAGCCTGCCCTGCCCGATGCCGAGCAATGGCGGCATGTGCGGGATAAACGCCTATCTCTGGACATCGGGGAAGGCGGGGCGGAATCGCCCCTGCCCGAGCCGCCCGTGCCCCTAAAGGAATACCAGCGCACACCGGAGTTTACCGACGCCGACACCCCCGCCGGTCTGCTCCATGGTCACCGCACCAAAGCCGGGGTCTGGGGGCGCATCGTGCTCCTGGAAGGGAACTTGCGATATTGCCTGGAAGACGGCAGCGCCCGCGCATGGATCCTGAGCCCGGCACGGCCTGCCTGGATACCGCCCGATCTGCCGCACCGGGTGGAATTCCTGGGCCCAGCACGTTTCTACGTAAGCTTTTGGCGCTGAGGAGGTCTCATGAAAAAGCCGCCGGCACCACGCTTTGCCGTGGGCGATCACGTTACCTGGAACTCGGAAGCCGGCAGGGTGACGGGGCGGATCATTGCCATCCACGAGCAGGATTTTCCGGTCCACGGCTATACCCACCATGCGAGCCCGGAAGACCCGCAATACGCCATCCAAAGCGACAAAAGTCGCCATGTGGCTTACCATAAGGGCGGTATCCTGCGTCTCGCTGAGGGAGGATCGCAGGGCTGATCGTCCAGGCGTTACTGAGGAGGCAGCCGACATGAAAAGGAATCGGACCGGTCTGCCCCGTCTGGTAGACTCCGCCGCCGAGAACTTGGCTCCTGCCTATTTCGCTTTGGTGATGGCCACGGGTGCTGTCTCCTTGGCGGCCCAGGCGGTGGACTATTCTTTCCTCGCCCGGTCGCTCTTCTGGCTCAACGGAATATTCTACGTGGTTTTATGGTTCCTGACTGCCTGGCGCATGCTGCGCTTCGGCCGGCGGATGGGGGTGGATTTCAAGGATTACCAGCGCGGCCCAGGTTTCTTTTCCGTGGTGGCCGGATCCGCCATTCTCGGCACCCAGTTCGTCCTTTTGGCGAACGAGGAGAAAAAGGGGATGCTGCTCTGGGGGCTTGCCATGGCCCTTTGGCTGATACTGAACTACGGCATCTTCACGGCCTTCACCATCCGGAAACATAAGCCTTCTCTGGATGAGGGCATCACCGGTACCTGGTTTTTGGCAGTGGTTGCCGCCCAGTCCCTCGCCGTGCTCGCTGCTGTTCTGGATGCGCACTGGGGCCCCGTGCATTGGCTGGAATTCAACTTCATTGCCCTCTCCCTGTGGCTCTGGGGCGGCATGCTCTATATCTGGATCGTGGTGCTTGTCTTTTATCGTTACACTTTCTTCCTTTTTTCGGCTGAGGATCTGGTGCCGCCGTACTGGATCAACATGGGGGCCATGGCCATTTCCACCCTGGCGGGCTCCCTACTCATCGTCAACGCCGCCAAGGCGCCCTATCTCCATTCCCTTCTCCCCTTTCTGAAAGGCTTTACGGTCTTTTACTGGGCCACAGGGAGTTGGTGGATCCCGCTATTGATTGCCTTGGAGTTCTGGCGTCACGGGGTCAAGAGGCTTCCCGTGCGTTACGATCCTCTCTACTGGGGCGTCGTCTTCCCCCTCGGTATGTACAGCCTATGCACGCTCCATATGGCGCAGAGCATGGATCTGCCCTTTTTACTCCCTCTCGGGCATGTCTTCCTCTATCTGGCTCTGCTCGCTTGGGTGATCACCCTGGCCGGAATGATCCATCATTGGGGGCTGGGTCTACGCGCCGGGACGAAGACCAGGATTCACCGCCCTCTGCCATGAGGCCGTTGGCCTCGGGACGGAATCCTGCCCACCATCCGCGCCTGCCCAGGCGCCCATAAAGTTCAGGAACCCACCTGGATCAGCAATCAGGAAAGCATTTCCCTGATCGTGGCGGATTCGGCGGCGACGGGGCGGACGGAGTGTCTCCTGAGCTTTTGTGGAGAGCCCTTCATGGCTCGCAGTACGGAACGGAGCGTGCCGCGTTATATCTTCCACATCCAGGGGCATTCGGAGCTGATCAGCCGCTTTCTGGAAATTCTGCGCAATTACCGCCTGTCCGCCTGATCCGATTGGGACAGCGGCAGTTCATCGCCGGGGTTCCACATACGGCCCTCGCCTTCCAGTCGCCGCATCAACAACAGAAAATATACCATGCCGGCGTAGGGCTGCCATGGCCGGAGCCGGTGGGCGACCTGGGCATAATCCAAGCTGCCGTTTTCCTCCAGCCAGCGGGCCAGGGCCTTGCGCGCCCCCACGTCGTCACCGGGGAAAACGTCCAGACGCCCCAGGGTGCGCAGCAGGACGTACTCCGCCGACCAGCGGCCGATGCCGCGCAAACGCAGCAGACGCTGCACGGCTGCGGCGTTGGGCAAATGCTGCCAGTCTTCACGCTCCAGTCCGCCGACCGCCGCTTCTTCCGCCAGCGCGCGCAAGGCGGTCACCTTCTGGCCGCTGAAGCCTAGACCACGCAGGGCCGTCACCTCCTGCCGCAGCAGAGAGCCAGGATCCGGAAAAGGGTACACCTGGTCCATTTCTCCCACCCCCTCCCTGCAGAGCTCCGAGAGTCGGTTGAGGAGAGTGATACCCAGATGCAGACTCAGTTGCTGGCAGGCGACGGCATTGACCATGCCCTCGAAGAGGGATGGGAAACGGGGTGGTCGGAGGCCTCGGTAGCGCGCCTCCAAGGACGCGAGACGAGGATCTCCAGCGGCTACCACGTAAAAGGGGCCAAGATCCCGATCCAGGCTTAGCATCCAGGTGAGTTGCGCGCGGACCCAGGAGACGGTCCGCTCGTCCTGGGGGCCTTCGTAGATTTCTCCTTCCAGAAACGGATCGGGATCGCCCTTCGTCTGCCAGAGCCGGACTTTCAGCCAGTCGTCCCCATAGCGCCAGACGCGCCGATAGGTTTCGCTCTCCCAGCCATCCATCCTGTTATGGGCTTGACGGCGCAGCGCCCAGACCGTGAGATCCAAACGAAAGGGCGGTCGCGGGCTGAGGCGGAAGTAGTATCCCATCTATCGGTCCAGATCCGGCCGGTAGCTGCCGGCAGGGGTGCGGAAGGCAATGGCCAGGCGGTTCCAGGCGTTGATGGCCACTATGGCCAAGGTCAGATCCACCAGTTCCTTCTCCTCGAAATAACGGCGAACGTTTTCATGGAGCGCGTTCCTCATCAAGCGTCCCTCCTGCTCCATCAGGATGATGCCGGGCAAGTGCGCGAGGTTCAGATCCCGTATTCTGCTCAGGCTCAAGGAGAACGCAAGAACGGGCTTAGGTCAATGGTCTTTTCCGTGGTTTCTGGCTACGCCCAAATGCAGTGCATCGGTAGTGCACGGACCCGTCGCATAGCGCCGAGTGTAATTCCCTGCGAGTGATCATACTAAATCTCCTCTCCATAATAACGCTCTCCGTCGGTGATTCCGACGGGTAGCATAATGGTGAGGCAACAATCCATTAGTAACAAATCTGATGAGTCAATGCGCCGTTGGCCAAGATACTTGACGTCGAGCATACCGCCCAGCCCAGCGTATTACGGTACCCAATGGCACGTTGGCGGGGTGGATCCTAACAGGTTAGTGCATTCAGCGTATCTCGGTAATAATAATAGTCTCCGAAATCCAACTTACGGATTGAGCATCCTGCCATACGGGCTTTTTCCAGAAAGGCATAATCTTCCCCGTAGCGCAGGTCATCAAAGCACCCCAATCGCTTAAAAACTTCAGACTTAACCACTATAGTCGCCCCTTGGGAGGTTTCTGATATGGCAATGCGCCGTTTCTTATTTCTTGCGTCAGGAACCGTCTCAGGGCCATTGATGACCCGGATTCCACCATGGAACAAATCCACCTCCGGATACGTACGGATCACCCGTAGCCGGTTTTCCAGATAATCCGATGCATACACGTCATCGGAGTCCAGCCGCGTTATCCAAGGAATGCTTTTACTGCGGCCCACCTCCGCCCCGATATTCAGCGCAGTTCCAACACCGACATTTTCAGGCAGCCGGATCAAACCCGATGGATGTATCATTTTTTTGGTGAGATCCATCGCGCGTTGCAGACTGTTATCGGTGCTGCCATCATCTATCACCACCAAACAGAAATCCTGAAAAGTCTGCCGATAGAGAGAACCAATAGCCCTTTCCAATAGGTTCATACGGTTAAATACGGGCACTAACACCATGAAAACCGGTGATTTATTGTCCAACATGAAATTAGTTCCTCGCCTGTTTTGGTAATGATACACCATGCATCTGACGATATCTCACAACCGGCCACGATCCATCGTGCAAAGCAACACCGCCCGTCATCAATGTAAGTGGCTTACTTTTTATCAACGTCCCCAGCCAATGCTTGGCATGCGTCGGCTGGATCGGCTGTATCCATTAGCCGGGGGTGAGCAAATCGTCAGGGCCTGCCCATTCGTAACGTGGTTTGCCCTTTGCACTGGGGCCATATCCCTGCTCCTGGAGCAATTTGGCGAGGGCCAGGGCAGCATTTCCCGCCTTGGCGCTATTTTCGATAATTTCG
This sequence comes from Acidithiobacillus ferrooxidans ATCC 23270, assembly GCF_000021485.1. Classification (NCBI taxonomy): domain Bacteria; kingdom Pseudomonadati; phylum Pseudomonadota; class Acidithiobacillia; order Acidithiobacillales; family Acidithiobacillaceae; genus Acidithiobacillus; species Acidithiobacillus ferrooxidans. The sequence goes on from NC_011761.1 coordinate 1,608,261, forward strand.
GTGGAAATAGCCCCAGCCTCGTGGGCGCTCAGATGGATGGTTACCGTTTTTTCCTGTTCGTCCTTGATCAGCATAATACCTCCTTATTGTCCGAAGGGATGGGGTGGCTGGCGGAAATGATCGTCTATCCGATAATCCTGCTCGGCGAGCAGATAAACCAGATCCAGCGTTTCTTTGCCGAATTGGTCGGCATTCTTGATGATCGGTTCAACCAGATTGCCGAGATCTTTTTTCTCAAAACGCAGGGTGATGCCCGATGAATCTTTCGCTAAAACTTCCATGGTGTCTCCTCTTGGTAGGAAAACCAATAATACATACTGAGTAGTTCAAGAAGCGGAGCTTGTCAAACTGCCGGGCCGGATTTTATGCCGGGAGGGCTGGGCATGAGCTCACGGATCGGAAGAATCGGGAGGAGAGCGAATGATTTCCACGGCGGCGCTGTGGCGCAGATAATCCGTTCCCCAGTCGAGGAGGGTGAGCAGGCGATTGCGGGTGCCGATGATGTGGTAGAGGTGCAGCCCCAGCCAGAGCAGCCAGGCACTCCAGCCATGCCAGTGCAGATGCCAGCGTTCGATCTCGCAGACCGCATCGAAACGGCCGATGACGGCCATGCTGCCAGGGTCCCGGTAGGCGAAAGGGGGAGGGAGGGGCCGCCCTTGCCGTTGGGATTGCAGCACTAGGGCGACGTGGCGGGCACTCTGCAGGGCAAAGGGTGCAACCTGGGGCCAAAATTCACCGTTACTGCTACAGGCCAGGTCGCCGAGGATGAAGACCTCGGGGTATTCCGGCAGGCGCAGGTGGGGATCGACGATGATTCGTCCACCGGGTCCCCGGGCACCGGGCATGGTGGCCGCCAGAGGATTGGCCGTTACGCCGGCGGTCCAGACGAGGGTACGGGCAGGAATAGCCGGGTCCGGCTGGCATTGCACCATTTGCCCGTCAAATCCCTGGACATGGGTGTGAAAGCGCAGTTGGGCGCCGAGTTTTTGCAGCTTGCGGGCGGCTTGGCCCTGCAGGGGCGCGGAAAAGCCGGGAAGCAGGGCGGCGCTGCCCTGCACCAGGGTGACTTGCAGATCTTCCAGGCGCAATTCCGGGTAGTCGCGGGGGAGCACGACGCGCAGGAGCTCCAGCAGGGCAGCGCAAAATTCCACCCCGGTGGGGCCGCCTCCGGCAATGACGAAGCTGAGCCAGCGCTGCTGTTGGGCGGGGTCTGTGCAGTGGCTGGCTGCCTCCAGAGCACTGAAGATGTGCGAACGAACCGCTTCCGCCGCTTCCATGCCTTTGATCTGCAGGGCATGGTTGGCGATGGCGGCATTGCCGAAAAAGTTGGTGACGGTGCCGAGGGCGATGAATAGGTAATCATAGGAAAGGATGTCACCGTCATCGAGCAGGATCGAACGCTGGGGGAGGCGCAATCGGGCGACCCGTCCCAAGCGAAAATGCAGGCCGCCGCGCAGGAGGCGCCTTTGCGGCGTGGCGATGGCCTCCGCCTGGAGATCTCCGGCGGCCACCTGGTAGAGGAGGGGCTGGAAGAGATGATAATTGCGCTGGTCGATCAGGGTCACCTCCAGCCCTTGACCCCGGAGCGCGCGTGCGGCGGCGGTGCCGGCAAAACCGCCGCCGAGAATGAGAACACGTTCAGTCATGGGGCCTGGTCCCTTGGGCATGGGCAGGCTGGCTGTTGCGCCAGGCCAGCCAGACGAGGGGGATGGCCCAGAGGGCCGAGAGGGTATAGATGGGGCCGAGGCGGAGCAGATCCTGCAGGGGGCCAAGCCCGAAGGAGCCGATGCCTTCGCCCACCATGAGGGCCCCGACTAGAAGCCCGGCCATCTGGGTGCCTTCTTCGGGGTGGGCGGCAATGCCGTAGGCCATGCTGTAGGGATAGTAGATGCCGCAGGCGACCCCGGCGGCGGTGAACGCCATGAGCAGGGCGCTGGCGGTGATGAGCTGGGGGATGAGCAGGAAGCACGCGGCCATCCCCAGGGGGGCGAGCAGATAGACGATCCGGCGGTGCAGCAGGCGGTTGGGAATGAAGCCCAGGGCAAAGCGCGCGGCGGTCATGCCGCCCCAGAAGAGGGCCAGGGCGAGGGCGCCGCTGGCGGCGGGCAGACCGCGGTTGACGCTCACCAGGACATTGGCCCAACTGCCGAAGCTGCCTTCGCAGATGGCGTAGATCAGCACAGCACCGGCAAAGGGGAGCATGGAACGACGCCAGGCGCGCAGGCCGCCCAGCTCCGCTGGACCAGCGGCGGCAATGGGCAGCAGGAGCAGGGCCAGCCAGGCAAGGGCGAGGAGGGCCGGCCAGCCGGCCCAGCCGATGCTGCTATGAAAGCCTTCGAGGATCAGGGGCGAGATTGCGGTGGCGCCGCCGATGACGGCGTTGAGGATGGTCACCGCCGCTGTGGCGGCTCCGGCAAAGAGAAGGGAGGCGGAGCGGTTGATGGCGGCGTTGGTGAGGCCGAAGCCGATGCCGAGAAGGAGGGTTTCGGCAAGGATCAGTCCATACGCGAGGCCGCTGTCCGTAAAGGCGGCGGCTACCAGCAGGAACATGGCGGCGGCGTTGCTCAGCGCCCCCAGGCGAAAGACGCCGGAGCCACCGAGGCGGCTGTGGATGCTGCCGGCGGCAAGGGCGCTGAGGATGGCGCCGATGATCTCGGGGAAATATAAGAATCCATAGGCGCTGCTGCCGAAAGCGTAGGGAGCCTGGTGCAGGATGTGGCCCAGGGCGGGGACCATGACGAAGGCCGCCCCCTGCAAAAAGCCCGCGGTGTAGACGGCGGCGGCGCCGCGTTTCACGCCCAGGCCCCTGTTTTGAAGCGTTCGGCCAGATGCGCGGCGACGCGGATGGCATTGGCCATGATGGTGAGGGAGGGGTTGACCGCGCTGATGGAGGGCATGAAGGAGGCGTCCACGACATAGAGGTTGGCGAGGTCATGGGCCCTGCACCAGGGATCCAGGACACTGTCCGCAGGGTCTTCGCCAAAACGGCAGGTGCCCACCTGATGGGCAGTGGCGGAGATGTCCATGGCCTGAAAGAAGACCATGGGAAAGCCGGCCTGGTGGAGAATCTTGCGCCATTGGTCACAGAGGCGCTGGTGGCTTTCGCGGTTTTTGGGTTGCCACGCGAGGCGGATATGGCCGTCGCTGTCGAGGGTGACCCGGTTGCCGGCGTCGGGCAGGTCTTCGGTGGTGAGCCACCAGTCCACGGAGTGGCTGGCGGTCCAGGCGACGAGGGGAATGGGGAGCAGGGGCTGTTGGGCATGGAGCAGCGCCGGCGTGACCTTGCCGAGATTCTGGATGTGGCCGAGGGGATAGGGATAATCGGGGTCGCCCGAGTCGTCGTAAAAATCGTTGATGGCCAGGGTTTTCTGGAAGACGGTGGTGTTTTCCTGGGCGGCTTTGAGGGCCATGCAGGCGCTATTGAGATGGCACATGTAGTTGCGCCCGACCTGATCGCTGCTGTTGGCGAGACCTTGGGGCGCGGCGGCATCGGCGGAGGCGAGGAGGAGGGCGGCGGAGTTTACGGCGCCGGCGGCAAGGACGACGACGCGGGCGCGCAGGGTGCCCTGATCGGTTTCCACACCTTCCACACCCCTGCCGTCGCCGCCAGGCAGCAGGCGCAGGACGCGATGCCGGGTGAGCAGGCGGACGTTGGCGTGGGCCAGGGCGGGGGTGACACCGCAGACTTCGGCATCGCCCTTGGCGTGCAGCAGGCAGGGGAAGCCGTCACAGGTGGGACAACGCACGCAAGGGCTATGGGCGGGGTCTTCCTCGTTGCGGTGGAGGGCGAGGGGGAGGGGAAAGGGGTGCAACCCCATATTCCGCAATTTTTGCTCCAGGGCTGCGAGGAGGGGCTCGTGGGGGAAAGGGGGGAAGGCGAAGGGACCGCGGGGCGGTTCCAGGGGATCGGCACCGGCCTGACCGTGGGTGAAGTACCAGGCCTCGGCCTGGTCATAGTGGGGCGCGAGATCGGCGTAGGCGATGGGCCAGGCGGGGGTGAGGCCGTCGCGATGGTGACGGGGAAGGAAATCTTTTTCGCGCCGGCGCAAAACGGCCGCCCCGTAGAACTTGGTGTTGCCCCCCACATGATAGCCGGTAACGGGGGTGAAAATCTGGCCGTCGCCATCGTGCCACTGTTCAGGGGTATGGTAGCGGTGTTCGGCAAAGACGGTGTGTGGGTCCCAGTTGCCCCATTCGCGGGGGAGGTAGTCGCCGCGTTCGAGGATGAGGATGGACAGTCCTGATGGGGCGAGGGCGCGGGCCAGGGTGCCGCCGCCGGCGCCGCTGCCGATGATGATCACATCGGCGTCGAGGTTAGCCGCCATGACGGAAATCGGGGTAGATGAGCATGCCGCCATCGACGGCGATGGTGGTGCCGGTAACGTAGCTGGCCAGGTCGCTGGCGAGGAAGGCCGCGACATGGCCGATCTCCTCCGGCGTGCCAAGGCGTTCCATGGCGATCTTGTCGTCGAGATCCTTGAGGCTATCGGGGTTGCCCCAGACGGCTTTGTTGATGGGGGTCTTGATAGCGCCGGGGGCGATGGCGACCACGCGGATGCCCTTGTCGGCCGTTTCCTGGGCAAGGGTCTTGGTGAACATGGAGAGTCCCGCCTTGGCGCTGGTGTAGGCGCTGTAGCCCTCCCAGGGAATGAACTCGTGTACCGAGGTGATGTTGATGATGACGCCGCAACCGCATTTTTCCATGCGCGGGATGGCGGCGCGGGCACAGTAGTAAGGGCCCACGAGATCGACGGCGAGGACTTTTTCCCAGAGCTGCGGGTCATCGTCGCCGACGACGGCGCGGGGACCATCCATGCCCGCGTTGTTGACGAGGATGTCGAGACCGCCAAAGGCGCCGTCGATCTCCCGCAGCAATCTTTCGACGGCGGCCGGATCGGAGATGTCGGCCTGGAATGCCTGCGCCTTGCCGCCTTTGCCCTGGATGGCGGCGACGACTTGCTCGGCCTCGGCCTGCCCCTTGCGGTAATGAACGGCGACTTGGGCGCCGGCGGCCGCCAGGATTTCGGCGATGGCCTGGCCGAGGCCGCCGCTGGCGCCGGTGACCAGGGCACGGCGTCCGGTGAGATCGATGGCAATCATGCGTTTTCTCCTTGCAGGGTGATGCTGAAGTCCTCGCCCTGCCACTGGCCGGTATCCCGCCAGTAGAAGGGGAAGTGGAGCGTGGTTCCGGCAGCCATTGTCTGCGTGGGCAAAATAGCGACATGGCCGAGATCCCAATCTTCCGACAGGGTGTCCGTGGGGTCTTGCCAGCCATCGACTCCCCGATGCACCGTAAAGGGTGCCGAGAGCAGGAAACGCAACTCATTGCCGGTGGGCATTTGCCGGAAGCGCCAGTGGGTGATGGCGGGTAAAGGGACGACCGGATCGTCGATCTGCAATTGCGGCTCGGGCAAGGCCTTGAGCTCCTGCCAGAAACCCTTGCCATCGGCAATGATCAAACCCATGTCCCGGACCTGGGGGACGTCGATGCGCGGATAAAAGACCTCCGTGACAATGCCCTTGCCGACGGTGAACCAGAGCCGGGCCGGGCCGGGGGCGGTGCCGACGAGGGCTTTTTGGGCGGTGGACCAGACCGGATGGCGCCAGGTGGCGCTGGGGGCTTTGCTCGCTGCTTCCATGGCGTGCTTTCCTTCCAATGCGCGCGGGGGGGAGGGGGTCCGTAACCTATAGCAGAGTATAGGAGATATTGATCAGGCAGGACGGCGGCGATGCGGGAATCCATCGCTGCTGCCATGGGCGGAAAATGATGCATTGCCGTACCAGCCAGTGAATTCCCCTTTTTGCCTGCGGAATATCCGACAGCTTTTTGCGCCGGGAAGTTCCATCGGATCCGGGAAACGATTTTTCAACCAATAACGCCGATACGGGCCCAATGTCTGCTTTTGGTGGAATGCAAGAAACCGGTTTGTTCGTGCGGCGGAGCAGCCTGATGTCTTGCAAAGCAGCGCATCGGCCAAGGATCGCATCAAGGATCGAGAGAAAGATAAAGTGGCTGAGAAAACATCTGGCCAGTCGAGCCGGAAGATGGCGCGCCGATCTGCCGTGGCTTGACCCGTCTCCATTATCCTTCTACCGTTTTTTGCAGGACCTGAAAGCAAAAAGGAGATAGCCATGGACCAAGATCTTCAACATGCGCATTGCGTACCCTGTGAGGGTGGGGTTGCGCCCCTGGACGCGGAACGGGTAGGACTTCTATTACGCTCCCTATCCCAATGGCAAGTGGCCGGGCAGGCGATCCGCCGGGAGTTTCGTTTCAAAAACTTTTACGAGACCATGGCCTTTGTGAATGCCGTGGCATGGATCTCGCACCGGGAGGACCATCACCCGGACCTGGAGCTGGGTTATAACCGCTGCGTCGTCCATTACAGTACCCACGCCATTGGCGGCCTTTCGGAAAATGACTTCATCTGCGCCGCCCGGGTGGATGCGCTGCTGACATGATGGGGGCGGGAAGGGCGCGTCCGTGAGGCGCTTATCGCCTTGCTCCTGGTGGCGATCCTGGGGGGCGCTCTGATTGTGGTTGTAGCCAGGGGGCAGCGACTCGTGCGGACTGCCATGCCGACCATCACCTTGCCGTCGCTGCGAAGTCCGCCCTGATCCAGGGGGACAAAGGCGTCCGATATCTTGTCGGAGGATCGCTGGAACGACATAAGAAACAGTAACTTAAAATTTTTTCTAGGTGTTTTTGTTTTTGTGGGCCAATCCAGGGCTGGTCGCGGTGGTGCATCTGACCGCGACCGGGACATTATTTCTTCACGCCTGTACTTCGGATTCGATACTACCTGACCAATAGGTACGGGGCATGGGTTCTTGACATTACACCAAGCTTCAATGTTTACCATGGCCTAGTGGTGGGTTATACGCAGAGTATCGGTGGTTATCCGTGGCCGAGGTTTCACTCCGGTACCTGGCTGACGCCCTGCGCAATCGAATGGCAGTTCATACGGGCAGTTTCATTAATTCCTTTACACCTAACTTTCAACAGGAGAGAACCCATGAGCGATATCAGATTGAAGATCACCGGCATGACCTGCGGACACTGCGTGCGGGCCGTGACCAAGGCGCTGGAAGGCATACCTGGTGTGGAAAAGGCGGACGTTACGCTGGAGCCGGGAGAAGCCGTGGTGCATGGTCTGGCGGACACCGCCACGCTGATCGCCGTGATCAGGGAGGAAGGCTATGAGGCGGAAGAGTGCAAAAAGTCACAGAGCGGATCGTAGCTGCAAATAGCTTGGGATAAGCCGGGCGCAGCGGCCTGGCGCACCGGAAACAGGCGCATGACGGATTCACGACAAAGCAACTATATGATTTTCCATTGTTATAAGAGGGATGGACAGTTTCCTGTCGCTGACACCGGACAGTTTTATGGCAGGAAATATCACCCGAATTCCGCAGAACTCCTATAAAAACAATGGGTATTTGGATTGGCATGAATATTGATACTGCAGATTCGCAGTTTCAACCTTGAGGAGTAAGCAACATGTCCATGAAAACTTCTGCTATTGCTATTGTCATGATGTCAGCCTTCGCAGTTTCCACCGCCTTTGCGGCGACACCGGCCAAGGCTCCGGCGAAGCACCCAGCCAAGGTGGCCACGCACAAGGCCGTCGCGCACAAGGCCGTCGCGCACAAGGCTCCTGTGAAAAAAGCCACAGCCAAGAAAGGTTACTAAGGGGAACTTCCCTAAATAGGACAAAGGGGCCTTCGGGCCCCTTTTTTATTTGGGGGAGCGGGTATCAGGCCCATTTCAGGGGTGCCAATCTGCTCAAATTCGCTATATGATTGGCGCGTAAACAGAAAGGAACTCCCATGTTGCACTGGATCACCGACAGCCGCGCCGGTTTTGTGGCGTTACTGATGGTCGCCTTCATCGTGGCGATAGGTGTGTATGTGTTACCCGCTCTGATGGCCTGGAGCATGGATAGCCCGCACCGGATACCCATCACCCTGCTGGATCTGTTGCTCGGCTGGACTGTCCTCGGCTGGGTTGCCGCGCTGATCTGGGCGGTCATGAGTGGCAATGGCGATAGTTTTGACGACGACCGTCCACCCCGCCGCCAGGAGCCCTGGATGTGATAGAGTCCAGGTCGGGACGGCGATGCTTGCGGCATGGATGCTCTGCACACTCATCCCGGAATCATCAGCGTCAGGAAATGATATGAACACCGCAGTGACTACGGGCTTGCCGCAACCGGGCGGATGCCTGATTTGAAAATATCTCCATTGGTCATTTTCACCGTGGGTACCGCGGCCTCTGGTAAAAGCACCTGGGCGCGATCGGTGCAGTCCCGTTATACGGGATTGCGTATCGCCGTCATCGAAAGAGACGAGATCCGGGTTTCCCTGCACGAGGGGAGGATCGAGGGGGTTTTTTCCTGGCTGGCGTGGAATCCTGCCCTGGAAGGCAAGGTCCAGCGGCTTTGGGAACAGCGGGTGCGGGGTGCCATCGGTACGCACGATGTCCTTGTCCTTGCCGACACCCATCTGGATGTCGGCGATCTGGCAAAAAAAGCACAATGGTTGCGGGATCAGGGAGTCACGGAGATGTCTGTGCATTACTTCCCGGCCTTGCCGCTGATGGAGCTCATCCGCCGCGATCGGGGAAGGGGCCACCCGGTGGGTGGCGAAGTGCTCAGGGAGCACATCAAAAAGCTGGAGCCGGAGGACCGCTACTGGGAGGCTGTGGATGGCCTTTAACTACCGCGATTTAGATGGAACCTTGGTCCAGATGGTGTTGCCGCCGAGCCACGAAAAGCCGACATAACCGTACACCTTGAGCTTGCGGGAATCCAGAGTCGTCAGTGTGCCATGGTAGTAGGTTTTGCTGTTCGGGTCGTAAATGCGGCCCTTAGCCCATTCTCCCGGACGTCTGGGTACGAAGTCCGCCAGAATTTGCGGCTGACCCTCGGCGCGGGCCTGCTGCACAGTTTCCTGCATATGCCTCACGCTCTGTCCGAAGAGCACCCCATTTTTTGCGTAAATGCGGATATACCCGTTGCCCCCCGCAGTTTGCCACAAGCCGGTAATGCTCCCGCGTTCTGTGCCTGCAAAAGCGATACCGATACTCCCCAAAAGTAGCCCGGTGAGAATAAAGCAACGAGCTAAAAGACGTTTCATTCCTTGACCTTCCCAGCCTTGTATCCCTACCTGCAAATTTTATGTTGTAAAATTTTAACAATATCAGCAACGACTGGCAACTACGGCCGAATGGCGGCGCTGTCCCGCATCGGGCCTTGCATTCCGTAGCAATACTGTATAAAAATATAGCCATCGCCAGAGATGGCGGTTCCGCTGGCCCTCAGGAGATATTGCATGGATGAACTTACCCCCCGGCAGTCCGAAATTCTCGCCTGGATTCGTGCCCGCATGGCGGAAGACAGCCTGCCGCCTACCCGTGCGGAGTTGATGCGGGCCTTTGACTTCCGTTCACCCAATGCTGCCGAAAGTCACCTGCGGGTATTGGCGCGCAAGGGCTATATCCTGCTGCAGAGTGGTACGGCCAGGGGCATCCGCCTCTGTGCAAGCGAAGAAGAAACCGGGTTGCCGCTGATCGGGCGAGTGGCCGCCGGGCAACCCATGCTGGCCGAAGAGTTCCGGGAGGGACAGTTGCCCGTCGACCCAAAGCTCTTTTCGCCAGGGGCCGATTACCTGTTGCGGGTGCAGGGCATGAGTATGCGTGATGCCGGCATTCTCGATGGCGATATTCTCGCCGTCCGTCATGACGCCTCGCTCACTCTCCAGGACGGTCAGATGGTCGTGGCCCGGGTCAACGGCGAGGTGACGGTCAAACGCTGGAAGCGGGATGGCAAGCAGGTCTGGCTGCTGCCGGAAAACCCGGATTTCTCTCCTATTTCTGTGGATTTGCAACGCGATAGTCTGACAATAGAAGGCGTGGTGGTCGGACTGCTGCGTATTGGAGGCAACTTATGAATCCATCCGTACATAAAACCGCCGTCAACACCCTGTTGAACAATCATCCCCGGCACTTGTGGCGGGGTCTGAATGATCAGCGGACGCCGGGCGTGGCGACGCACTGGCCGGATCTGGAGCGGTTGGTAGGTAGCTGGCCACGTGGCGCCATCACTGAAGTGGTCAGTGCTCTGGACGGTATCGGAGAACTGCGCCTGGTGCTGCCCGCCGTGGCGGAACTGAGTCAGCGCGAGGCGCGCTGGATACTCTGGGTCGCGCCCCCGCATATCCCCTATCCGGCGGCGCTGGCGGCCGCGGGTGTCGATCTTGCGCGGATGCTGGTGCTGCATCCACGCAAGGATCAGAATACGCTCTGGGCGCTGGAACTGGCTCTGCGTTCCGGCAGTTGCAGCGCGGTGCTGGCCTGGCCGCCGACTCTACAAGATGTCCAGTGGCGTCGCCTGCAATTGGCGGCCGAGGCGGGCAATAGTCTGGCCTTCTTCTTTTTCCGACAAAGCAACGCCGCTGCGGTACCCGTTGCCTTGCGTCTGGATCTGCACCCTGCCCCGCAAGGAATCGACGTGAACGTCCGTAAACGTCGTGGTGCCATGCCGACGCGGGGTATGGTGGCGCTCAGCGACCAACTGGCGCTGGCGTTCTGAAACCCCATGCGCTGGCTGGCGGTACAGTTTCCGCGTTTGGGCGTGGAGCTTCGGGAGCGGGTGCAGGCGGAAGCGGCCGCGCTGGCGCTGGTGGACATGCAGGGCAGTGCTGGAACCTTGTTGCAGGTCAACGCGACAGCGCTTCAGGCGGGACTGCGAACGGGCATGACGACGGCACGGGCCTTGGCCATGCTCCCGGAACTGCAACTCTGTACCCGCGACCCGGCTGCCGAAGTGCAGGCGCTCAGCCACTGGGCCAGGCTGCTTTATAGTCTGGCACCACGGGTAGTGCTGCTGGAGGAGATGTCCCCCGCCCTGGCGGTGGATATCTCCGGTAACACCCGCCTGCGGCAGGATGACACATTGTTGCAGGTCGTGGCGGCATGGGCTGCTGCGACGCGGCTGAGTGTGCGTACCGGGGTGGCTCCGACCCCTCTGGGGGCCGCTTTGCTGGCGCAGTGGCAAGGTGCCGGTTCCCGTTCCGGCTCTTGCCTGGAGCCTACCGACTGGGCGTTGCTCTGGCCGCAAATCCCCATAACCTTGTTGCCCTGTGCCGTCGCCACCCGTGCGGCCCTATTGGCCCTGGGGGTTCGTCATTGCGCCCAGCTTCAGGCCCTGGATCGTGCCGATCTGGTCAGGCGCCTTGGTCCCGAATCCTTGCATGTGCTGGATCGTCTGAGCGGCAGGATAGACGATCCGCGTCCCGCATTGTCTTTCCCGGTGGATCCGGAAGTTTCCATCCCGCTGTACGATGAAATCCGCCACTGGGAAGGTCTGCGCTTTGCCCTGCACCGTGCTTTACAGGATCTTCAGCTTCTTCTCCGGACGCAGGCGCAAGCCAGCCGCTCCTGGCTGCTGCAGTTGCAGGGTCGTGAGCGGCAATGGTCTTCCACGCTGGAAGTGCGCGATCCTACCACGAATGTGGAGACACTGTTGACGCTCTGGCAATGGCGGTTACAACAACAGCCTCTGGATTTTGCCGTGCATACCCTGCACCTGCAGGCACTGGCGCCGCAACACTGGCCTGGGCGTCAGGCAACCTGGTGGCAGGACGGGGTGGAGGAGGCGCGCTGGCAGTTGGTGGAGCAATTGCGTCAGCGTCTGGGTGACGTTGCGGTGCATGCCGTCGCCGGAGTTGCGGATCACCGCCCGGATTACGCCTGGCAGAAGGTGCCACCGGGAGCTGGACAGGGAGAGGCCAATGCCGCTCGTCCCCTCTGGTTGCTGGCGCAGGCACTGCCGCTCCATGCCCCACCGCTCCTTCCGCCGGCGCAGGTAGAACGTATCGAAGGCGGCTGGTGGGATGGCCAGGATCAGAGCCGGGATTACTTCCGCTGGCGGCATCCTGGCGGGGCTCTGTGCTGGGTGTATCGAGACCGGCGTCAGGGGTGTTTCTATGTGCAGGGCTATTTTGCCTGAGTACGCCGAGCTCCACTGTCTCAGCGCACTGAGTTTTTTACGGGGTGCCAGTGCCGTGGAAGACCTGCTGGACCGTGCCCAGGCGCTGGGATACCGTGCCCTCGCCATTACCGAGGAGTGTTCCCTGGGCAGCGCGGCGCGAGCCCACAGCCATGCCTGCAATATCGGTTTTCCGCTGATACTGGGCAGTGAAATCGCCCTGACCGATGGTCCGCGCATCGTCCTGCTGGTGCAGGAGCATGACGGTTATGTCGCGCTATCCCGCTTCATCACCCGCGCCCGGGGGCGGGCGGGAAAAGGCCATTATCAGGCCCGCATGGCGGATTTGCCGGAACTTGTGGGTTGTCTGGCCATCATTCTCCCTGATTCGCAAAGCCTGCGCTTCGATGTTGCCGGCGCCATCGCCGTAAGGGATTGTCTTGGCGCCGAAAATGTCTGGCTGGGCGCGGAGCTCCTGCGTGGCGGCGATGACGCGGCGCAACTTCGGGAGGTGTTGGAGCAGGGCAGGGCGCTGAATATTCCTTGTCTGGCTTGCGGGGATGTCCACATGGACCGGCGCAGCCGTCGTTTTTTGCAGGATGTGCTCACTGCCATCCGCCTGCGGCGTCCGCTGGCAGATCTGGGCTGGGCACTGGCCCGTAATGGCGAGCGCCACCTGCGCCCGCGCTCCGTACTGGCGGAGATCTATCCTCCGGAGCTGCTGGTCGAAACCTTGCGGGTGGCAGAGCGCTGTCAATTTTCTCTCGATAGTCTCGTTTATCGCTACCCCGATGGGGCCTGTCCCGCAGACCAGCAGCGAGATGATTATCTCGCCGAACTGGCCAGGCAAGGTCTGCAACGGCGTTATCCCCAAGGTGTCGCCACGGTGGTAGCCACGCAACTGGAGGCGGAACTGGCACTGGTGCGGGAACTGGATTACGCCGGCTATTTCCTGACCGTCCACGATATCGTCCGATTTGCCAAGGGGCGCGGTATCCTCTGCCAGGGCCGGGGCTCGGCGGCCAATTCGGTCATTTGCTATGCCCTCGGCATTACGGAAGTAGACCCCAGCCGAATGCAACTGCTTTTCGCGCGATTCATTTCCCGCGATCGTCGGGAGCCGCCGGATATTGACGTGGATTTCGAGCATGAGCGCCGCGAAGAAGTCATTCAGTACGTGTTTCAGCATTACGGGCGGGACCACGCCGCGCTGACCGCTACCATCATCCATTATCGGCCGCGCAGTGCCATGCGCGATGCCGCCCGTGCCCTTGGTTTTGCGCCGGTCGAGATTCAGCGCCTCACCCAGGGCCTGGCTTGGTGGGATGGACGCCAAATTCGCCCGGAGCGTTTGCAGGAGCAGGGCTTCGACCCTACCAGCCCGACCATCCAACGCCTGGTCACCGTAGTCAATGCACTGGTCGGTTTCCCGCGTCATCTCTCCCAGCATGTCGGTGGCATGGTGCTCTCTGCGACCCCCCTCAATGCCTTAGTTCCCATCGAACCCGCCGCCATGGCGGAGCGCGCGGTGATTCAGTGGGACAAGGACGATCTCGACGTCCTTGGTATCCTCAAGGTCGATATACTCGCGCTGGGGATGCTGAGCGTGTTGCGCCGTGCCCTCGATGATCTGGGCATGACCCTCGCCGACATCCCTGCCGAAGACCCGGCCACCTACGCCATGCTCCAGCGCGGTGAGAGCCTGGGCGTCTTTCAGGTGGAGTCGCGGGCGCAGATGAGTATGTTGCCGCGCCTCAAACCCCGTTGTTTTTACGACCTGGTGATCGAAGTCGCCATCATCCGCCCCGGCCCTATCCAGGGCGATATGGTGCATCCCTATCTGCGTCGCCGCCAGGGGCTGGAGCCGGTGCGCTATCCTGGACCGGAAGTCAAAAAGGTGCTGGAACGGACCCTGGGTGTGCCGATTTTTCAGGAGCAGGTGATGCAGATTGCCATCGATGCTGCGGGTTTCAGTGGTGACGAGGCTGATGGTCTGCGCCGGGCCATGGCCGCCTGGCGGCGCAAGGGGCATCTCGGCCCTTACAGCGACCGCCTCATCCGCGGTCTCCGTCTGCGCGGCTATTCCGAAGCATTCGCCCAGCGTCTTTGCCAGCAGATTCAGGGCTTCGCCGAATATGGTTTTCCCGAATCCCATGCCGCAAGCTTCGCCCTGCTGGTTTATGCCTCCGCCTGGATCAAGTGCCACCATCCGGCCATATTCGCCGCCGCGCTATTGAACAGCCAGCCCATGGGTTTTTATGCCCCCGCCCAGATCGTGCAGGAGGCCCGCCGCTGTGGCGTTGAGGTATTGTCCGTGGACATCTGCCATAGTGACTGGGATTGTAAGGTACAGGATGGGGCGCTGCGTCTGGGGCTTTGCCTGATCAAGGGCATGTCTCCCAAAGAGGCGGAAAGGCTTCTGCACTGGCGGGCGCAGGGCGGTGCGCTGCACAGCGAGGCGCTTCGCCATGGCCTTGGTCTGTCCGCTGCCGCGCTGCACCAACTGGCATATGCCGGGGCCCTGTCCAGCCTGCACGGGGACCGACATCAGGCCCTGTGGGCGGTGCAGGGCAGCCTGCCCCTGCCCACCGCATTGCCCATGCCGGTGGTACCAGAGCAGGCTCCCGCCCTTCCTGCCGAAACGTCCGCTGCCGCCTGTATTGCCGATTATCAGCAACTGGGCCTGAGCCTTGGTCCCCATCCTCTGCATTTTCTGCGCGAGCGGATCGCCCAAAGTGGCTATCGCCGTATCGCCGAGGTGCGCCTGCAGCACCACGACCGCCCGGATCGTCTCGCCGGTCTGGTCACCCACCGGCAGCGTCCCGGTACAGCCCATGGTACGGTATTCCTGACACTGGAAGATGAGTCCGGTATGATCAATGTCATTGTCTGGCCGCAAAGGGTCGAAGGCTGGCGCCGGGCACTGCTGCAGGGCCGCCTGCTGGGTATCGGCGGTCGGCTGGAGCGCCAGGGTGTCAGTCTTCATTTTATCGCCGACGCCATGGAGGATCTCAGCCCCTGGCTGGGTACACTGAGCACACGCTCCCGGGATTTTTATTAGTCCCGCTACCGAGGAAGTCCCTGCCCAGACAGCGGGTTCCTCTGGTCCGTCCGGCTTTACCAGGATGAGGCCGTCTGGCTTTTACCACGGCCACAGGTTTAGAATCCAAGCGTATCGTCGTTACATCTCGCAAAAACATAAGGACCGTATTCACTCATGGAGAAAAAATCCATCGCGTTGGCCGTAGGCCTTTTTATTATCGGAGGCCTCACCGGCGCCGTCGTGGAACGTTTTGCAGTAATGCCCGGCACAGGATCGGGAGTCAGTCTCGGCACAGCGGCAAGCTTGCTGGAATCCGTGACCCATGGGGAAGCCAAGGCCGAGAAGGTGTTTCCCGGTCCCGGCGGATTGACCGGAATCGAGGTGACTCTGCAGGGCCATCCGACGGTCGCCTTCGCCACCGCGGATGGCCGATACCTGGTTGCCGGCCCCGTCCTGAACAAGCAGGGTGAGGATGAAGCGCACACGGCGATGGTGAAGCTTGGCCTGATTCCCAAACCGGCGAGCGCAGGGGCTTTGGCGGCGAAGGCGGCTGGTGCCGATAGCTTTGTGCTGGGTACAGGCGGACCGGAAATCACTGCTTTCGTCGATCCAAACTGCATTTTCTGCCACAAGTTTTATGAAGAGGCCAAACCGCTGATCGAGGCCGGCAAGCTCAGAGTACGTTATGTGGTGGTGGCTTTTCTCAAGCCGAGCAGCATGCCGAAGGCCGCAGCCATTCTTGGTGCCGCAGACCCCGCTGCCGCCATGGCGAAGAACGAAAAGGGCTTTGATGCGGTGACGGAAGAGGGGGGGATTGCACCGGCGCAAAATCCCGCCGCCGCCACCCTCAGTGCGGTAGAAAACAATACCAGGCTATTGGGTGAAAGCGGTGAAATGGCTACCCCCACCCTGATTTACTGTAATTCAAAGGGTGAGCCGACCTTGGTACATGGCCTGGGCAAAGAGAGCTTCATGGATTTTGCTGCGCATATCGGTAATCTGCAAAATGGAGCGTGCCGGAAGTGAATATCTCGGGATCGAAAGCGACGGTAATCCGGCGTGGAGACTACCAGGCTCCCAGCTATCAAGTCTCCGAAATCGCCTTGGATGTGCGCCTGGATCCAGACAATACCGAAGTACACACCCGCCTTCAGTTGCATCGCATCGCACCGGAGCCGGTCGCGGAACTGCATCTGGATGGCGAGTCTCTGGAACTGTTGGGTCTCCAGCGGGATGGCCAGGCGCTGGCAGAAAGCGCATATCGGCTGACCGAGGGTGGTTTGCTCTTGCTGAATCCTCCGGAAGCCTTCATTCTGGAAAGCAGGGTACGTATCCATCCTCGGGCCAACACCGCGCTTTCCGGTCTCTATCATGCGGGCGGGCAGTTTCTGACCCAATGTGAAGCGGAGGGATTCCGGCGTATCACCTATTACCTGGATCGCCCCGACTGCCTCGCCCGCTTCACGGTGACCCTGCACGCCCCGCAGGACAGTTGCCCGGTATTGCTCGCCAATGGCAACTGTATGGCCACGGGTGTTGAAGAGGGTGGCTGGCACTGGGCCCGCTGGGAAGACCCCTATCCCAAGCCGGCCTACCTCTTCGCCATGGTGGCCGGGGATCTGGCGGTAGTCCGCGACCGGTATCGCACTGCTTCCGGCCGGGAAGTAGCCCTGGAAATCTATGTGGCCGAACGCGATACCGGTGCCTGCGCCCAGGCCATGGACAGCCTCAAACACGCCATGCGCTGGGACGAAGAGGTCTACGGCCGGGAATACGATCTAAACCGCTATATGATCGTCGCTACCGACAGCTTCAATATGGGCGCGATGGAGAATAAAGGCCTCAATATTTTTAATGCCAAGTATGTGCTCGCTAGCCCGGAAACAGCTACGGACAGCGACTATCAGGGTATCGAGTCGGTTATCGCCCACGAATATTTCCACAACTGGACCGGCAATCGGGTGACCTTGCGCGACTGGTTTCAGCTCAGTCTCAAAGAAGGCCTGACGGTGTTTCGCGATCAGGAATTCAGTGCCGATCAAAATTCCCGCGGTGTCCAGCGCATCGGCGATGTACGCCGCCTGCGTGCCGCCCAGTTCCCGGAAGACGCTGGTCCGCTCGCCCACCCGGTGCGGCCCGATGCCTATTCCGAGATCAACAATTTCTACACCGCCACGGTTTATGAAAAAGGCGCCGAATTGGTGCGAATGATGCACACCCTGCTTGGCAATGTGCCATTTCGGAAGGGTATGGATCTGTATTTCGAGCGTCACGACGGCCATGCGGTAACCATAGAGGACTTTATTGCCGCCATGGAAGACGCCAACCAGCGTGACCTCTCCGGATTTCGGCGCTGGTATGGCCAGGCGGGGACGCCCGTGGTACGGGCTACAGGCAGCTACGATCCTGCCCGGCACAGCTATACCCTTACCCTGCATCAGGAAACCCCGGCAACCCCCGGTCAACCCGTGAAAGAGGCGGTGCCGATCCCGGTTCGTATGGCGTTGCTCAACACCCAAGGGCAACGTGTGCCTCTGGAGGTTGTCGGGGGTGCCTCCGAAACGGTATTGTTGCTGGAGCAGTCGGAGCAATCCTGGAACTTTGCGAACTTGCCGGGTCCGGTGATTCCTTCCCTTCTGCGCGGCTTCTCCGCCCCGGTGCGGCTGCAGGACTCTCTGGATGACGACGCCCATGGTTTTCTGGCACGCCACGATGATGATCCCTTCAATCGCTGGGAAAGCATGCAGGACCTTGCTGTAAAAGCCTTGCTCGCCGCTGTGGCGGATTCATCGGTCGCACCATTGCCCATCACATTACGGAACGCCGTCGCAGCGACGCTGGCGGACCGTCAGGTGGACCCCGCCTTTTGTGCCGAACTGTTGACGCTCCCCGGCGAGGATTATATTGGTGAACAGATGCCTGTAGTCGCCGTCGAGGCCATCCACCGGGCCCGGGACGGGATGATGCGTGCCATCGGCAGACATTTCGCAAAGGAATGGACCGGTCTGTATCACGATCTTGCTGCCGCCTATCAGCGCGACGGTCTGTCCATCGGTCGCCGGCGCCTGCGCAACCTGGCTCTGGCTTATCTCATCGCCGGTGAGGGCAACAGCCGCGAAGGAGCGATCCTGCACGCCCGTCAGCAATATATACAGGCCGATAACATGACGGACCGACTGGCAGCTTTCCAGTTGCTGGCGCAACACCGGCATCATGATGCCGAAGACGTCATCCTCGACTTTTACCAAAGGTGGCACGAATACCCGCTGGTGATCGACAAATGGTTTGCCATACAGGCGGCTGCGCCCTACCCGAAAACCTTGCGGCAGGTGGAACATCTGCTGGTGCATCCCGCCTTCGACTGGCGGGTGCCCAATCGGGTGCGTGCGGTACTCGGTGCGTTTGCCGCCAATCCCACGGTTTTCCATGCGGCGGATGGCTCCGGTTATACGTTCTTTGCCGAGCAGATCCGCCGTCTGGATGACATCAATCCGCAGACGGCGGCGCGCCTGGCGACACCCCTCAGTCGTTGGCAGCGTTACGATGCCCCGCGTCAGCAGGCGATGGTGACGGCCTTGAAAATATTGGCTGGTAAGCCTGGGCTTTCCCGCGATCTGGCAGAAGTCATACAGCGTTCCCATCCAGAGTAGACATCGGCATCATGCAAAGAGACTGAAGGGATGTCGACGCATCAGTTCCACGGACGGGGGATGCTCTCCAGCCGTTTCCAGTGCCGGGAGAATTTTTTGTGTTGCCGGACCTCCCGGGCATGGAGATAGCCCATCAGCATCCCCGCATTGAAGGCGAGCCCGTGCCTGCGGCTGGTAGCCAGTCCTGCAAGATGCTGCCCTGCCATATCTGCGTCATGCATTGCGCCGGAGATTTTTTGCAGGGCGGAGAGGGTCTTGATCAGCGCCTTGCTGTCTTTGCTGGGCCACATATCTCCTAGTGCGAGAATTACATAGCGCCAATTCTTGATGCGAATGCGCAGGGCATGAAGCTCGGCGGGGGTTTGGGCCGCAGCACCCGCCGCCGTCAATTTGCGGTCCTGACGCCGCAAATGCATTTCCGCGTAGTGCTGGAGGTCTTCGTCACTGTGCAATGCGGCACGCAGCAGCAGCGCCCAGATCTGCAGTATCGTAGCGGCGAGGTGACCCAGTCCGGCAGGGGTGGTTTCGGCCTGCGCGCTCAACCAGGTGTACAGGGGCGCGACCTCTGTGCCTGTCCCGGCAGCCAAAGTCGCCCAGTATTCGGCCAGCACTTCATGATCGCGCCGTATACTTTGCTGATGAAACCAGTCCGCCAATTCCTGACGGACACCCTCCAGACGCTTGTCGGTATCCAGCGCCCGGCAGAATCGCAGCACTGCGCGCAGGCTGCGGACAGCTTTGCGCAACTGATGAAAGGTCTCCGGGCTGTTACCGGCCGCATGCTGCCTGGCGGCGGTGAGGGCCTGCTGACATTGTGCGATCAACAGGCGGCTAAGTGCCTTCCCGGCATTTTCGTGTCGGCGCAGCGGTGGTGTTTTGTCCCCCAGCGCAACGGCATCGGCTGGTATCAGTCCGGCCAGACGCAACCCCCGGAACATCTTGCTCTCCCCATCAGGCAGCAACGGCAGATGGGCGCATAGCTCCGCGCCCATCTCCAATATCGCAGCAGGCTCCCCGGTCGCCAACTCCAGCTCGATTTCGAGAATCGGTTCGCACAGGCCGCTGGCAAGGATTTCTCCACGATCCAGGGCGACTACTATCTGACTGCCATCGGCACAATCCACCCGGCTTTCCAGCCGCTCAAAACGGGTTTCGAGGATGGCCTGCAGAGCCAAATCCAGAAAGGGTGCCAGCAATACCGCGGCGTCCGGGTCGGTAAACACCCGGAGGTCCGCTGCGGAGGAGGAAACGGTGACATTCCATTCGGGGCGCTGATGCAATCCGCCCACGGACTGTCCATCGGCCTTGAGGGTGGCGACCCACTCCTTACCTTCTCGACGCACCCGATACGCGAGCTTCGCGCGCCGCAAGGCGCCGTCCCGGCTGTCATAATAGACCGCATGCAGTTTCAGGGTAGGGGCTTTCCCCAGTGCGAGCAGAGGGAATTTGCAAATCCTTTCCCAGGTGACAGGGGATGGGTCCAGTATTTGCAGTTTAAGCTCCTGTTCCATATTTCCCTTCCATCACGAAACGCAGAATCTGCGCCCATTGCGGCAGATCGGCCCGGGTTTCGGCGGCGCGTAGGTCTGCCACTCCCGCACCCAGTTGCGCCGCCCTCACATAAAGTTCGCTGTCGCGCAGGGTGGCCACTACCGGCAATTGCAAATCCGCAAGAAAGGTCTGCAAATGCTGTCCGCCCTTGGTACGCGCATTCACCCGGTTGGCAATCACGCCCATGCGCACCTTTCCCTTACGAAAGCGTTTTATTTCCTTCAGTTGTTCCAGGAAGACGCGGCTGGCGTCCATATCGAAGGAAGATGGTCCGATGGGCACCAGCAACGCTTCCACCTCCCCCAGCATGTCTTCCAGACGCCCTTTCTTGAGACCGGCAGGGGCGTCAAAGACCACGAAATCCGTGGGTGGATAATCGCGGAAATCCCGGTCGGCATCGGTAATGACGGACAGCTTGGGGAGGTGTTCCGATCGTCGCCCGGCCCAGGTGCTGGACGAGCGCTGTGGGTCCAGGTCGGCGAGGAGCACCGAACCGCGCAGTGCCAGCAGGCTGGCGAGATTGGTGGCGACGGTTGTTTTTCCGGCACCTCCTTTACTGTTGAGCACCAGCACCCGGATCACTGCTCGCGCCTCTCACCCATAATGACTGCTCCTGTTGTAGTGTTCCAGCAGACGGTCCTGTGCGGATTTGCAGTTGGCATCCAGGGGGTTGCGTAAAAATTCATAATCACCATCCGCACGCATCGCCCAAGCGTTACAGTCGTCTTCCAAGTATAGCTGAAGGGTTTCCGTGAGTATGCGGGCGCGCAAGTCGGGGTCGGTAATGGGTACTGCGACTTCCAGACGGCGGAAAAGATTGCGTCCCATCCAGTCGGCGCTCGATATCCAGAGACGGGGATGCCCGTTGTTTCCGAAGTAATAGACGCGACTGTGTTCGAGGAAACGGCCGACAATGGAACGTACCCGGATATGATCGGAGACACCTGGGATGCCGGGGCGCAGGGCACAGGCGCCGCGCACCACCAGGTCGATTTCCACCCCGGCCTGGGAGGCCCGGTACAGGGCGCGAATCAGATCGGGTTCGACCAGCGCGTTCACCCGCACGATGATGCGACCTTTGCTTCCGTGACGGATCTCCGTATCGATGGCTTCCTGTATGCCCTGGAACATCGTAAAGGGACTCTGCAGCAGACAGCGCAATTGTGGTGCCTTGCCCATGCCAGTGATATGCATGAACAGGTCATTCATGTCCGCCGTGATGTCGGGATTTGCCGTGAGCAGGCTGAGATCAGTGTAAATCCGCGCATTGCGGGGATGATAATTGCCCGTACCCAAGTGCCCGTAGAGGCGGATCCCGTCCTCCTCCCGGCGCAGGATGAGAATCATCTTGGCATGCACCTTGTGATTGACCACGCCGTATACCACCTGCACACCCACTTCTTCCAGACGCTCGGCCATCCGGATGTTATTGGCTTCGTCAAAGCGGGCCTTGAGTTCGACCACTGCCGTGACCTGTTTCCCGGCCATGGCCGCTTCTATCAACGCGTCGATGACCGGGGAGTCGGGGGTGGTACGGTACAGCGTCTGCTTGATGCCGATGACTTTTGGATCGCTGACCGCCTGGCGGAGGAAATCCAGAACCGGGTTGAAGCTCTGGTATGGGTGATGGAGCAGGATGGGCGCCTCCCGTAGATGCGCGAATATGTTCTCGGGGTGTGAACAAACCGCTGGCAGCCCCGGTATGAAGGGCGGATAAAGCAAGTCGGGGCGGGGGACCATTTCGATGATGGCCGCCAACCGTGACAGATTCACGGGACCCTGCAATGAATACAGGTTGCTCTCGCTCAGTTCAAAATGTTTCAGAAGATATTCCACCACTTCCCGCGGACAATTGTTAGCGACCTCCAGCCGTACCGCCTCGCCAAAGGGGCGTAGCGGTAATTCATCGGCCAGCGCGTCGAGGAGATTGTCCACCTCTTCCTCATCCACAAAGAGTTCACTGTTGCGCGTCACCCGAAACTGATAAAAACCCTGGATGGTCAGACCCGGAAAGAGCGCCTGCACATGTTCGTGGATGACGGAGGAGAGAAACACGAAATCATTCGGACCCGCCAGATGTTGCGGAATCCAGATGATGCGGGGGAGAATGCGTGGCGCCTGTACGATGGCGATGGGGCTGTGTCGCCCGTAAGCATCCTGGCCTTCCAGAACGATAGCGAAATTCAGCCCTTTGTTCTGTACCTTGGGAAAGGGGTGGGCGGGGTCGAGGCTCAGGGGAGTGAGCAGAGGCAGCACCTCCGTCTGGAAATAATTGCTGATCCAACGTTTCTGCGCTGCCCGCCATTCGCGGCGGCGCAACAAGCGAATACCTTCCTTAGCCAGAGCGGGCAGCAGGCGCTGATTCAGGCATCGGTATTGTTCGGAAATGATTTCATGGGCCTTTTTCGCTACTGCCTCGATTTCGCGTTGGGGCCCAAGCATGTCCGGTCCCAAGGGGCCGGCGCCGAATTTAAGCCGCTGCAACAGTCCGGCCATGCGCACTTCAAAAAATTCGTCCAGATTGCTGGAAACGATGGTCAGGTAGCGTAAACGTTCCAGCAGCGGTACGCGCTGGTCGTCAGCCAGGGCCAGTACCCGCTGGTTGAAGGCGAGGATGCTGAGGTCTCGGTTGAAGTACAGCTCAGGGCTGTCGAGAGGCGGCGCGGAACGGGCTTTTTCCGGCGCAGGCACCTCAGACATGCGGTGCCCCCATGCGGTGCTCCGCGGCGATCAGGGTGTTCTGCAGAAGGGTAGCCACAGTCATGGGTCCGACCCCGCCGGGGACCGGGGTGATCCACGCCGCACGCTGCTCTGCGCCGGCAAAGTCCACGTCGCCGGTCACCCGCCCATCCGGAAGACGGTTGATTCCTACATCGATCACCACCGCGCCCTCACGAATCCACGCACCAGAGATCAACCCCGGTTTGCCGGCCGCCGCAACCAGCAGTTCGGCGCGCCCTACATGAGCCGCCAGGTCCCGGGTAAAGCGATGACAGACGGTCACCGTTGCGCCGGCGAGGAGAAGTTCCAATGCCATGGGGCGCCCGACGATATTGGAGGCACCAACGATTACCGCCTCTTTTCCCTTGATATCGATGCCAGATTCCTGAAGGAGGGTCATGATGCCCGCAGGTGTGCAGGAGCGAAGCAATGGCGCGCGCAAGGCGAGACGGCCAATATTGTAGGGGTGGAAACCATCCACGTCTTTTTCCACCGCGATGGCTTCGATGATTTCTTCCGGATCAAAATGGGGAGGGAGTGGCAGTTGCACCAGGATGCCGTCGACTGCGTCATTGACATTCAGCTCCCCAATATGGGCCAGAAGTTGTTGTGGATTAGTGTCTGCTGGCAAATTGGCGGAGAATGAGGCAATTCCCACCGAAGCACAGGTCTCCCGCTTTTTCTGTACATAAATCCGGGAGGCCGGATCAGCGCCGACCAGTACTACCGCAAGGCCGGGGGAGCGCCCCCATTGGCGGAGAAAGGCATGGCTGCGAAGGGAAATATCGGCATGTATTTTTTGCGCGATGGCTTTGCCATCAATGCGTCGTGCAGTCACTTGGGCCTCTTTGGCGAGGTCTCGCTACTCAGGAAAAAATGCTCACCCATGAAAAAGTTACCTGTGTGAAAAGTGGGCGCGTCAACCGGCGAGGTGGCGGCAAAACGGAGCATCCCGGAAAACGAGAGCCATGTTCGCCGGATATTCTTCGGGCGGCCTCTTCTTTTGTCAAGCTACAACGGGGCACTGAAGGGTACCCCGGCCCATGATGTCCAACAAGATGAAACAGTCGTTTCAGGCTTCCCGGGAATTTTGAGGTTCCCGTAAATCCTTGGCGAGTATCATATAGATGGCTGGCACAACGAAGAGCGAGAAAAAAGACCCGATAGCCAGCCCGGTAAAGATTACCAGACCCATGTCGAAGCGGCTGACCGCCCCGGCTCCACTCGCCAGCAAGAGGGGCAATACGCCCAGCACCATCGCACCGGTGGTCATGAGAATGGGCCGCAGGCGGATGCTGGAGGCTTTTTCCACGGCGGAGCGCTTGTCCAGCCCTTCGTGTCGCTGGATCTGGTTGGCGAACTGGACGATGAGGATGCCTTGCTTGGCGATGAGGCCAATGAGAGTAATGAGGCCCACTTCGGTGTAGATGTTGATGGTGGCCAGCCCCAGACTGATGAAGATCAGCGCCCCGCTGATGGACATAGGCACCGTGATGAGCACGATGAGCGGATCGCGAAAGCTCTCGAATTGCGCGGCGAGGAGCAGATAAATGAGGAGGATGGCCAAGGCAAAGGTAACCAGCAGCCCGCTTTTCTCCTGCATATACTGCCGCGACTGGCTGGAGTAGTCGATGGAGAAGCCCTTGGGCATAATGTTCTGGGCCTGGGTTTTCAGATAAGCCAATGCTTGGCCGAGGGTCACACCGGGGGCGGGCACCGCCTGAATGGTGGCGGAATTGAGCTGCTGGAACTGCGGCAGAAACTGCGGTTGCACCTCCGTTTCCACCGACACCAGGGTGGATAGCGGCACCATCTGCCCCGTTGCAGTAGCTACGTAGTAGGTCTTGAGCATGCCTGGGTTGGCGCGGAAGTGGTCCGGCACCTGCGGGATCACTTCATAGCTCCGGCCTTTCAGATCAAATCGATTGACGTAATTGCCGCCAAGCAGCGGTTGCAGATCCTGCGCGATATTCGCCATGGTCAAGCCGAGGTTGGCGGCCATATTGCGATGGATGTGAAGGACGATTTCCGGATTGTCGATGCGCAGATCCTTGGTCACGTAGACGAACAGGCCGCTTTTCTGGGCGCGGTCGATGACATCGTTGGCCACCTGGTCCAGCTTGTCGTAACCTCCACTCGACTGCAGCACGAATTGAACCGGCAGCCCCCCGGCGGACCCTGGCAGGGACGGCGGTTGGAACGACGCCACCTGCAGACCGGTGATCCCGTTCATTTGCTGTTGTACCTGGGGCGCCAACTGCATGGCGGTTACCGATCGCTTGTCCCAGTTTTTCAGCCGCATGCCGGCGATGAGACTGTTCGTTCCGCCACCACTGCCAACGGATATCCCCGTGACCATGAAGACGGCCTTGGTCTCCGGATACCTGCCCAGGTCATGGACGATTTTCATGCCGTACTTGCTCAGTAGTTCCGGGGTGATGTTGGGCGCGCCCGTACCCATATTGAAAATGATACCCTGATCTTCCTGCGGCGCCAGTTCCTGTTTGCTCGTGGTGAAGAGGAAATAAATGCTCACGAATATCACGGCGGCAAAAAGCAGGGTCACCGGCACGAAGTTGAGGCTACCCCGGAGCAGCCGATCGTACAGGCGGCGCAGTTCCTCGTAGCGGGTATCGATGAAGTGGGCGAATCCATGCGCGCTGCTGGCTCGGAGTATCTTGCTGCTGAGCATGGGCGACAGGGTCAGCGCCACCACCATGGAAACCACCACGGTAGCCACCAGCGTAAAGGCGAACTCGCTGAAAAGACTGCCGGTCAGACCGCTCATGAAGCCGATGGGGGCAAAGACGGCGATCAGCGTGGTGGACATCACCACGATGGCGGTACCCAGCTCCCGACCAGTCATCAAGGCCGCTTGGAGGGGGCTTTTGCCCTCGTCGATGTGACGGTGCACGTTTTCCACCACGATGATGGCGTCATCCACCACCAGGCCGATGGCCAGAACGATGGCGAGCAGGGTGAGCAGGTTGATGGTGAAGCCCATGGCCCACATGATGAAGCCGGCACCGATGATGGACAGGGGAATGGCCACCGCCGGGATGAGCACCGAACGGAAGGAACCCAGGAAGAGGAAGATCACCAGAACCACCACTGCCAGCGTGATACCGATCGTTATGAGAACGTCGTTGATGGAGGCCTTGATGTAGTCCGTTGCGTCGTAGGGGATGGCCATGTGCATGCCCGGCGGAAGGGCAGTGCCGAGTTCAGCCAGGGCCGCCTTGACTCCCGCCGCGACATTCAGCGAGTTGGCCGACGGTGCCTCCTGAATACCGACGAAAGCCGCCGGTTTGCCGTCAAAATAAGCGCTGGAATCGTAATTCTGCGCTCCGAGTTCTACCTGGGCGATGTCCTTGAGGCGGATGATGGTATTACCCACATTTTTGACCACGAGGTTGCGGAACTGCGCCGCGTCATGGAGGTTGGTGGTCGCGACGATAGTGTCCCCCGTCTCGGTCCCCCGGGTGCTCCCTACCGCCGAGATGAAGTCGTTGGCGGCCAGAATCTGGGATACCTGGGACGCGCTGATCCCGAGGGCTGCCATCTTCCGGGGATTGAGCCAGACGCGCATGGAATACGTATTGCCGTTCCCGGAGCC
Organism: Acidithiobacillus ferrooxidans ATCC 23270; assembly: GCF_000021485.1. Lineage (NCBI taxonomy): Bacteria > Pseudomonadati > Pseudomonadota > Acidithiobacillia > Acidithiobacillales > Acidithiobacillaceae > Acidithiobacillus > Acidithiobacillus ferrooxidans. The sequence goes on from NC_011761.1 coordinate 1,634,832, forward strand.
GGGCGGCAGGATCTGCGCCTGACCCACGCCGCTGACCGCCGCGAGCTTGGGCTGGACCACCCGCAGGAGGTAGTCGGTAATCTGCTGCTGGTTCAATTGGTTGCTGTAAAAGGCGATATACATGAGATCCGTGGTATTGCCCACGGTCACGTTGATCACCGGCAACTGGCTGCCGGCGGGCAGTTCGTTGGTCACCTGCTGGACCTTCGACTGGATATTGGCCACCGCCGCGTCGGGGCTGTAATTCAGTTTCATGTACACGGTGATGGTGGACATGCCCTCGGAACTGTTGGAGGTCATGTAGTCGATGCCGGGGGCGCTGGCGATCACCCGCTCCAACCGGGTGGTGATGAAGCCCTGGATGGTGTTGGGATTGGCGCCGGGGTAGGCCGTGGTTACCGTAACCACGGTGTTGGTGATGGCCGGGTACTCGCGCACCGTCATTTCGGTATAAGCCCGTAATCCGAGAAGGAGGATCACCAGACTCAAGGCCGTAGCCAGAACCGGTCGATGAATGAAGATATCCGTAAATTTCATCGCCGCCATCCTCAGGCTTTGCCGCTGGCGGGGATTTTGACAGGACTACCCTCGTGGAGCTTGATCTGCCCCCCGGTGACCACCAGCTCTCCCGCACGCAGCCCCGACAGAATCTGTACCTCGCTGCCTCGCTGGATACCGGTCTTGACGATGCGCTGGAGGGCGATCTGGCTTTCCTTGCCATGGATGGTTTTTTTCTCCACCACATAGACAAAGTCACCGAAGGTATTATAGGTGATGGCGCTGGCCGGTACGGTCAACACTTTCTCCAGCCTTTTCTCGATCACCGTGACATTCCCGAACATACCCGGGCGCAGGATGGTTTTTGGATTAGGCACCGTGGCCTGGACGTCAATCTGGCGCGTGGCGGTATTGATGGCCGCCCCCATGGCGGTGATCTTGCCGCTGAAGGTCTGGCCGGGATAACTGTCCACCTCCACCTGAACGGGTGTGCCTACATGGATGCGGGCGAAATCACTCTGAGGCACCGTAAAGTTCACAAAGAGGGGATCCCAGGACTGGAGATCCACCATGGCGGTCCCGGGGATGATGTATTGCCCCAGGTCTACCTGGCGAACTCCGAGATAGCCGCTGAAGGGCGCGCGGATGGCGAGTTTTGCGAGAGTGGCGTGGTCATTTTTTACGGCGGCGACCGCGCTTTGGTAGCTGGCCACCGCGGAATCGAGCTGAGACTGGCTGGCGGCCTTGGTGGCGATGAGCGTCTGCGTCCGGCGGAGATTGATCTGGGCCAATCGCCGCTGAGCCTCGTCGCTGGCCAGTTGCGCCAACTGGTTGCTGTTGTCGATCTGGATCAGAGGGGTACCGGCCTTGACGTATTCTCCGGAATGAAAATAGATACCGGTAATGGCACCGCCCAACTGGGGCGTCACCTCCACACCCTGGATGGCGGCAAACGATCCCACGGCAGTTACTTCCGGGTGCCACTCCCGCTCTACCACCTTGCTGGCGCTGACGCTGACGACCGGTACGGGCATATGCGCCAGGGCCTGGTGCATCATATAGTTGCCGTAGAGCTTGAAGCCGAAAATACCGCCGAAAAGGATCAGCAATACAAGAATGACAATGACAAATGCTTTCTTCATGACCAGTCTCCGCGGCGGATGGCTGTGTTGAATGCTGAATGGCTCATGGCTTTACCTGTGTTACCGGCAACGCGCCAGCAGAGGGATGAGGCTTGCCCTGTGTATTTACGGGCGTTGACTTCCTGTCGGCTTTGTTCCACCAGCCGCCGCCCAATGCGACCAACAGCGCGGCCGTATCCTGATAGCGCTGCGACCTAGCGGTTATTTCGGCAATTTTGGCGTTGTCATACTGCACTTCTGCAGTGAGGAGGGTGAGATAGTCAGATGCACCCGCACGATAACTCGCCTGCGCCAGCCGCAGTGCTTCCGCTGCGGCCTGTAGTGCCGCGCGTTGCGCAGCAAGGGTCTGCGCGTCATGTTCCACGGCGCGCAAGGCGTTGGCCACCTGGTCGAAGGCGTTCAGCACCGTGCTGCGGTAGGCGGCATAAACCGCATCATAGGCGGCATGGGCCTCGGCTTTCTGAGCTTCCAGTTTGCCGCCCTCGAAAATCGGCTGGGACACGGCACCTACCAGGCTCCATATGCTGCTGACGGGGTTGAAAAACAGCGCGGGATGACTCGCCGTATCGCCAAACGCCGCAGTAAGCTGAACGGTAGGGTAGAATTGCGCCCTTGCCTCGCCGATGACCGCATTTGCGGCCTTCATTTGCGAAAGTGCAGCGCGGATATCCGGACGCTGTTTGAGCAATTGCGAGGGGAGGCTCACCGGCAATTCTTCGGGTAGTTGCAATTCGGTCAGGGTAAAGGGCTGCCGCCTAGCATCTGCGGGAAAAGCGCCCACGAGAATGGCCAGTTCATGGCGATAGACGGCGAGTTGCTGCTTCAGCGGGGGCAACGTCGCCAATTCGCTGGCCAGTTGGCTGCGCTGGGTGACGACACTGAGATAGTCCACGGCGCCCGCCTTGTACTGGTTCTCGGTGAGTTCCAGAAGTTGCCGCTCCTGGGCGACGATGGCCCGGGTGGCGCGAATTTGCCCCTCTGTCGCCGCCTCGCTGACGGCAGTGGTGACGATGTTACCGGTCAGGGTCAATCGTGCCGCTTCCAGTTCCCACTGCTGATATTTTACCAAAGCCTCACTGTTGCGATAGACCAGACGGTTGACACCAAAAATGTCCGGGTAATAGGAAACGCCGACGCTTCCGGTAATCAGGGAATAGTGAAATCCACTGCTGCCACCAAAGGCTGCCGCGCTAGCTTTGCTCCGATTAGCCTGCAGATTGCCGGTGACCTGTGGATAGAAGATGCTGGCGTTCGCGCGCGCGGTGGCCTCGGCCTGTTTCAACTGGGCCTGAGCCTGGGCGATGGTCGGGCTGTTTTTCAGGCCTGTCGCGATTAATTCGTCGAGCGCCTTGGAGTGAAAGAGTTTCCACCACTCCTCGTGCAGCTCTTTGCCATACGCGATCTTCTGGGCGTGACCGGAAGGGCCGCCCGGAGCCACGGTTTCTTTGGGGCTGATGCCCGCCGTGTAAGGTGTTTTGTCGGCCGGTGCCTGGGGAACGCGCAGCGGCGGCTCAAAGCTACAGGCCGCCAGACTTCCCGCAAGTGCCGTTGCCAGTACCGTAGCGACGGGTCTTGGTAGTGGTTTTTGCACAACGACACCTCTCAACGGCCTGTACCGACTGGTCAGTATAATGGCGAGAATCCCCCCTTTCTGTCAAACCGACCCCATCCTTAATTCCGTCGGCGCACGTTGGACGCCCGCAAAGTTGCATCGGGGCCGGAATGATCTGTCCTAAAGAAGTATATATCACCTCTTGAATTAGAGAGAGTTTCACCCCATATTGGAAGCCGAGGATTTTGATTGGAGGAGCGTATGAAGACAAAATTTTTTGGAGCCATTGCCATGCTTTGGCTGCTGGCAGCGCCTGCTGCATGGGCCGAGCCCAGCGTAGCCCAGGTTGCCCAGGCCGTACAGGCGGGTCACCTGAGCCAGGCGCAAGGCATGATGCGGGAGGTGTTGGCTGCGCATCCGCAATCTGCGGAAGCACAGTATGTGGAAGCGCGAATTCTTGCGCGTCAGGGTGACTGGGCCGGGGCCGGCGCGGCTTTGGCGAAAGCGGAACAGCTAGCGCCGACCATGCCCTTTGTCAAACCGCAGGTGTTGACAACTTTTAAGCAGTCTCTGCAGCGCCATGTTGACAAACCGGTCGGCAAAGGCGGTCACTGGGGTGCTGTGCTGGCCTTTTTCCTCGGACTGGTAGCCTTGATCGCGCTGATCTCCATGCTTCGGCGGCGGCGCCAACAGCCCGGGATGTTGTACCGCGGACAGCCTTCCGGGCCCTTCGGTGGTACGAATGGGTACGGGCCCAATGGGCCGATGTATCCCGGCGGGGGTACCATGGGCGGTGGTATGCCGCAGCAAGGCGGCGGGTTGGGGTCGAGTCTGGCATCCGGCATTGCCACCGGCGTGGGGGTGGGGGCAGGACTGGCGGCCGGGCAGGCGCTGGCCGGAAGCCTTTTCGGACATGGCAGCGAGGCGGGTAATGTGGGCAGTGACGGCGGCAATGATGCTCTCGGCCTGACGAATGACTCCTGGGGCAACGATCAACTGGCATCCAATGATGATTTCGGTATGGATGATGGCGGAGACGGCTGGGGTTAAGCCACTTGTTTTTGCAAACTCGGAGGGGCGTCGCTGGATGCCCCTTTTTTAATTCGTTTCCGGATATTATGGCAACGGGTAACCGAGGTTGCGCAATGCCCGGCAGACGGCGATCAGCGGTAAACCCATCAGGGCGTTGGGATCCTCGCCTTCCATGTGTTCCACCAGGCTGATTCCCAGCCCTTCGGAGCGAAAACTTCCGGCACAGTCCAAAGGCATGTCCCGTTCCACGTAGCGACGGATCTCCGCATGGGTCAGTGCGTACAGGACGACACGATATGGCACCAGAAACGCTTCCGTACCAGACGGGGCGACCACCGTCACACCATTCAAAAAATCCACCGCCTGGCCCTGCATCCAGGTCAGTTGCGCAACCGCCTGTTCGATATTTCCTGGCTTGCCGAGAACGCGGCCGGCGCAGACGGCCATCTGATCGGCACCAATCACCACTGCCTGCGGGAAGCGTTGGGCGACGGCCAGCGCTTTGGCATCCGCCAGACGGCACACCAGTGTTTCAGGGGTTTCGTCCGGAAAGGGGGTTTCATCCACCGCTGCAGTCTCCACCCGAAATGGGATCTGCAGCCGGCGCAGGAGGTCCCGCCGGTAAGGGCTGGTAGAGGCCAGAATCAGTTCGGGTAAGGCCATGCGCACGCGTCCTTAACCAGTATTGCGCTGACCGGCGGATATGGCGTTGATGGTGCGCAGCAGGGGATCCAGCCATATCTCCCGGAATTCCGGGGGGGTCTCGTCGTTGCGATAGCGCCGCAGCAACGCGAGTTGAATATGATTCAGAGGCTCCATATACACATTGCGCCGTTGCAGGGAGAACGCCAGGGTTGGGTTGTCGGCAAGCAAATGGTCAGCCCCGACGATGGCGAGCATCTCCGCCTGACTGCTTTCAAATTCTGCCTGAATTTTACGGTAGATTGCGATGGCGGCGTCCCGGTCGTTGGGTAAGCCTGCGTATTCTCCGGCAATCGCCATGTCGGTCTTGGCCATCGCCATGCCGATATTCCCCATGAGCGCCCGAAAGAACGGCCAGTGCCGGTACATGTCCTGTAGTGCCTGCAAACGTTCCGGCTTGTCCTCCCGCCAGCGGGCGAGGGCGGAACCGAGGCCGTACCATGCCGGAAGAACATGTCGTGACTGAGCCCAGGCAAATATCCACGGAATGGCGCGGATGGAGGACATGGAGCGATCGCCGCGCTGGCGATGGGAGGGGCGCGAGCCGATGTTCATGTGGGCGATTTCGTTGAGGGGGGTGGCCTCGTAGAAATAATCCATGAACCCTGGGGTGCCTTCCGTGAGATCGCGGTATACAGCCTCCCCAGTCCTGGTGAGTTCCGCCATGATTTTCAGATGGTCCGGGTTGTCACCAGATGCTGACCGAACCAGTCCTATGCTCGCCTTGATGAGACCCGCCGTACCTACGGTCAGTTCATACACCGCAGTCTCCAGATTGGCGTACTTGAAGGAAAGCACCTCGCCCTGTTCGGTAATTTTGATCTGCCCGCGTACCGTATCTGGTGGTTGTGCCAGTATGGCTTCATAGGTGGGGCCACCGCCACGGCCCACACTGCCGCCGCGACCGTGAAAAACCCGAATCCGTATCTTCCGTTTGTCTGCCAGGGCTGCCAGCCGTAGCTGGGCCTGATACAGGGACCAACTGGAAGAAAGTATGCCGCCATCTTTGCAGGAGTCGGAATAGCCCAGCATCACCTCCTGGATGTCATCCTGACTGCCGAGAATCTTGGCGTAAACCGGGTTGTCCAGCAGGGTGGACATCACCGTATCCATACGCTCCAGATCGTGAATGGTTTCAAACAGCGGGGTAACGGCGATCTCGCTGTAGAGACCCTGCCGTGACCATCCGGCCAGGCCGAACTCCTTGGCAAGTACCAGTACCTCCATAATGTGGCTTGCCTCATGGGTCATGGAGATGACGTAGTTGCCAAAGCCGGCGGTGCTGACTTCACGCCGTAGCTGGGCGATGCAGCGGAACATCGCGCAGGTTTCCGCCGCCATAGGGGACAGGTCAGGCGCTTGCTCCACCAGCGGACCGGGGCGGCGCAGCGCGTCGGAGAGCGCCAGCATGCGCGCTTCTTCGGAAAGCTCCACGTAGTTGGCGAAGCCTGGAATTCCGGCGAAAAGCTCGGCGATGGTGCGGGAGTGCACGGAAGATTCCTGGCGGATGTCCAGGTTGGCCAGGTGAAAGCCGAAGGTCTGGACCAGCCATATGATCTCCTGGACCTCGTTGTCGGCGATATACCCGTCATTGTGGCCACGCAGTGAGTCACGTACCAGCAAAAGGTCATCAAGGAAATCCTCCGCTGCGGCATAGGCGGGGCCCGCCGACTCATTCAAGACCTGACCGTTTTCCAGTTGGCGCAGACGCAAGTCGAGACGGGTCATCATGTACCGCAGTTTGCGGCGATAGGGCTCACTGGGGAAACGTTGGTCCACCCACTCCGCAAGTTCTGGAAAGTCGTCCGCATCACGCTCCAATGAAGCAAGCAGAACGGGAGAGATGGCACAGAATCGGCTGGAATGTCCGAGCAACTGATAGAGGTCGCTCAGACGCTGCTGATATTCTTTCAATACTTCAATGCTCTGGGTGCGCAAAGCCCAGCCGGTAATGGCCGCGGTAACATTGGGGTTGCCGTCCCGGTCCCCCCCGATCCAGGAACCAAAGCGGATAAACGCGGGAATATCGATGTCGGCATTTGCAAAAACCCGGCGCGCGGCCCGGCGCGCGGCCCGATAAGTGAGAGGTACCGCCTCGAACAGGCTGTCGCGGAAGTAGAACAGACCGTTTTCCACCTCATCCTGCACCTGTGGCTTGTTGGTGCGCACCTCTTCCGTTTCCCAGAGTATCTGGATCTGCGCCCGCAGGTTGTCCATCACCTCCTGTTCTTCTTCGTCATTGAGCGCAGAATCGTCGAGCATCTTGCTGGTCACGAAAATGCGGCGCAGGGCATGGAGGACCGTTCGGCGCTTGGACTCCGTGGGGTGTGCCGTGAATACCGGCAGATAACGGATCTGATCCAGGAGAAATTGCAATTGTCCGGGGTTGATACCCTGGCCTTGCAATTCGCGGAAGGTTTCCTCGAAGGACCCTGTCCACAGCATGCTTCCCTTTTGGAGCAGACGGCGGCGGTGCAGGTGCTGGAACTCCTCTTCGGCGATGTTGACCAAGCTGAAATAGGTGTTAAACGCACGGATGACCAGGACCAGATCGTCCTGGGGAAGGGCGTCGATAAAGCGGGCGAGTCGCTCCCGGAGGCGAAGGTCCTCCCGCTTGTGGAGGCGAATGTATCCCTGACGCAGTTGCTCCACGGCGTTGAATACGCGATGCCCGGCCTGTTCGCGCAGAACCTCTCCCAGCAGGTTGCCGAGCAACTTGACGCGGTTACGGAGCGCTTTACCGTTGAGGGCCTTTTTTTCCACGTATTTCGTCTCCTTTGAGGCTGATCTGCCCGGAAACCGCCTGGCAAACCCCCTGTTGCCGCTTTCGGCTCCGGGCGGGCGGAGCCGAACGGCACGCGAGATCACTTTTGACGGCTGGCTTTGCATCTAACGTAATGGCAAGTGCGCGACAGGTCAATTCACAGTGAGGCTGGTCTCCGCAACCCTCGCCCCGAGGCCGCGTCCCGATGTCGCGCAATGCATGGTATTCGGATTGTTTTTGCGGTAGGCTGATGGCCTCGAAGTGGAAGGAGGCCCGCAGGCTTTTTCACTACATCTAAAAGCGCCATAAAGCGACAGTCTTAAGGAGATAAAAATGGCCGGACAACAAAAAGGACAGGTCCTTCAGGATCCTTTTCTCAATCTTTTGCGTAAAGAACATGTTCCTGTCGCCATCTATCTGGTGAACGGCATCAAGCTGCAAGGTTTCGTGGAGTCCTTCGACCAGTTTGTCGTGCTACTGCGCAATAACGTCAGTCAGATGATTTATAAACACGCCATTTCCACGGTGGTTCCTGGTCGCGATGTGCGTTTGCCCTTGCCGGAAGCTGAAGGTGAGAGCAGCACCGAAGAAGAGGCCTGATTCTGGCGAATACCGCAGTCGCTGTGGCCGCGCCCCGGGAGAGGATTCTGCTCGTCCATGTGGTATTACATGGAGAGGCGGATCCCGACGCCGGGGCGGAGTTTTTCCATCTGGCCACCGACAGTGGTGCGGATGTGTTGGAACTGCTTTCCGTTCAGCGCGGACGTCCCGATCCTGCGACCTTTCTGGGGCGTGGCAAGGTGGCGGAACTGGCGGAGCGAGTTGCAGCATTGTCCGTGGATCTCGTTCTTTTCGACCGGGTTTTGAGCCCTGTGCAGGAGCGCAATCTGGAGGGCGCCCTCCACTGCCGGGTTGTCGACCGGGTAGGTCTCATCCTCGATATTTTTGCGCGGCGGGCGCGGACCCATGAAGGCAAACTGCAGGTGGAGTTGGCGCAACTGACGCGCCTTCGTACCCGCCTTGTCCGCGGCTGGACCCATCTGGAGCGCCAGCGCGGCGGCATCGGATTGCGGGGTCCGGGTGAAACGCAGCTGGAAACGGACCGCCGTCTCATCGGCGAACGCATTCTTTCCCTGCGCGGGCGCCTGATCAAAGTGGCTGCACATCGGGCAACACAGCGGCGGGCGCGGCAGCGGGCACCCCTGCCGACGGTCGCCTTGGTCGGTTATACCAATGCCGGCAAATCCTCCCTCTTCAATACCCTCACCAAAAGTTCCAGCTACGCCGCGGACCGTCTTTTCGCGACCCTCGATCCCGCCATCCGGCGTTTGCAGATAGAGGGGCATGAAGCCATTCTCCTGGCCGATACCGTCGGTTTCTTGCGCGACTTGCCGACCGACTTGATTGCCGCTTTTCGCGCGACACTGGAAGAGGTAAACCAGGCGCAATTACTTCTTCATGTGGTGGACAGCAGCGCGCCTGATCGCGATGCCCAGATTGCCGCGGTAGATGCGGTGTTGAGGGAAATTGGCGCGGAGGATATTCCCCGCCTGCTGGTACTGAACAAGGTGGAGCTCACCGGAGATATGCCGGGAAACGTGTATGAGAGCTCTGGCAAACTGGCAGCGGTGCGTGTCAGCGCGCACTCGGGTATCGGCATACCCGAGTTGCTGCAGGCCGTGACACAGCGTGTGGGGCGCTCCATGTTGCGCGCTGATCTGACGCTGATGCCTGAAGAAGGAGCCCTGCGTGCGCGGATACATCGTCTGGCCAGTGTTATCGCTGAGCGTTTCGATGAGCAGGGCAGGACACATCTGACTTTTGACATTGATGGTCTCAACTGGCGGCGCCTGCATACGCAGATGCGCGATAGCGGTTGTCAGGCGATGGACGCGCCCCCTACAATACCGGTTGATGGCTGAGGAAGGAGAGCAGTATGCCGTGGAGTGATCCGGGCGGGAACGGAAACAAAAACGATAACAACCCCTGGGGACGGCGTCCTGGTGCGCAAAAGCCGGTTTTCGATATTCAGAAAATTACCCGGGAGTTGAAAAAGCTGGGCGGTATTTTCGGCTCGGGCGGTGGGCGCAGCGGTGGGCCGAAGATGGATTACAAGTGGCTGCACCTCCTGCCTTTCCTGGTGATTGCCGTGCTGATCCTGTTCTGGTTTGCTTCCGGCATTTATGTCGTGGGACCGGGTGAAGAAGGCGTGGTACTGCGTTTTGGCAGAGAGGTCGGTATCAGTCAACCCGGTTTACACTACCGCCTCCCTTTCCCCTTTGAGAGGGTATACTTGCTCAAAGTAGCGCAAAGCCGGCGTCTGGTTCTGGGCTATAGCGGTGCTGCCGACACCCGGAATCCCGGCATGATGCTGACCGTCGATGAAAGTGTGGTGGATGTCCGTTTCGCTGTGCAGTATCGCATCGCCAATGCAGGAGATTACCTATTTGCTACCGCAAATCCGGATCAGTTGATTTCCTTCTGTGCGGAATCCGCCATGCGGGAGGTCGTGGGACGCAGCAAAATCGACAGTCTGCTCACTTCCGGCAAAGGCGACATTCAGCAACAGGTGCAGCAAATCACCCAAAACCTGCTGAGCCGTTATCACGCGGGCGTGAGCGTTGATTCGGTCCAACTGTTGGAGGTGACGCCTCCCAAGGTCGTCCAGCCGGCGTTTGCGGATGTGGTAAAGGCGCGTGAAGACATGGAACGGACGCGCGATGAAGCGCAGGCCTATGCGAACGCAGTCGTTCCCAAAGCTACGGGGGAGGCCGCCGCGATGGTGACGAACGCCGAAGGTTATAAACAGCAGATGGTCGACCGGGCCAAGGGGGACAGCGCACGCTTCACCGACATTCTCCAGGCCTATCAGAAAAATCCGAAAGTGGTGAGTGAGCGCATGTACTTGCGCACCATGCAGGACATTCTGAGCCATACCCCGAAAGTGATTGTCGAGAGCAAGGGACAGCCCGTGATAAATCTCCATATGCCTGCCAGGAGTCCTGCGGCGGTCAGCAGCCCGACGAGCTCAGCGGCAGAAACCGCGCCGACCGTATCTGTGGCCCCGCCGGTCGCACCGACGATCAGTCCGGTGGCGCTGCCGGCCGCTGTGTCAGGAGCCAGTTCATGAAGAACTGGGCCTGGAGTGTGATCATTGCGGTATTGGCGCTGGTGCTGCTGGCGTCGGCAAGCTTTTATTCCGTATCCATGACCCAGACCGCCGTGGTGCTGCAATTTGGTAAGGCAGTGCGCGTGGTGGAATCCCCCGGGCTCTATATGAAATGGCCCATTGCGCAGAATGTGGCTTTTGTCAATAAGAGTCTGTCCAGCTATAGCACGCAGCCGGAATCCTTCTTGACGGTAGGGAAAAAGCCGGTGCTTATCAGCCTTTTTGCCGAATGGCGAGTAACCGATCCACTGGTTTTCTACGCCCGCCTGCATAACGACGGAGCCGCAGGGAGCCGGATTGGTGATGTGCTGCGTTCTGCGTTGCGGAGTGAAGTCGGCAAGATGACGCTGAAGTCGGTGATACAGGGCCAACGCAGCAAAATGATGGATCCGGTGCTGGCGGAGGCCAATAAGCGTCTTCAGCCACTGGGCGTGCATCTGGTCGATCTGCGTATTCTGCAGGTGGGTTTGCCCACGGATGTGCTGCAAGCCGTCTATAAACGGATGGAGGCCGAGCGTGCGGAGGAGGCCAATGCCTACCGCTCCGAGGGGGCTGCGGATGCTGCCAAAATCCGCGCTGAGGCGAATAAGGAACAAACCCGGATTATGGCGGATGCCTACCGGCAGCAGGAAGAGCTGAAGGGGCAGGGAGATGCCGAGGCGGCGTCTATTTATGGTGCCGCCTATGGCAAGGATCCGGCATTTTACTCGTTTTATCGCAGCCTGGAGGCGTACCGCCACAGCCTGAGTGACAAAGACGTGCTGGTGCTCAGTCCGGATGCGCCATTCTTCCGGTATTTCCGTCACTCGTTGGAGCCGGCGGGCAAATGACGCGTACCGAAAGCCACCCGGCCTGGTTGCTGCCCAGCGGATTTGAGGATGTTCTCCCCGCACGAACGGAGGCGCTGGAGCGCTGCCGCCGTGCGTTGCTCGATCTTTACGCGCAATGGGGTTACCGTCAGGTCATCCCCCCCCTCGTAGAACATCTGGAGAGTTTGCTGACCGGGAGTGCCGCAGACCTCGACTTACAGACCTGGAAACTGTTGGATCAGGATAGTGGCCGGTTGGTGGGGTTGCGTTCGGATATGACGCCGCAAATGGCTCGCATAGATGCCCAGACATCTTCTGCAAAGGAGGTCCGGCGTCTGTCTTATGCGGGTACGGTGCTGCGCGCCCGCCCCGATCTGCTCGGTGGGAGCCGTGCCCCTTTTCAGATGGGCGCCGAGCTCTTCGGGGTGGAGGGGGCGGAGGGAGATCTGGAGGTCCTTTCCCTGATGGTGGAGAGCCTCATCCACTGTGCCGTACCGGATTTGTTGCTGGATATCGGCCACGTGGGTATTTCCCAAACGTTGGCCGATGCGGCAGGCCTGGAAGGCGCTTTACGCGCTGATCTGTTGCGGCATGTCGAGCGCAAGGCGTGGTCGGATGTACGGACGTGGCTGCGGGAGCATCATTGCGGTATGGAACTGACCGCCGATTTTGATGCCCTGTCCGGCCTGCAGGGGGATTTCGACGTATTGGAGCAGGCTCGGCGGTATCTGGGGCATTACCCCGCCGTTCGTGCCGCCCTGGATGACCTGCAGCGCGTATGGTCGGTATTACGGGCACGTTATCCAGACCTGGCGATTCAATGCGATCTCTCGGAGATTCACGGACATCGCTATCATACGGGCCTGCTGTTTTCGCTGTTCGGTCCGCAGCGCGGTGAGGCGTTGGCCAGTGGCGGGCGCTATGATGACATCGGTGCCGCCTTCGGGCGGCGACGGGCGGCGACGGGCTTCAGTCTGGATATCAAACCACTGCTACTGGGACTTCCGGATTCGGGGAGAATAGGGCGGATTTGGGCCCCGGCTGGCATGGACGATCTGTTGTGGCAGTCGATACAGGAACACCGCCGAGCTGGTTTTGTGGTTTTACAGGATCTGCTGCGTCAGGATGCGCCGAGTCCGCAGATCTTGCGGGCACAGGGATTTGACGCCGTCCTGATCCAGGAAGCAACGGGTTGGAAAGTACAGCGTCTCGACTCGTGAAGTTTAATTTCATTTTCCAAAGACCCATTTGCGGAGTCGTTCGTGGCTATAAATTCAAATGTTGTAATCATCGGCACCCAGTGGGGTGACGAGGGCAAGGGCAAGATCGTCGACTGGCTGACGGAGCGTTGCCAGGCCGTGGTACGTTTCCAGGGAGGGCACAATGCTGGCCATACCCTCGTGATCGGAGCGCGGAAAACGGTACTGCACCTGATTCCATCGGGCATTCTTCGGCCCGGGGTGTCCTGTTTCATTGGTAATGGTGTGGTGCTCGACCCTCTCGCCCTGTTTTCGGAGTTGGACGAATTGTGGCCGGTGATGTCCGATGCTCATGAGCGCCTGTTCGTTTCCGATGCCTGCCCGCTCATTCTGCCTTACCACAAGAGTCTCGATCTGGCGCGGGAGCGGGCGATGGGTACGGCAAAGATTGGCACTACCGGTCGCGGCATCGGGCCGGCCTATGAGGACAAGGTGGCACGGCGCGCGTTGCGTGTCGCGGACCTGTTTCATCGCGAACGGTTTGCGGCAAAGCTGGGCGAGGCCCTGGACTACCATAACTTTGTGCTCCAACACTATTTCAAACAGGAGCCCCAAGACTTTCATGCGATCCTGGAGCAGTATCTGGGGCTTGCGGAGCGTCTGGCACCTATGGTGGTGGACGTTTCCGTGCGTCTGGCGCGTTTGCGGGCGGAAGGCGCGAGGATTCTCTTCGAGGGCGCCCAGGGTACGCTGCTGGACGTGGATCACGGCACGTATCCCTTTGTGACTTCCTCCAATACGGTGGCGGGTGGCGCTTCCGCCGGAAGTGGGGTAGGGCCGGCGGAACTGGGCTATGTACTGGGCATTACCAAGGCCTACACGACGCGAGTAGGGGCCGGGCCATTTCCTACGGAGCTCTTTGACGAGACAGGCGTCTTCCTTGCAGAGCGGGGCGCGGAAGTGGGTGCAACCACCGGTCGGGCGCGGCGCTGCGGCTGGTTTGATGCGGTGGCTTTACGGGCCGCCTGCCGGGTCAACGGAGTAACGGGCCTGTGCATCACCAAGCTGGATGTGCTGGACGGCCTCAGCGAAATTCGCGTCGCCGTCGGTTACCGTGTGAACGGAGTGGTTCAGGAGGAACTGCCCGGTGGAGCGGAGGCAGTGGCGGCCTGCGAACCTATCTACGAGAGTTTTCCCGGCTGGTCAGAGTCCACGGCAGGTGTGCGGCACTGGGACGACCTTCCCGAGGCAGCCCGTCGCTATCTGGAGGCTATTGCAGAACGCGCCGGGCGGCCTCTGGCGATTATCTCCACCGGGCCGGATCGGGATGACACCATTTTACGTACTGAGGCCCTGTGACGCAGCCGGGCAATAAAAAAGGGCAGACCGTTTGGTCTACCCTTTGTTTTTGGTACCGGGGACTGGATTCGAACCAGCACAAGCTTTCGCTCACTAGGACCTGAACCTAGCGCGTCTACCAATTCCGCCACCTCGGCGTGGATGGAATCATCATTTATTAAGGAGCATTTGTCAATGCCGGAAACACAAGAACCCTCGTCGCTGAGTGACCGCGATCCCATGTTCGACCGGGAAAAGGAAAAATATGAGCGACCCATCGTCAGCCGGGAGTACATTCTCAGCTATCTGGAAAGTGCCGGTCAGCCATCGACTCTGGAGGATATCATCGCCGATCTGGAAGTGTCCGAAGAGGACCAGGAAGCCCTGCGGCGGCGTCTGCGGGCCATGGAACGGGATGGGCAATTGGTTCGTAACCGTCGCGGCGCTTACGGAATCGTTGAGGCGATGGAGTTGGTGCGCGGTACGGTCAGTGCTCACCCCGATGGCTTTGGTTTTCTGATCCCGGAGGGAGGTGGGAAGGATCTTTTCCTTTCCCCGCGGGAAATGCGCAAGGTATTTCACGGTGATACGATTCTGGGCCGAGCGGTCGGAGAGGACCGGCGCGGCCGTATCGAAGGCGCGATCGTGCGTATTCTGGAACGCGCGCTCAAACAGGTTGTGGGGCGTTACTACGCGGAAGGTGGGGTGCGCTACGTCGTCCCCGAAGATCGTCGCATTCCCCAGGAATTTGCGGTGGTGGAAGGGGGTGAGCTGGCACCCGTACACGGACAGATCGTGACGCTGGAAATCACTCAGTACCCGGATGGGCGCAATATGCCCCAGGGCTGCGTGGTCGAGATTCTGGGTGAGCACATGGCCCCGGGCATGGAAGTGGAAATCGCCGTCCGTAACTATGGCTTGCCCCATCAATGGCCGGACGAAGTGCTTGCGGAAATTACGCATTTCTCCGAGACCGTCCCGGAAGCGATCAAGGAAGGGCGCCGCGATCTGCGCGCGCTTCCCCTGGTGACCATCGATGGCGCCGATGCCAAGGATTTCGATGATGCCGTCTATGCTGAAGAGATCGAAAACGGCTTCCGACTGATCGTTGCGATCGCTGACGTGGCCACTTATGTACGACCGGACTCTGCGCTGGACAAAGAGGCCGCGACTCGTGGTAATTCTGTCTATTTCCCGCGGCGGGTGATTCCCATGCTGCCCGAGATACTGTCCAACGGACTTTGCTCCCTCAATCCCCATGTGGACCGCCTCTGCATGCTTTGTGAGATGGAGACGGATCTGACCGGTGAGGTGCAGCGTTTCCGCTTTGCCCGGGGTGTCATGCGCTCCCAGCGCCGCTTCACCTATGACGAAGTGGCCGCCATATTGGCGGGTGATGAGGATTTGCGTACACGTGATGCAGCCATGGTTCCGCATCTGGAGGTGCTGCACCGACTTTATGAAAGTTTTGCCAAGGCCCGTGAGCGGCGGGGCACCATCGAGTTCGATTCGCAAGAAAGCCGCATTATCTACAATGAACAGGCGCGCATTGAAAAGATCGTCGCAGTGACGCGCAACGTAGCCCACCGGATCATCGAAGAGTGTATGCTCGCGGCCAACGTGTGTGCAGCGCAATATTTCCGTATCCACGAACTGCCCATGCTATATCGGGTGCATCCGGAGCCATCCGGCGACAAGCTGGAAGATTTGCGCCGCTTTCTGGGGGAGCTCGGTGTGCCGGTGCGTCTGCCTACCCACCCCCGCAGCGCCGATCTGGCCAGCATCATTGAGGACACTCGTGAGCGCAGTGATTCCAGTCTGATCCAGACGGTTATTCTGCGCAGCCTTTCGCAGGCCTATTATACCGTGGATACGGGCATGCATTTTGGTCTGGCCTTCCTGGCCTACACGCACTTTACCTCTCCCATCCGTCGTTATCCGGACCTCGTCGTGCATCGTGGCATTCAGGCTTTGCTGGACGCAGCCGGCGCGGAACCTCGGTGGTTCCCCCAAAAGGTATTGCAGGAGCTTGGTCAGCACTGCTCCATGACCGAGCGGCGGGCTGACGAAGCCAGTCGCGAGGCGGTGAATTGGCTCAAGTGCGAATTCATGATGGATAAGGTAGGCGAGACCTATACTGGCATCATTACGGGCGTTACCGGGTTTGGTCTCTTTGTGGCACTGCGGGAGATCTACGTGGAGGGTCTGATCCATATCAGTACCCTCGGTGAAGACTACTTTCACTTCGATGCTCAGCATTACCGGATTATTGGTGACCGGACCAAGGAAACATTCCAACTGGGAGACGAAATCCAGATCAGGGTTGCGAACGTCAATCTGGATGATCGTAAGATTGATTTCGAGCGGGTAATGCCGGAGGGGCAAAGTGGCGCGGCGAAGAACCGGCGGAATCGGCGCAGCAGGAAAGACGCATAAAAGCAGGTGTATCCGGCTTATGCCTTGATCATTCCGTTCTCCAGGCAGAGTGGGTCATAGCCGAAGATGATGGTCTGATCGGGTAAGGTCAGGCTGACATCCTTGCCTGCATAATCCAGGTGGCTCAACAGCCATTTGATGATCTGTAGGCGCGCGACTTTCTTGTCGTCTGCGGTTACAATGGTCCAGGGCGTGAAGCTGGTATGGGTGCGCGCAAACATGGCATTGCGCGCACTGCTGTAATCCTTCCAGTGTTTCACCGCCTGCGCATCGATAGGGCTGGTTTTCCACTGCTTGAGCGGATCGTCTTTGCGTGCCTCCAGGCGCTTTTTTTGCTCATTCCGGGAAATATCCAGGTAAATTTTAAAAAAATGGATACCCGAGCGCACCAGCATGCCCTCATAATCTGTCACTTCAGAAAAAAATTCCTCGTATTGCGCATCGGTGCAAAATCCCATGACCTTTTCCACGCCCGCGCGGTTATACCAGCTCCGGTTGAAAAACACGATTTCGGCAGCGGAAGGCAAATAATGGGTATAGCGCTGGAAATACCACTGACTTTCTTCGCGGTCCGAGGGTTTATTTAGTGCAACGACACGGGTTTCGCGAGGGCTGAGATGCTGCGTAATGCGCTTGATGGTGCCATCCTTGCCAGCGGTGTCGCGGCCTTCCAGGATAACCAGGATTTTTTCATTCTTGCTGATGATGTGCCGCTGCAGTTTGACCAGCTCGATTTGCAGTTGGTGTAACTCTTCCTTGTAGCGTTGTTTTTCCGTGATCTTCTCTTCTTTGCACTTGGTCATGACGCGTACCTCTTGATGGTGAATATCG
Source organism: Acidithiobacillus ferrooxidans ATCC 23270 (assembly GCF_000021485.1). Taxonomy (NCBI): domain Bacteria; kingdom Pseudomonadati; phylum Pseudomonadota; class Acidithiobacillia; order Acidithiobacillales; family Acidithiobacillaceae; genus Acidithiobacillus; species Acidithiobacillus ferrooxidans. The sequence goes on from NC_011761.1 coordinate 1,652,304, forward strand.
TAGTATCTAAAAAAGGCTGCGCGCAGCCTTGCCGATGCCTTCCGCGCTCATTGGATGCTGGTCCGCAAAGCGGGCCAGATCGTAGGCGGTGAGGCCATGGGCGGCCGCCGTGCCGATCTGGCCGATGAGAGAACCGGCATCGATCCCCACCACCCAACCGCCTAGAAGGCGCAGGCTGTCCGCAGCGAAAAACAGTTGAATGCCACCTTCCATGCGTTCCAGAATCTGCGCCCGGGAATCTTCCTCGAAGTCATAGCGGCCAGTCTGTAACGGTATACCCTGTGCTTCCGCGAGGGCAGGGGTAATGCCTACATAGGCGGCCGCTGGCAGGGTGAAGATGGTGGTGGGTATATGACGGAAGTCGGCATAATCCATGGGAATATTGCCACCGAGAATATTGTGTGCAGCGACCATGGACTGGCGCACGGCGGCGTGGAATAAAGGTACGCGGCCGTTTACATCACCACAGGCATAAATATGCGGATGGACCGTCTGCAGGTCCGGTCCCACGGCCACACCTTTTCGGGTCACGGTAATGCCGATTTCGGCAGCGCCCGCAGGAATGACGGGACGCCTGCCCACGGCCATCAGCACTACGTCGCCATCGAGGGTGTCGTTCTCTTCTCCGTGGGTGTAATGTACGCGCCGCCCTCCCTCAGGGGTTACCTCGACTGCCGTCACGTCTACACCGGTGAGAATACGAATAGACGGATCCAGCAACGGCGTCAGCAGTGCCACCATACCCGGATCCATACCGTTGAGAAGTTGCCTACCTTTCTGAAGCAGCGTGACCCTGGTGCCCAGGGCGGCGAAGAACGTGGCCGTTTCCAGACCGATATAACCGCCACCGATGACAATCATCCGCTCCGGCAGGGTTTTGAGGGTGGCGTCAGGTTTATACAGATCATGGCTGGTAAGGCAGAACTCGGCTCCCGGAACTGGGGGAACGAATACATCGGAGCCGCTGGCAATGATAACCTGGGCGCACCGGAATCGCCGTTCGCCGTCCGCCGTATCGACGGCCACTTCGTGAGGCGTGATAAACCGTGCTTCTCCCTGAATCAACTGAATATTCGGTGTGGCGGCCAAGTCTGCGGCGTGTTGCTGATAGCGCCGCGCCTGGATGCTGTCCTTGTGCGCCATGATTTTTGCGAAGTCGACTGTAATGGTCCCGGGCAGACCTCGTTCGGCAAAGCGTCGCTGCGACTGGTAGATTTCGGCGGTTTCCCGAACGGCTTTAGAGGGTATGCAACCCTCGTAAAGGCAGTTTCCGCTCATCAGCCCCTTGGGATCCACCATGACTACAGAACGCCCCGCCCTGGCCAGCCGAAATGCGGCGGGATAAGCGCCGCCTCCGGCACCGATGGTCAACAGATCAGCATATTGAATGGTCACTGGATACCTCCATATGGGAAAGTCTAGTTCATTATGATGGTGGTCTCCCCAGTTTGCAGTTAGCTGTCAGCAAAACCACCAGAAGGCCCTCGTCTGTTTGATTACGATTCCGGGAGGGCCAGATCCCGGACTTCGAGGCCCATCCGTTCCAGACGGGCCTTCAGGTCGCGGGTGGCGGCCTGAACATCCTGCTCCCATCCTGCCACACCTAGCTCGATTTGCGGACCATCCGTCTTGAAACTGGGTAGGCTGGAGAAACGAACTTCCGGATGGGTAACGCAGAAACTCTCCATGAGGGGGACCAGATCGCCCTCCCGCGCATGGGGCAACAGAATCCGGGCCTCCACGTCAGCCACTACGGGCGGAAAATACTGCTCGAGCACCCAATCGCTCATAGGTTCTGCCATCTGCGGAAATCCCGGAAAGAAATGCCCGTTACCCACGGAAAATCCAGGCACATTATTGACGGGGTTGGGGATCAGCTTTGCCCCGGCGGGCAGATCTGCCATTCGGATCCGTACCGGCTCTGCCTTTTCGCCATACTGCCGACGGATCCATTCTTCCGCTTCGGGGTGCCGGGACAAGGTAACGTCGGCCGCCGCCGCGGCGCAATCGCGGGTCAGGTCATCGGGTGTTGCCCCCAAACCTCCGAAGGAAAAAAAAGGCAGGGATTGTGCCATGGCCCAGCGCAACTGGCTCAGCAGGATATTCCGGATATCGGGTACGATCAGGCACCACGCTATGCCGTAACCACGTCTTGCCAATTGCCGGCGGCTGCGGTCAACATGACGGTCTTCCCGTTTGCCGGAGAGTATCTCCGTGCCGATGATCACCAAGCCAACATCTTTGCTCATGAGAAACTCTTATATGGATGCCTCCATGTGTGCAAGAGGATTGCGATGTCTGACATGTTGAGGTCGGGTTGCAGTCTTATATCCGGCCTTTGATGCAGGACATTAAGCCTGCTGGCCCTGATGAAATCCGCCAGGAAAGTCCTCATCTCTAAAGCGTCCTTATTAGGACAGAGAGCTTCCAGGTTCCCTTTCCTGCGGTCTGACCTGTTTTGCCATCAATCGTGTACCGCCTGCGCAACTCCTTTTGCTGAACGTCAACAATCCTGTAACTGTTACTATAGGGCGGCCGCATTCCTAGCGTGATTGGCCACATATTCTGTGTTTTTCACCAGCAGCGCCCAGATGGTTCGCGCCATCTTGTTGGACTGTGCCACGACCACCACATTATGGGGTCGCCGACTGAGCAGTTTGTCAATCCAGGGATTCCGATTCTTGATCTGGAAGTTCACCACCGCCCTGGCTCCATGGGTCAGCAATGTTCGGAGATAGGTATCCCCCCGTTTGCTGATCCCCAGTAATCGGACCTTGCCACCGGTCCCACTCTGGCGGGGAACCAGCCCCAGAAACGCCGCAAACTCCCGTCCTGAACGAAAGGACTTCATATCTCCCACGGTGGCGATAATGGCAGTTGCCGTAAGTAGCCCCACGCCGGGGATAGCCATCAATCGAGTCACGGCCTCTTGGCCTTTCTTCCACAGCGTCAAACGCTTTTCGATATCCGCAATATCCTTGTCCATCTCTTCAAGACGTTTTAATTGCTGACGAACCGTGTCCCGCAGCATGGGCGATATCGATTTTTCCAGGTCGGCCAAAGCATCAGGAACCTCTTTCAGCCCCCGCTGGCGGCCCTGCGGCAGATCAGCACCAAATTCGTAGAGCAGGCCCCGGATCTGGTTCACCTGCATAGTGCGCATCTTGATCAATTGCTCCCGCATACGGTGCAGCGACAGAACGGATTGCTGTTCCTCACTCTTGACCGCCACGAAGCGCATATCAGGCCGCTGTACGGCTTCCCAGATCGCTGCCGCATCGGCCGCATCGTTCTTGTTGGTCTTCACGAAGGGACGCACAAACTGGGCAGCAATCAAGCGGACCTCATGCCCCAGCTTACGCAATTCCCGTCCCCAATAGTGGGCGCTACCGCAAGCCTCCATCGCCACGATTCCCGGTTGGCGGTTGGCGAAAAACTCCAGGAGTGCACGGCGCTTCAACTGTTTGCGGTGAATCTCGCCGGTCTCCAGGTTTACCCAGTGCAGTTGCATGACCCTTTTTGCCAAATCCAATCCGTATGTTGTAACCTGCATGACGAGTCCTCCTTGTCCTTTACGTGGATAAATTTCCACCTTGGCACCTTGATGCCGTCCGGATCAAGCGGGGACTCCCTTCTGAAGCACCCCGCTGCCGGTCCTGTAGGGGGAGGCATCCATTACATCTCTAGAGAAGGGGCAATGGCCTCGCGCATGGCCGTCTCTGGCGGATCTCGCCACTGGGCGCGCCCTGCGGCGTAAGCTACCCGGCCGGCCAGCAACCACGCCAGCGCCTGCGGATAAATACGATGCTCCGCATCAAGCACGCGGGCAGCAAGAGATTGCTCGTCGTCTTCCGGCAGTACGGCTACCGCTGCCTGAATGATGGCCGGACCGGCATCTAGTGCGGATGTCACAAAATGGACGCTGGCACCATGCCATAACACACCCTGCTCCAGCGCCCGGGCATGGGTATGCAGGCCGGGAAAGGCAGGAAGAAGGGAAGGATGAACATTCAGCATCCTGCCCTCGTAATGCTGAACGAAGGCGGGCGTGAGTTGACGCATGAATCCCGCCAATGCCACTACATCCGGGGCGTAGTCGTCAATCCGTCTTTGCAGTGCGGCATCGAAATCCACCCGGGCTCCATAGTCGCGATGGTCGACCGTAAGGGCGGGAATGCCTGCCAGCACCGCCAACTCCAGCGCGCCGGCGGCTGGACGGTTACTGATGACGGCAACGACCTGGGTGTCCGGTATCTGCCCGCTACGGCAAGCTGCAAGGATGCTTTGGAGATTGCTTCCCCGGCCGGAAACCAGGATCACCAGCCTTTTAGTCAAGAAAACGTACTCCCTCACCGTCCCGGCGTGGCACCAGCTGCCCGGCAACGAAGGCCTGCTCGCCATGCTCTGCCAAAGACTCTATCGCCGTCTGCCTGGAGTTCCAGGGTACGATCGCTACCATGCCGATACCAATGTTGAAGACCCGTCGCATCTCCTCCGTGGAGACCTGTCCCTGTTCCTGCAACCATTGAAAAATGGGCGGCATTTGCCAGGTTTTGGGGTCGATATGGGCGGCAAGCGCCGCAGGCAGTGAACGGGGCAGATTTTCCACCAGTCCGCCGCCGGTGATGTGGGAGAGGGCGCGTATGGTAACTGCCTGATGCAACGCCTGAATGGCCTTGACATAGATCCGGGTCGGCTGTAACAGCAGATCCACCAGCGGTTCACCATTGATCTGGACATGGGCGTGGGCACCGCTGCGTACCAGTATTTCCCGAATCAGTGAATAACCATTACTGTGTGGCCCGGACGACGCGATGCCGATTACCGCATCGCCTTCCTCGCAATCGGCACCCGTCAGAATGGCGGACTTCTCGACGATACCCACCGCAAAGCCCGCAAGATCATAATGTCCGGCCGGGTACATGCCGGGCATTTCCGCCGTTTCGCCGCCCAGCAGCGCGCAGCCAGCCTGGCGGCAGCCTTCAGCCACCCCGGAAATGACCGCTTCAGCCACGGCATTGTCCAACTGCCCGCAGGCATAATAATCGAGAAACCAGAGGGGTTCGGCACCGGAAACAAGGATATCGTTGACACACATGGCGACCAGATCGATACCGATATGATCATGTCGGTTGGCTTCCAAGGCCAGCAACAGCTTGGTACCCACCCCATCGGTACCCGACACCAATACCGGTTCACGATAACCGCCGGGCAGGGCGAATAATCCGCCGAAACCACCGATACCGCCCAGTACACCGGGGCGGTGGGTACTTCTGGCAAGAGGTTTGATACGGTCCACCAATGTGTTGCCAGCGTCGATATTCACTCCAGCACTGCGATAGGTCAAAGGTTTTGGGGTGTCCACGGTGACTTCCTCAATGGGGTTTGGCTCATGGTATGAGGGCATCTGGCGCCTGTCAAAGGCAGAGGCGGGGAATCCTCACCCCAGGCGCGACCCAATAAAAAAGAGCGGCGAACCGCTCTTTTCGGACCGGGTTCCTGCCGGTGGTCAGAAGCGCTTGAAAATCTGACCACTTCGGGCTGCCTGGAAGCGCGCTTCCACCACGCCCCAGTTCATGTTTTTGTGAACGGCTGCCAGGTAATCCGCGCGGCCAAGTGCCTTCCAGTCCACCATATAGGCGTGCTCGAAGACATCGACGATAACCAGCGGCACGAAACCACCCACGTTACCGTCTTCGTGGAGTTGAACGAAGTGGTTGTTGATCTGACCGGTAGTACCATCATAATAAGCGATGGCCCAACCCACGCTCCGGCTCTTGGCCGCAGACACCAGATCTTCGTGCCATACCTCAGCGCTGCCAAACTGTTCCGTGACCGCTGCCTTGAAGCCGGGTGCCTGATCGATACTGCTGCCCGGCTTCAGTTGCGCAAAATAATACTCATGTAAAACCATGCCGTTATACTCAAAGCCAAAGCGCCTGCGGCGATCTGCATAGGCGAGGGAACTGGTTTTACCCGCCGCCCGCATTTCTGCAAGCTCTTTGTGCAACGCATTGCTCTGGTTGACATAACCTACATAAAGGCCCCAGTGATCCGTAATTTGGGCATCGGAGATGCCATCCAGGCCGCTGGGCTTCAATTCTTCGCGCACGCTATATTCGGACATTCGTCATTCTCCTGATTTCAAGTTTAGAACTGAACCAATACTGCCCTGATTGTAGTCAGTGGGCGTTCCGTCTGCAAATGACCTGCCAGTCGTTTGCACCTGTATTGCCCCCGATTATTCTTGACAGCCGCCGCCCCCTTGCCTAGCTTCACGGTCATGAACCTTCCGAACCTGTTGACCTTGCTGCGGCTCTTTCTGGTGCCTGTAATTTTCTATGCACTGGCGAGGGGATTTTTTGCCGTGGCATTGGTCATTTTTTTCGCAGCGGCGATTACCGACGCGTTGGATGGCTGGATAGCCCGCCATTACCATCTCCAGACCCGTCTGGGTGCCGTTCTCGACCCGGTGGCGGATAAATTACTTGTAGTCACGACGGTTATCACGCTGACCTGGTTGCAGCGCATTCCGTTGTGGCTGACAGTCGCCGTTATCTCCCGGGACCTGTTGATCGTCGGTGGCGGTCTGCTCTACCTGCTGTTGATCGGAAAATTCAGTATCCACCCGACGCTGCTGTCGAAATGGAACACCGCGTTACAATTCGTCGTCATTGTGCTAGTGCTGTTAGAGGCGTCCAGCCGCTGGCAGATGCCGCTGCTGCCGGTTTTTATCCTGGTATTCGTTACGGCCGTTGCATCGGGGGGGCAATATGTCTGGGTCTGGAGTCGCAAGGCCATTGCCCAGGACAGGGCTTCCGGCCAATCATGATGGGGAACCGACAGCGCATTCTCCCCTTGGGTGTGCAGGCGCCCGCAACACTGGAGGGATATTACCCCTGTCCCAACGCGGCGGCACTGCACGCAGTGTTGAAGCTGGTGGCTGAACCACAGGGCCTATGTCTCTACCTTTATGGCCCGGGCGGAGTCGGTAAAAGTCATTTGCTGCTGGGGGCGGCTTCGGCACTTGCCGGCTGGACCCCGTATATGGATTGTGGAGATGTCCCTCAGCTATTCAACAGGATAAAGGATTTGGAGGGGTTCTCCAGCCTCGTAGCGGCGCCCCTGTTGTGTCTGGATAATATCGAGGTCTGGGCAGGTCAGCGCGATAAGGAAACTTTTTTATTCGACCTGTACAATGAGCGCATGAGTAACGGGCGGCCGATGCTCCTTGCCGGTCGGGCGGCACCCCGGTTCTTGGACTGGGCGCTTCCCGACTGGGCCAGCAGGGCGAGCGCCTGCCTGCAAGTCGCACTGCGTCTGCCCGATGACACGGAAAGAATGGCTATTCTGCAGGAAATGGCGCAGCGCCGGGGTCTGCAGATAGGTGTAGAGGCAGCGCATTATCTGTTACGTCATCATGCTCGCGATCCCCGTACACTGGATGGCTTGTTAACTATACTGGACGCCGGAAGCTGGGAGCATCAGCGGGAAGTGACCATTCCTTTCATACGCCTTTGCCTGGGTGCAGAGAAGCCATGACAGCGAGGAAAATGCCCGTGCGCCGGTGCTTTCGTCAGAAGAATCAAGCGCTGCACCCGGTCCCCGCAGAGCAAAACGGTTGCTGGCAGCGTATGTTCTACCGGATATTCAGAGCATGGCACGGTTTCTGGAACGATGACTGTATCGACCGCGCGGGGTTGCTGGCGTATACCACGCTTTTTGGCCTGATACCTTTGGCGGTGCTCGGATTCAGCCTGTGGAACCTGGTAGGATTCAGTCTGCTCCACCGCGCTCAGGTTGATGATCTGGTTTTACGCAGTTTTGTCCCCCAAACTGGAGGGGCGATTCTGCGTCAGGTAAACAGCATCGCGGCGCGTGGCGCGCAAATGGGTTTGTTTGGGTTGCTGGGATTGGGCATCACCGCGATTTTGCTGCTGCATGCGGTGGAGCGGCATTTTAACGCCATCTGGGGGGTCACGCCGACCTGCCTGTGGTGCCGTATTTTGCGTTACATGGCGATGCTTGTGGCCGGTCCGCTCGGTATCGCGCTCATTCTGCCTCTCTTGGGCCCCCTGCAACCCCTGCTGGTCTACCTGGCGCATATTCCTCTTCTGCCCCCCGTTCTGAGCCATGTACTCACCTTTCTAGTGGTTACAGTGATGATGGGGCTACTCTACAAAATACTGCCCTCAGCGCCCACGCGCTGGCAGGATGTTTTTCTCGGCGGTGTGTCCACAGCCATTCTGTTTGAGATTTCAAAGATGGTGCTGGCTGGTTACCTGCAATTTTCAACCTTCGAAACTCTATATGGTGCACTCGGCGCTTTTCCCGTATTTCTCCTCTGGTTGTACATGGCCTGGGCGAGCGTTCTGTTTGGCGCCGAAATGGCAGCGGCTGGAATGACGCATGGTGACCATTAGGGAAGATGCGTTCTATTCATTAAAATCAGGAAGAGGCACGGAGGGCTGACAAGGTCTTTACTTGCAGCGCGGTGATCGCTAATATCCCGCGCTTATGTTTTCCGCCAAAGCGTCCAGCCTGCCGATTGCCCGGGTGTCTGTCCATGGTGACCGGCTGGATGGCGATGTCGATCTTCGCGTCTGGTTGCGCTTGGGTGAGGCACTGGCTAGTGTGCAGGCTGTGCGTGTATGTCTTGATCTGGTCCGCAGGGGACAGGTGGTTACCGCCGATGGCCGTATAGAGTTGCGCGGTGAAATCCGCTGCGAACGCTGCATGGGTGCTATGCCCTTGCAGCTTTCCGTAATGGTACACAGCGGATTGGCAGAGCAAGAGTCTGCGGTGATCGCGCTGGACCCTGATCTGGAAGTGGTCCTTGCGGAAGACGGGGTTGTCGCCCAGCAAAGCTGGCTGGAGGACGAAGTGCTGTTAGCCCTGCCCATGATTCCGCGCTGTGAGGATTGGAAGTCGGGTGTTTGTCCGGTTACCGGGCTTGAGCCGTCAATGGTTGTAAAGTGAAGTGCAGTACATCTTGAATACAGATTGGAGAATTGAGTCATGGCCGTTCCACAAAGTAAAACTTCCCGTTCACGTCGTGATATGCGGCGCGCCCACGATTTTTTGGTAACGGTAAACCGTTCCGTATGCGCCAACTGCGGAGCAGCCAAACTGCCCCATCATGTATGCCCCGAATGTGGTTTCTATAAAGGTCGCGAGATCGTGAAGAAGGCGGTCGAAGCCTGACCAGGCTGCCGCGCCAGAGCGTCCCGGAGACTTCGCGATGCCGCATATTGCGGTAGATGCCATGAGTGGCGATTCCGGCCCGTCGACAGTGGTGCTTGCCATCCGTGATCTGCTCGAGGATCACCCCGATGTCATATTTCACCTGGTCGGTGATACGGTTTCCCTTCAGACGGAGCTGGAGAAAGCACACCTCCACGGATCGGATCAGGTCGTCGTGCACCACGCCAGCCAGGTGGTGGCAATGGATGAGACGCCGTCCCAGGCCCTGAGGGGCAAAAGGGACTCGTCTATGCATGTCGCCATCAGTCTGGTGCGGGAAGGGCATGCCGATGCTGTAGTCAGCGCAGGCAACACCGGTGCCCTTATGGCACTTGGAAAAGTGTTTCTTCGCACCATTCCCGGAATTGACCGGCCAGCCATTGCCGCTTTTCTGCCGACGACCACAGGGCGTTTCCTCGCACTGGATCTGGGTGCAAATGTGGATTGTCGCCCGGAACATCTCCTGCAGTTCGCGGTAATGGGCTCGATACTCGCTGAGCGGGTCATGGGTGTGACCAAGCCCCGCGTCGCCCTGCTCAACATCGGCTCTGAAGAGATCAAGGGCAATGAGCAGGTCAAAGAGGCGGCACTTCTGTTGCGTGCCGCCAGGCTGAATTTCATCGGCAATGTAGAAGGTTCAGATATTTACAAGGGAGTCGCGGATGTGGTGGTTTGTGACGGCTTCGTGGGTAATGTGGCGCTCAAGACCTCAGAGGGACTGGCAACGATGATCAGTCACGAACTGCGCGCCAGCTATACCCATGGCTGGTATGGGCGCATTGCTTATCTGATCAATCGTCCCATTCTGCAACGCCTGCGTCGCCGCCTGGATTCCCGTCAATACAACGGCGCCACGCTGCTGGGATTGAACGGGATCGTCATCAAGAGCCACGGAAATGCGGATCGTTTTGCCTTTGCCTGCGCAGTGAAAGTGGCGATCACTGAGGCCAAACACCGCCTGACCCTGCGTATTGCGGAAGTGATCCAGGAGAATCTCGATCCGGCGGTGCGAAACAGCGCGTGAAACCTATTTACAGCCGTATTGTCGCCACTGGCGGCTATCTGCCGGAACGTATTCTCAGCAACCGCGATCTGGAACAGATGGTAGAGACCAGTGATGCCTGGATATTCGCCCGTACCGGCATCCGCTCCCGGCATATCGCCGCTCCCGGCGAGAAGACCGTAGACATGGCGGAAGCGGCTGCGCGCCAGGCGCTGGCCGACGCAGGTCTGAACGCGGCAGATCTGGATCTGATTATCGTGGCGACGACCACTCCAGATCAGATATTCCCCAGTACCGCCTGCCTGCTGCAAGCCCGCCTGGGCAACCGGGGGGCGCCGGCCTTCGACATCCAGGCGGTTTGCACAGGCTTCATCTATGCGCTGGCAACCGCCGATCGCTTCATTCGCAGCGGTGGGGCTAGGCATGCGCTGGTGGTCGGTGTGGAGAGCATGTCCCATATCGTTGACTGGACGGATCGCGGGACGTGTATTCTTTTTGGGGATGGCGCCGGGGCTGTGGTACTCAGTGCCGGTGACCAACCCGGTATTATCTCCACACACATCCATGCCGACGGTGCTTATGCCGACTTACTGCAGGTCCCCGGCGGGGAGACACGGATCGCCATGCAGGGTAATGCAGTATTCCGCGTGGCGGTGCGTACCCTGGGTGAGATTGTACAGGAAACGCTCGCGGCAAATGCCTTGACACCTGCAGAAATTGACTGGCTGGTTCCACATCAGGCCAATATCCGCATTATCGAGGCAACGGCCGACAAGCTGGGCCTGCCTATGGAGCGGGTGGTGACGACGGTGGAACATCATGGTAATACTTCTGCGGCTTCGGTACCTTTAGCCTTGGATGAAGCAGCGCGACGCGGTTGTTTTCAGCCGCGGCAACGGCTTCTGCTGGAAGCATTCGGGGGTGGTTTTACCTGGGGATCCGCACTCCTGCGTTGGGGCTGAAAGCCCTGCATACCAATTTGTATCGAGAGGAGGTTCGCTTGCACGGCTCTATCGCCTTTGTTTTTCCGGGTCAGGGTTCGCAGTCTTTGAATATGCTGGCCGACCTGGCTAACAGTCATCCGTTGGTCAAAGAGGTTTTTGAAGAAGCTTCCGCGCAGTTGGGCGAGGACCTGTGGCGGCTCACGCAGGAGGGGCCCACCGAAAAACTGAGCCAGACCCGCTGGACGCAGCCGGTGATGCTGACTGCCGGATATGCCGTATATCGGGTATGGGAAGAGGAAGGCGGCATCTTTCCCGATTTTGTCGCCGGGCATTCCCTGGGAGAATATACCGCTCTGGTGGTTGCGGATGCGGTGGATTTTGTGGACGCTGTACGCCTGGTCGCGGAACGAGGCCGCCTGATGCAGGAAGCGGTGCCGGAGGGGGTGGGTGCCATGGCAGCCATCATCGGCCTCGGCGACGATGAGGTGAAACAGCTCTGTGCTCAGGAGGCAAGGGGTGAAGTGCTGGCTGCGGCCAATTTCAACGCGCCGGGACAGGTGGTGGCTGCAGGTCATCAGGCGGCCGTCGAGCGGCTGGTGGAGTCGGCACGTGCGGCCGGGGCCAAACGTGTTGTCCTGCTTCCGGTCAGCGTGCCCAGTCATTGCAGCCTGATGGAGCCGGCCGCTGAACGTTTCCAGTCTGCGCTGGAAGCCGTGCAGTTCCGTAGCCCTAGGGCGATGGTGGTACATAACGCCGATGTGCAAAGCCACAACACGCCAGACTCCATCCGTGCCGTACTTGCCAGGCAGTTATATTCGCCGGTGCGCTGGACGGACACGATTCGCCACCTCGCCCGGCAGGGAGCCATGACCTTTGTGGAAATGGGCCCGGGGCGCGTACTGTCGGGCCTGGGGAAACGTATAGAGCCCAGCCTGACCATGCTTCACGTCGAAGATGGCAAAAGCCTCAAGGCTGCCCTGGAGGTGATCTGATGGCAGGATCTTTGGAGGGCCAGCTAGCCCTGGTCACAGGTGGCAGCCGCGGCATCGGACGGGAGATCGCGCACGTACTCGGCAGACAGGGTGCGCGGGTCGTTGCCACGGCAACGACCTCTGCCGGTGCGGAACGGATCAGTGCCGATCTGGCGGCGCAGGGCATCCACGGCGCCGGGATGGCACTGGACGTGACTGATGACGCGGCCATGTCCGCAGTACTCGCGCAGATACAGGCATCCCATGGCGCGCCGGCCATTCTGGTGAACAATGCGGGAATCACCCGGGATCAACTGCTCCTGCGGATGAAGGATGAGGATTGGGATGCTGTCATGGCGACCAATCTGCGCGCGGTATACCGCTTGAGCAAGCTATGCGTGCGCGATATGCTCAAAGCCCGTTTTGGCCGTATCATCAACATTACTTCGATAGTCGGGGTGATGGGGAATGCCGGGCAGACGAATTATGCAGCCGCCAAGGCAGGGGTCGCGGGTTTCACCCGGGCCATGGCGAGGGAGGTGGCGGCCCGGCAGGTGACCGTCAATTGTGTGGCACCAGGCTTTATCAGCACGGACATGACCGAAGGGCTGAATGAAGCGCAGCGCGACACTCTGCTGCAGCAGATTCCTGCGGGAAGGCTGGGGACGGTGGCCGACGTGGCTGCTGCAGTCGCTTATTTGGCGAGCCCGGAAGCAGGTTACGTAACCGGACAGATTCTGCATGTCAATGGTGGCATGTGGATGGGGTAATGCATTCGTAGCTTTACAGGACTGTATGCCCTGTGGTCCAATCTCGCCGACAATAATTTTTCACCGACAGAGGAGCTTCTCCTAATGGATAATGTGGCAGATCGTGTAAAGAAGGTCGTAGTAGAGCAGTTGGGCGTTAATGAGGACGAAGTCACCAATGAGGCGTCCTTTGTTGATGATCTGGGTGCCGACTCGCTGGATACCGTGGAGCTGGTGATGGCGCTGGAAGAAGAATTCGATTGTGAAATCCCCGACGAAGAAGCGGAAAAGATTGCGACCGTGCAACAGGCCATCGACTATGTGTCTGCGCATATTCCAGCCAAGGATGCCTGAGTATTTCCTGACCGGGACGATGAGGAGATCGGGCGTTTGAAGAGACGTGTAGTGATTACGGGTTTGGGGATTGTGTCACCCGTCGGTGTGGGTATCCCGGCGGCGTGGAATTCGATAACCCAGGGACGCAGCGGTATCGGTCGGGTGACCCGACTGGATCCTGCCTCCTACAGTTCCCAGATTGCAGGAGAAGTCCGTGGCTTCGATATTGGTCAGTACATTCCGATCAAGGAAGCCCGCAAGATGGATTTATTTATCCATTACGGCCTCGTGGCGGCTATGGAAGCGGTTGCAGACTCTGGTTTACAGATCGGAGCAGATATTGCAGATCGGGTGGGCGTATCCATCGGCAGTGGTATCGGTGGTCTGCCGGGCATCGAATCCGAGCATCAGGTCGTCACGGAAAGCGGCCCCCGCCGGATCTCGCCTTTCTTTATTCCACGTTGCATCGTCAATATGGTGTCGGGGCACGTTTCCATTATGTATGGGGCCAAAGGGCCCAACATCGCCATGGCGACGGCATGTTCCACCGGCACACATTCCATCGGCGAGGCGGCGCGGCTCATCGAGTATGGCGACGCCGACGTCATGATCGCCGGTGGTGCCGAGGCGGCCGTCAGCCCTTTGGGGTTGGGTGGGTTTTGTGCGGCGCGGGCGCTCTCTACGCGCAACGCCGATCCTGAGAAGGCGAGCCGCCCCTGGGATAAGGATCGGGATGGTTTCGTGCTGGGCGAGGGTGCGGGTGTTCTCATTCTCGAAGAGTATGAATTTGCCCGGCGTCGTGGGGCACGGATCTACGCAGAGTTGGCCGGCTACGGCATGAGCTCCGATGCTTACCATATGACCCAGCCCGCCCCGGGTGGGGAAGGGGCCGTCCGTTGCATGCAGGCCGCGCTGCGTAACGCCTCGGTGTCGCCCGAAATGGTGGGTTATATCAACGCGCACGGGACATCTACCCCGCTGGGAGATCGGTCGGAGACCGATGCGGTACATACCGTATTCGGCGAACATGCACAGCGATTGGCCATGAGCTCCACCAAGTCGATGACAGGTCATCTTCTGGGTGCCGCGGGGGGGGTCGAAGCCATTTTTACGGCGCTCGCGCTTTATCACGGCATTTTGCCGCCCACGATCAATCTGGATCAGGCCGACGAGGGCTGTGACCTGGATTATGTGCCCCTCAAAGCACGAAAAGCGTCCGTAGAAGTTGCTTTAAGCAATTCCTTTGGATTCGGCGGCACCAATAGTTCTCTGGTTTTCCGCCGCTTCCACGACTGATTCGCCAATTGGGGGTGATTGTCGCCACCATGGATGGAGATCCCCTCGTGGCGGGGGCGTGCGATGCTACCCTGGACCGTGCGTTACATTACGGCGACGGGCTTTTTGAAACCATTGCAGTGATCAGGGGTGTCCCCCTGTTTTGGGAGGAGCATCTGGCGCGACTCGAGCGTGGCGCGACCATTCTGAATATTCCGGCACCTCATCCGGAAGTCTGGCGCGAAGATTTACGGACGGCGCTGGATGCTATCCCGGCGCAGCCGCGCCTTCTCCTTAAACTGACCCTCGGTCGTGGACCAGGGCCGGGGTACGGCAGCGCCGGCGCGGGCCCTCCCCGCCGCTATCTGTGGTTGTCCCGGTGGCCGGAGCGAAACCCGCACTACTGGAACCCCGGCATCTCCGCCGCAGCCTGCGAGGTCGCCTTGCTCACCGGCGCGCCGTATCTCGGCGTCAAATCTCTCAATCGCCTGAACCAGGTTATGGCCCGGGATGCCCTGGCCCCCGAATATGCCGAGGGGGTCATGATGGACCAGTCGGGACTGTTGCGCGAGGGCATCATGTCCAATCTGTTTTGGGTAATGACTGGTGTTGTCCATACTCCGGAGCTGGAAAACGGCGGCATCGCTGGTGTTCAGCGGGCCGCCATTCTGGCATGGTTGCAGGCCCATGGCGTGCCGACCCGCTTGGGCCACTGGCCACTGACGGTGCTTCAGGATGCTGACGAAATATTTTTCAGCAACAGTCTCATCGGTGTCTGGCCCGTGCGCTACTTCATGGGGCGCGAATTACCCGGGCATGACGGACCTATAACATCCGTCCTCCTCGCATGGACTCGGGAAATGGGTCTGGGGCCACAACCGTGACCCGCAGACGTATGGTGGTTCTGCTCATTCTTCTGACCGTATTATTTCCTGTCGGATTTTACGGCATCGGCATGTATTGGCCGAAAACTCTACCGGCGAAGGGGGTGACGGTCCCTATCCCCCTTGGCGCCAGTGACGCGCAGAGTATCGCCAGCCTGGCGCGTTCCGGGGTGCTGCCATACCCGCGCCTGTTTCATCTGGCTTGGGCGCTGGCCGGGCATCCGGCCATGCAGGCCGGACTGTATGAGTTCAGGGGCAGCATTAACCAGGAACAGGTGCTGCACCGCTTGATTGCCGGTCGGTCCACGCCCCTTAATCTGCTGATTGTGCCAGGCTGGCGTTTGCAGGACGTGGTCCGGGAAATACGGGACAGTGCCCCCTATCTCAACCGGCGGGATCTGCCTCAGGAGGAAGGGGTAGCAACGCGCCTGGCGCAGCGGGGCATCGGCGCAGAGGGCAGTGCGGAGGGCTGGCTTTTCCCGGATAGCTACCGTTACGTGCCGGGCACCACGGCGCTGAGTGTGCTGCGGCGCGCCTACGTGCGCATGCAGCACGAATTGCAGACCCTGTGGGCCGGGCGCGCTCCCGGACTGCCGCTCCATGATCCCTACCAGGCACTGATTCTGGCTTCCATCGTACAAAAGGAGGGGGCACCCCCGGCAGAGCAGGCACATATTGCGGCCGTGTTTCTCAATCGCTTGTGACACGGGATGCCTTTGCAATCCGATCCTACCGTGATTTATGCTTTGGGCGGGCGCTATACCGGGCTTTTGACAGCACAGGAGATGCATGTGGACAGCCCTTATAACACCTATCTGCATGCCGGATTGCCGCCTACACCCATTGCGATGCCAGGATTCACCAGCCTGATGGCCGTGTTGCATCCGGCGAACAGTACCGACCTCTATTTCATTGCTCAGGGAGATGAGTACCATTATTCCGAGAGTTACGCGCAACACCTCAAGCAGATACGACGTTATCTCCAACATGCGGGAGGAGCGGATCAGTGAAGGCGACCACACGAAAGAGCGGATTTTTCCTTACCCTGGAGGGTATTGAGGGTGCGGGGAAAAGTTCAGCCCTGCCGGTGCTGGCGGAACTTTGCCATCAGCAGGGTTATGCCGTTGAAGTTACCCGGGAACCGGGCGGAGGGCCACTTGGGGAGGCGTTGCGCACCATTTTTCTGGACGATAGCCTGCACCTGGATGCGGATGAGGAACTGCTTCTGCTCTATGCCGGACGCCGGAACCACTGGCGGACACGTATCGCGCCTGCGCTGGCCGCCGGGAAGGTGGTCATCAGTGACCGCTATGAAGACTCCACTTACGCTTATCAGAGCGGCGGAAGGGGAGTCCCTCCCGCGCACATTGCGGCGCTGGCACGCTGGGCGGGAATCACCCGCCGTCCAGACCTGACGTTTTGGTTCGATATAGCGCCGGAGTTGGGTGCAGCACGTATCCGCATGCGCCGCCCGGATCGGCTGGAACAGGAAGACCAGGCCTTTTTCCGCCGCGCTAGGGCGGTCTTTGCGGAGCGTTGCGCGGCCGAACCACAAAGAATCTGGCGCGTCGATGCGAGCCTGCCCCTGGCGATGGTGCATGACGCTGTGCGGGCAAGGCTCGCCGCCGGCCTGGCAGCCTTTTATTCATGAACATGCCGCGCCCGACGCCTGCGGAGTGGTCGCCGATATGGAGACTGGTGCAAACCGGTCTGCCCCAGGCGATGCTTGCCGCAGGCGAGTCGGGAACGCTGGTCGCACAGTACTGCGATGATTTGCAACAGGTGGCGCTGTGTTTTGCGCCAACGGCGCAGGGGCTGCCCTGTGGAACCTGCCGTTCCTGCCGTTTGTTGGCGGAGGGCAATCATCCCGATCTGCTGATGATCACTCCCGAAACCGGAAAACGCATCACCATTGAGGCGGTGCGCCATGCCAACGAGTTCCTCGCCTTCACCCCGCAGGTCAGCGCGTGTCGCTGGCTGCGCATCGCGCCGGCCGAGGCGATGACTGCGGCGGCGGCCAATGCCCTGCTTAAAACCCTGGAGGAACCTGCGGCGCGTGCCCATATTCTTCTGCTCAGTGAACACCCGTCACAGCTTATTCCCACCATCCGATCCCGTTTGCAGAGATTGCCGTTCCCGACGATGCTTCCGGGGCAGTGCGTGAACTGGCTGGAAGGTCTCGGCATACCGCCTGCGGAGGCGCTCTCGTTAAGTCGGCAGTTTGCGAACCGGCCATTGCGTGCCTGGCAACTTTGGGAATCCGGATGGGTCACGCTGCGCCGAACCTGGATCGAGACGCTGTTGAACCTTCCTCGGCAAGGGCCTGTCGCCGCTTTGCGGCTGGCAGACAACTGGGCCAAAGACACCGACTTGCTGCTGCTGCGCGAACTGGTTCTAAGCCTGTTGGCGGATTTGCTGCGTCTTCAAGGCCATCGCCTGGACAACGTCGTGCATTTAGACTATCTGCAATCGCTGGAGGTTATGGCGCAATCGGCCCGGGTCGCGTGCCTCTGGCCGGCCCTGGAGGGGTGGGCGCGGCTGCCTGAGTCGCTTGCGCAGAATCGCAATGTGGGGATGACACTGGAAACGTTATTGTTGAATTGGGTAGGCATTTGGTCAGGACAGGTGGCGCATGGAATTACAAGCTGAAGCGGGGGGTGCGGCAAAGGCGCTGTCCGTCGTGTTACGGGATGCCACCGCAGTGCAGCGTTACTACATGCCCAACATCAAAGGGGGCGGGGTACTGGTAGAGACAGCGAACCTCCTGCCCATAGGTACCGAGGTGCTGCTCATGATCACCCTCCCCGACGGTCAACCGCGTGCACCGGTCATGGGAAAGGTGGTGTGGGTGACGCCACCCGACAACCGTGAGGGTCGTCCTCCCGCCATCGGTGTCCAGTTTGTCAATGACCGCTCCGGGGTCCTGATCCGGATTCAGAACGCGCTGTCCGGCCTGCCAAGGAACGATGGTGAGGTGCTGAGTTTTTAAAATGCCGCTTGGGCGCAGGCCCCGCACGGGTCACTCCGCACGGGGTCATTGCCCTGATGCTGGCGTCTGAGGTACACTTCGTCCCCTCAGGAGAGGTGACCGAGCGGCCGAAGGTGCAGCACTGGAAATGCTGTGTACTCCAAAAGGGTACCGTGGGTTCGAATCCCACCCTCTCCGCCAATCATCGTCCGTCAGTGGACAGTCTCAGGTTTTCTATGGCGACAAAGATCGGTCCCCTCGCAGTGGTAACTGGTGAACCCCGTCAGGCCCGGAAGGGAGCAGCGGCAGCCGGTGATCCAGGTGCCGGGGTGCGGCTGATCGGCGTCGCCACCCTATATTTCAGAGCCGCATGAGCGCCTATCTCGCGCTGGCCCGCCGCTGGCGACCCCAACATTTTGACGATTTTGTCGGGCAGGAGGCCGTCGTCTCCGCCTTGCGCCATGCCCTGGATTCCGGCCGCATCCATCATGCTTTTCTGTTCACCGGCACACGGGGCGTCGGCAAGACGACTCTGGCGCGGCTGCTCGCCAAGTGTCTGAACTGCGAGCGAGGCGTGAGCAGCAACCCCTGCGGAGAGTGCAGCGCCTGCCGCAGTATTGCTGCAGGGAACTTCGTGGATCTGCTGGAGGTGGACGCGGCAAGCCGTACCCGGGTGGATGAGACCCGCGACCTTCTGGACAATGTCCAGTATGCGCCTACGGCTGGTCGCTACAAGGCGTACCTCATTGACGAGGTGCATATGTTATCTGCGCACAGCTTCAATGCGCTGCTGAAAACCTTGGAAGAACCGCCGGAACATGTCAAATTTCTGCTGGCGACTACGGACCCACAGAAGCTGCCGATAACCGTGCTCTCCCGCTGCCTGCAGTTTAATTTACGTCGCCTGGATGTTCCCCAGATTCAGGGAAGATTGCGGCAGATCATGTCGTTGGAACAGGTGCCGGCGGAGGACGCCGCCCTGCAGATACTATCGCGCGCTGCCGACGGGAGTCTGCGTGACGCCTTGAGTCTGCTGGATCAGGCTATTGTCCACGGTGGTGGCGCGGTGCGGCGCGACGGCGTGCTCGCGATGCTGGGGCGCAGCGGCGATGACGCGGTGCTGGGTCTGATCGCCGCGCTGGTGGACCGAGATGCTGCACAGGTATTCGCCATAGTGGGTGATCATCTGGCGCGGGGCATGGACGGGCCCGGCCTGCTGGACCTGGTCATAGAAGGCCTGCATCGCATCGCTCTGGCGCAATTTCTTCCAGCCGATCCGGATGACGATGGCGCCGAGGCGGTCGTGCATCTGCGCGGGAGAATCAGCCCGCTTACCCTGCAGTCCTGGTATTTTTTGCTCCTTTCGGCACGACGTGACTTTGCGCTTTATCCAGATGATCGCATGGCGCTGGAGATGGCCTTTCTGCGGGTGTTGAGCTTTTCCGGTTCAGCATCGCCCGACTCGCCGCCAGCGGCCCTCCCGGGCGGGGAAAACCGGCATCCTGGCGAGTCACTTCCCCCGACGCGCGAATTCGTTATGCCCGAGGCAACTTCACCGCTATCGGATCATTCGGTTCCCCTGCTCTCCATCCGTTCACGGGATGAAGTCCGGGAGCCGTCGCCGGTAGCGACGTCCGGTCAGCGCGATGCGGATGCCGGGACCGCGCCAGCAGCAGACTGGCGTCGCGTACTGGCATCGCTGGCGGTGTCGCCGATGATTGCCGAGTACCTGCGCTACGGACAAGCCCTGCGCTGCGATCCGGAGGCGGTGGAGTTGGCCGTGGAGCCCAATTATTTGCCGTTCCTTCTCAAGACCGAGGCCCGCCGGGCGTTACATCAGGCGCTTACGGCATATTACGGCCGGGAGCCCAGGCTCAGCATTGTTGCTCTCACCATAGAGACCGGGGTGGGCAGCCTGGTGCAGGAAGACCGGGCGCAGCTGGCGTCCCGGCAAGCTGCAGCAGAGGCACGTGTGGCCGCGGATCCGCGCATCGGCGCGTTCCTCGAAGCCCTGGATGCCCGCGTAGAATCCATTGAAATCGTGGCGGCATCCTCAAACGATATGCCGTCAGCTCACAATGAAACGTAAACAGGGAGGTAAGGAAAAGATGAAAGGTGGACTGGGGAATATCATGAAGCAGGCGCAGCAACTCCAGGAGCGTTTGCAAAAGACGCAGGAAGAACTTGCCCAGGTAGAGGTGCAGGGCCACGCGGGTGGCAATCTGGTGGAAGTCACCATGACCTGCCGACATGACGTGCGGCGAGTTCGCATCGACCCCTCTCTGCTGACCGACGGCGATCAGGAGATGCTCGAAGATCTTGTGGCAGCGGCCATCAATGACGCCGTGCGCACTGCTGAGAAGGTCAGCGCGGAGCGGATGTCGGAAGTGACTGGCGGCATGAATATTCCGGGCATGAACCTGCCTTTCTAGGCACTTATGGCAGACGTTCCGAGTATGGACGCCCTGGTGGCACTGCTACGCCGCCTACCGGGTATTGGCCCGCGTTCGGCGCAACGGATCAGCTATGAGTTGCTGGTGCGTAAGCGCGATCTCATGCCGCAACTCGCCGCAGCCTTTCAGCAAGCCCACGCGGTGGTCCGTTTTTGTGAGCGCTGCAACAACCTGAGCGAAGCGCCATTGTGTGCCGTCTGTCGTTCCGAACACCGGGACCGTTCCATTTTGTGCGTGGTGGAATCGCCCGCTGATCTGCGTGCAATCGAGGATACGGGGGTGTTCGTCGGCGAATTTTTCGTATTGATGGGGCATTTGTCGCCCCTGGACGGCATCGGTCCCGAAGCCCTGCATATCGACCGCCTCAGCGCGCGACTGGGTGAAACAGACTTGCAGGAAGTGATTTTTGCGACCAATCCTACCCTGGAAGGAGAGGCTACAGCCCAGTTTCTCGCTGGACTGGTTCCTGACGGTGTCACCATCAGTCGTATCGCGCGGGGGGTGCCGGTGGGTGGTGAACTGGAATATGTCGATCGCAGCACCCTCGGGCGCGCCTTGCATGGTCGTCGCTTGCTCGACGAATAAGCACTTACCCATCGTTTCGTAAAGATAAAAGCCATCAATTTCGAGAGGAAGCAGCCATCATGATACCCACAGGAGTCACGCCTCCAGGCGGAAATGTGTTTTTTTTGCTGATGGGCGCCATTCTGGTGTTTGCCATGCATGGCGGATTCGCCTTCCTGGAACTGGGTACGGTACGACGGCGCAGCCAGGTAAATGCGCTGGTGAAGATTCTCAGTGATTTTGGTATATCCACCATCGTCTATTTTTTTGTGGGTTATCATATCGCCTATGGCATCAGCTTTTTTGCCGATGTAAAGGCTCTGACCGCAAGCAATCATGGTTTTCAGATGGTGCGGTTTTTTTTCCTGCTGACCTTCGCTGCTGCGGTGCCAGCCATTATCTCCGGTGGTATTGCCGAACGGGCACGTTTTTATCCCCAATTGCTGGCGACTGCCTTTCTGGTGGGACTGGTTTATCCCTTTTACGAAGGGATCGTCTGGAATGGTCATTATGGTATTCAAGCCTGGTTTACCAGCGTTTTTGGTGCACCTTTCCACGATTTCGCAGGCTCGGTGGTAGTGCATGCCATGGGTGGATGGATGGCGCTGATGGCGGTCTGGCTGCTGGGTTCGCGCAAGGGGCGTTACGGGAAAGATGGTGCGGT
Source organism: Acidithiobacillus ferrooxidans ATCC 23270 (assembly GCF_000021485.1). NCBI lineage: Bacteria > Pseudomonadati > Pseudomonadota > Acidithiobacillia > Acidithiobacillales > Acidithiobacillaceae > Acidithiobacillus > Acidithiobacillus ferrooxidans. Next base: position 1,674,358 of record NC_011761.1, read on the forward strand.
ACACGCCATGCCGCCTTCCAACATTCCCTTTCTGGCGCTGGGCTCCTGGATTCTGATCATCGGCTGGTTTGGTTTTAATGTGATGAGTGCACAGCAAATTGCCGCTGTGCAGGGTCTGGTGGCACTCAATTCGCTTATGGCACTGGTGGGCGGCATGCTGGCGGCGCTGGCGGTAGGGAAGGGCGATCCGGGCTTCGTTCATAATGGCGCTCTGGCAGGTCTCGTGGCCATCTGCGCCGGTTCCGATGTGGTGCAACCCATTGGGGCTTTGGCCATCGGTGCCATTGCCGGCATTATTTTTGTCTACCTGTTCACCTTTGTGCAGCATCGCCTGCGTCTGGATGACGTGCTGGGTGTCTGGCCGCTCCATGGTGTTTGCGGGGTGTGGGGTGGACTGGCCGTCGGAATTTTTGGACATCAGTTCCTCGGCGGCGCCGGTGGGGTCAGTTTCTGGTCTCAGTTGCTGGGCACCGCACTAGGCGTCCTGGTCGCCCTGGCGGGCAGTGGTATCGTCTACGGCAGCATCAAGTACTTTATCGGGATTCGTCTGGATCCCGAGGCGGAGTATGCGGGGGCGGATTTGAGCTTGCACCATGTCAGCGCGTATCCTGAAGAGGATATCGAGAGGGCGTGACCATGACAGAACCTTTTGCTGCCCTGAACTGGCAGGCCATGCCGGGCCTGCCGGTGCGCAGCCCGCAGGCGCACAAAGGAAGCTTCGGCCACGTTTTCGTAGTAGGCGGAGGGCCGGGCATGGGCGGGGCACTGGCGCTGGCCTCTGCCGCCGCCTATCGGGTGGGCAGCGGATTGGTGACGGCGGTGGGGCATCCCTCGGCGATCCCATACTTGGCAGCACACCTGCCGGAAGCGACCTGGCGGGACTGGCCTGCGGCTTTTGGAGATTTGCCGGACCACGCCGTCCTGGCTGTTGGCCCTGGCTTGGGTCAGGGCCTGGCCGCCCATGATCTGTTGCTGGAAATCGGTACACTGTCCTGTCCCCAGGTATGGGACGCCGATGCCCTGAACATTCTCGCGCGTTTTGGTCCGAAACTGCTGACCACCGACGCACTTCGTCTGTTTACCCCACATCCGGGCGAAGCGGCCCGCCTGCTGGGGATAACGGTCGCCGCTGTACAGGCAGACCGTATCGCGGCGATTGTTCGGTTACGTGCCCGCTATGGCGGCTACTGGGTCCTCAAGGGCCACCATAGTCTCCTGCTAGGATGCGCTGTCCGGAATCTCTGTACTTTGGGCAATCCCGGCATGGCCACGGGCGGCAGCGGGGACGTGCTGACCGGCCTGTTGGCCGGTCTGCTGGCGGTCGGTCTGGACGCCGACCGGTCGCTGTCCCTCGGCGTGTGCCTGCATGCCCGCGCGGGCGATATCGCGGCCGCGGAGATGGGCGAGGCCAGCCTGCTGGCCGGGGACATCCTGGCGGCAGTGCCCCGCGCTTTACAGGAGTTGACGCAACGTCATGACGGAAACTGAAGTATTGCGGGAATGGGATCGCCGTTATTTCTGGCATCCCTTCACCCAGATGCAGTGTTACGGGGATGACGACCCGTGGATCATCGACCGTGCAGAAGGCAACTACGTGTATGATACGCAAGGTCATCGCTGTCTGGATGCGATCGCCAGCCTGTGGTGCAATGTTCACGGCCACCGTCATCCCCGACTGGATGCCGCCCTGATCGGGCAGTTGGGCAAGGTCGCACACAGCACGGCCCTGGGTGCGGGCAATGCTCCGGCCATTCGTCTCGCCAAGGCGCTGGTAGAAATTACCCCGCCTTCCCTGCAACATTGTTTTTTTTCGGAGGACGGCGCCGAGGCGGTCGAGGTCGCCATCAAGATGGCGGCCCAGTACTGGTGTAATCTGGGCCGCCCCGAAAAACGCCTCTTCCTGACCCTGGACAATGCCTATCATGGGGACACCGTTGGCGCCGTTTCGGTGGGCGGCTTCCCCCTGTTTCACGAGGTATACGGGCACCTCCTGTTCCCCACTTTACGCTTGCCGAGCCCCTATGTATTGCAGTGGGAAGACTGCGAGGGGGATCCGGAGCAGGCAACAGCCGTATGGCTGGCAGTGCTGGAAACGACGCTTCAGAAGCAGAGCGGCGAGATTGCGGCCGTGATCCTGGAGGGCGGGGTGCAGGGCGCCGCGGGCATATTGCCTTTCCCGCCCGGCATTCTGGCCGGTGCGCAACATCTGTGCCGGGCCTACGAGGTCTTGCTGATCATTGATGAGGTCGCGACCGGCTTCGGCCGCAGCGGCAAGCTTTTTTCCTGTGAGTGGGAGTCTGTCGAACCAGACCTGTTGGCCTTGGGTAAGGGGCTGAGTGGTGGTTACTTGCCGGTGGCTGCGACCCTCGCCGCAGAACATGTTTATGCTGCCTTTCTTGCGCCTTTCGGGGAAACCCGGCAGTTTTACTACGGGCATACCTACACCGCCAATCCTCTGGCCTGTGCGGTAGCGCTGGAGAACCTGGCACTTTTTGCGGAAGGTGGTGTGCTGGCTGCTTTGCCCGAGAAGATCGCCCGGTTGCGAGCCGGGCTGCAGCGTTTTCACGGCCAGTCGTGGGCAGGGGAGGTCCGCCAGTTCGGTTTGATGGCCGCCATCGCGTTGCGCGACCCCGGGACGAATGCGCCTTATCCCTACGGAGATCGCGTCGAATACGCAGTGTGCCGGAGAGCACGGGAAATGGGCGTTTACAGCCGTCCCCTCGGTGATCTCCTCACCATAGTTCCGCCGCTGTCGGTGACAGCAGCGGAAATAGACACTATCCTCAACGTATTATATGACGCCATGGCGGAAGGACGATCCTGATGAAAACGGCCCAAGATATCATGAACCGCGAAGTTGTTACGGTGCTGGCCGATGATCCGGTCGATAAAGTGGGAGATGTGCTCCTCAGTTCCGGGCACCACAGCCTGCCTGTGGTGAACAGCGAGGATCATCTGGTCGGAATGATCGGCGAACGGGATCTGATCGACGCCCACCGCAAGGTGCATCTGCCGACCATGCTTACTATCCTGGATGGTCTGATCCCTCTGGGCGGTATGCATGAATACGAGGAAGAGCTACGCAAAGTCACGGCGGTGACCGCCGGTCAGTTGGCGAGCTCCCACGTCATTACCGCCGCCCCCGATGAAGATACGGACGCGGTGGCCGAGAAGTTGCTGCGCAAGGATGTACATGCCGTGCCGGTGGTCGATAACAGCGGTTTATTGCTGGGTATCATCAGTCGCTCGGATATTCTTCAGCATCTGCTAAAACCCTGAACCTGGTATCGGATGCACTGGGATTTCGCAGATGCAGAAGCCTGCCGGGACTGGGGGCGACAGCTTGCCCAGCGCATTCATATCCCTGCGGTTATTTATCTTGAGGGCGATCTGGGGGTCGGTAAAACCACTCTGGCCCAGGCCATCTTAAAGGCGCTGGGCGTTACCCGGAACATCAAAAGCCCGACCTATACCCTGATGGAACAGTATCCGACCCGGATCGGACCGGCTCTGCATCTTGATTTGTATCGTCTGCAAGAGCCGGAGGAGCTGGAATTCATCGGTATCCGTGATTATCTGACAGAACCTTCCCTGTGGTTGGTGGAATGGCCGGAGCGAGGTGCGGGTTTCCTGCCCCCTGCCGATTTGTCACTCACCCTCCGTATTCTGGACAACGGCAGTCACCGTCTGGAATGGCTGGGGCATCAGCCCCATGTTCAGGACTGGACCATTTTCTTGACGCCCGCATCCACCCGGAAAATCTGCCATGGGGAATGAACAGGCACCCCGCGTTCACCGCCTGAATGCAACGTTGGCCAATCAGATTGCCGCCGGTGAGGTGGTGGAACGTCCTGCCTCCATCCTGAAAGAGCTTCTGGAAAACAGCCTGGATGCCGAAGCCACGCGGATTACCATCCATCTGGAGGGTGGTGGGATGGATTTGCTCAGTGTGGAAGATGATGGTGTCGGCATCCTGGCCGAGGATCTGCCCCTCGCCCTGGAGCGCCATGCCACCAGTAAAGTGGCGACCTGGGAAGACCTCCAGGCGATCCAGACCATGGGTTTTCGCGGTGAGGCCTTGCCAGCGATCGCTTCCGTCTCGCGCCTGGAACTCCTCTCGCGGGCGCGCAGCCAGAATCAGGCGGTGCGGCTGCAGGTAACAGGGGGCACGGCTGCCGCTCCGGAGCCCGCAGCCAGGGCACCAGGAACCACGGTGCGTGTGGCTGATCTTTTTTTTAACGTGCCCGCACGGCGTAAGTTCCTGCGTAGTCCGGCCACCGAGTTGTCGCGCAATCAAAGGGTGTTGCGTCAGATTGCGCTAGCCAACTTCCCGGTGGCTTTTCAGCTCATCCAGAACGGCCGTTCTCTTGTGCAATTTCCTACGGCTACGGATGCAGAAAGTCGGGCAGCGCGAGTGGCCGCCATAATGGGGGAAGGCTTTCTGGCCAATGCACTGTATATCGAACAGGAGGATCAGGGCTTGTCTCTCAGCGGCTGGCTGGGCCTGCCCACCTACAACCGCGCTCGCGGAGATGAACAGTATTTTTACGTGAACGGTCGTCCGGTGCGTGATCCGGTGGTTACCCATGCCCTGCGTGCGGCTTATAACGATGTGCTTTTTCAGGATCGTCACCCTCTCTATGCGCTTTACCTGAAGCTGCCGCCCGGGCGGGTAGATGTTAATGTACATCCCGCCAAGGCGGAGGTACGTTTTCGCGACGGCCGCGAGATACACGATTTTCTTTTTCATACTCTGCGACGGGTGATCGCGGAGCAGGGTGGGGCGCAACCCCGGGTTACCGTTCCGGTCCAGCCTTTCTCCCAGGGCCCGACCGCTACCAAAAGTCCTGCTTACGTCCCGACTCAGCGGTCGCTGAGCGCTGCTGTGCAGGAGAGTGCCGGGGCCTATTGGGAACATCTCGTGGCGCCGGTGATGACTTCCGTACCACCCCCTGATTTGCCAGCGGCGCCTACCCACGAACTGGCCCCGAACTACCCCCTCGGACAGGCCATCGGGCAGATTCACGCACGTTTCATCCTCGCCCAGAACAGCGAGGGGATGATTCTCATCGATCAGCACGCAGCTCATGAACGCATCCTCTACGAGAAGATGAAGAATATGTCTCAACAGAATGAGAAGCAGGTGTTTATTATTCCTGAATACGTGCATGTAACTGCGGCGCAAATGGCGCATTTCGGCAAACGACAACCCGATTTGCAAGCCGCCGGGCTGGACATCAGTGTCGCCGGTCCCGGTACCCTGGCCATTCATGCGGCCCCCAAAGCCATCGCGGCCGCCACCTATGGGCAGATTGTCGCTGATCTTCTTGCGGAAGAGCCTGCCTGGGCCGAGGGAGATGGTGACGCCGTCCTCGCCGACATGGCCTGCCGTGCCGCCATCAAGACAAACCATCGCCTCAGCCTCGAAGAGATGAACAGCCTGTTGCGCCAACTGGAGGCCACTCCGCGTTTCGGGCAGTGCAATCATGGGCGACCGACGGTAGTGTATTTTTCCTTGGCCGATCTCGACCGCCTCTTTCTCCGCGGGCGATGATTCCTGCTATTTTTCTGATGGGTCCGACGGCCAGCGGCAAGACCGAACTGGCCGTAAGACTTGCCGATGCGTTGCCCATAGACATTATCAGCGTCGATTCGTTGCTGGTATATCGTCATTTCGATATCGGCAGCGCCAAACCCAGCCTTGCCCTGCGCCAGCAATATCCCCACGCGCTGGTCGACATCCGGGAGCCCGACGAGCCCTATTCGGCGGGCCTGTTTCGGGAAGATGCCCTGCACTGTATTGCTCTGGCGCGGGAACGCGGCCGCATCCCGTTGCTGGTCGGCGGCACGGGCCTGTATTTTCGCGCGCTGGAGTGCGGTATTGATACCTTGCCCCCCGCCAATCCCGCCTTGCGCCAGAGTCTGATGGCGTTAGCAGAGACGGCGGGATGGCCCGCACTACACCAGCGCCTCGCGACCCTGGATCCGGAGGCCGCCGCGGGTATCGCCCCCCATGACCGGCAACGCATTCAACGCGCCCTGGAAATCATCCTCGGTTCGGGGCAGACGATCAGCGGGGCACGTCACTGGCAAGGTACATTCCCCGGTCCGCTCTACAAAATCATCCTGCGTCCGCCTAGAAGCTGGTTACATCAGCGTATCACGCAGCGCTTTGACGTCATGCTGAACGAGGGATTTCTGGACGAAATCGCCGACCTGAGCGCGCGTCACTACGCGCCCGAGTTACCCGCCATGCGCGCCGTGGGTTACCGCCAATACTTCACCTGGCATGACGGCCTCTGTAGCGCCGCAGAGGCTTACCAAGCCGCACTGGCGGCGACCCGCCAACTGGCCAAGCGTCAGGATACCTGGTTTAAGAGGGAATCAGCGCATTATTATCTTGATCCATCCCGCGACGACGCATCATCCCTGCTATTGCAGATGGCCACCCGACCCCGGCAGGGCGAGGTGCATTCCATCGGATGGGACAACGGGTGATGGGCTGGAATGTCGAGGATGTCGACAAGCCTTTCGTCGCCCAGTTGCAGACTTAAAGTTGGCGCAGTCCAGACATCAACGCCGACGCGCCGGATTGCCAGCGAATACGCAGAATGCTAGCCTATGGCCACTCTGACTTTTACCCCCATTGAGGATCTTATGGCTGTTGAGCGCACCCTTTCCATCATCAAACCCGATGCCGTTCAGAAAAATGCCATCGGTGCCATTCTTGGTCGCTTCGAGAAGGCGGGGCTGCGCATCGCAGCCGCCAAGATGTTGCACCTCAGTCGCGATGACGCGGGTGGGTTTTATGCGGTACACCAGGCCCGGCCTTTTTACGGCGAGTTGTGCGACTTCATGAGCAGCGGTCCGGTATTGGTCACGGTGCTGGAGGGTGAGGGTGCCATCGCCAAAAACCGTGATCTGATGGGCGCTACCAACCCCAAGGATGCCGCTGCAGGAACGATTCGTGCGGACTTTGCCGACAGTATTGATGCCAACGCCGTGCATGGTTCAGACAGTGCCGAGACTGCGGCATGGGAAATCAGTTACTTTTTTGGTCAGCGGGAGATTTTTGCGCACTGAATGATGGGCGATTTTTTGGTGGTTGCTCCGGCCGAAAGGCCACACCTGCTGGGACTGGGTCGCCAGTCCCTCGCTAAGTTATTGCGTACCTGGGGAGAGTCCCCCTTTCGTGCCAACCAGATTTTGCAATGGCTGCATACCCGTCAGGTAACGGATTTCGCGGCCATGACCGACATCAGTAAAACCCTTCGCGCTCGCCTCGCCGCAGAAACCCGCATCGACATGCCGGAAATTATCGCCGATCAGACAGCGGCGGACTGCACTCGCAAATGGCTGCTCCGGTTGCCCGATGGCAATGCCATAGAAACGGTTTTCATTCCTGGAGAAGATCGTGGTACGCTGTGCATCTCTTCGCAGGTAGGCTGTTCTCTGGCCTGCAGTTTTTGTGCTACTGGTGCGCAGGGGCTCAGCCGCAACCTCGAAACCCATGAAATTATCGCACAGGTGCGGGTGGCACGCGATTTTTTAGGCCTGGATGCGATCACCAATATCGTTTTCATGGGCATGGGCGAACCGATGCTCAATTTGCGCGAGGTATTGCCGGCGCTGGATTTGTTGCGCGACGATTATGCCTACGGCTTTGGCGCGCGGCGCATTACCGTCAGCACCGCAGGTGTGGTGCCTGGTATGGATCGACTGGGTGCCGAAAGCCCGGTCAATCTCGCGATCAGCTTGCACGCCAGCCGTGATGAAATCCGCGACATTCTCGTGCCGGTAAACCGCCACTACCCGCTGGCGGAGCTGCTCGCCGCCTGCCGCCGCTATCCTTTGCCGCCCCGGCGCCGCATCACCTTCGAATATGTGATGCTGGAAGGAGTCAATGACGCCGACTCCCATGCGCGGGAACTCCTCCGCCTGTTACGAGACATCCCGGCCATGGTGAATTTGATTCCCTTCAATCCCTTTCCCGGCTCAGATTATAAACGGTCGCCACAGGTGCGCATCGATGCTTTTCGCGATATCATCCTGCGCGGTAACGTAATGACGGTTACGCGCCGGCCACGTGGTGACGACATCGCCGCCGCCTGTGGTCAGTTGGCCGGACAGGTACGCGCGGGTCGTCGCAGTATTCCCTTGGCAGTGCATTCATGAAAAGACTTCTGGGACTAGGGGCTGGTGTACTTTTGCTGAGTGGCTGTGGGCTTTTCGGTGGCAAAGGAGCAGGATTGACGCCCGATCAGCAAATGGCTGCGTATATTGCCCATGAACACAAGGCCAACGCTTCTGCTTCTGGCTTCAGGCCGACATCCGCCAACAGCGATAAAGCCAAAGCCGGTATCTACACGTCTCTCGGGACCGCTTATTTGCAGGATGGCCATCCTCGACAGGCGATCCGGGAACTGCAATTGGCGATTGCCGCTAACAGCCGTTATGCCGATGCGTACAATGTCATGGGTCTGGCCTACGAACAGTTGCAGCAGCGTGATCTGGCCCGCAACGCCTTTCGCCGGGCGCTCTCCTTAGATGCAAAAAACCCAGAATACCTCAATAATTACGGCGCATTCCTCATCAACTCCCGTAACTATGGCGAGGCGGTTATCGAGCTGAAACGGGCCACGTCCGATCCGCTATACAGCACGCCGCAGTTCGCGTGGACCAATCTCGCACAGGCCTACGCAGGACTCAAGGACTTGTCGGCGGCACGCGATGCCCTGGACCGGGCACTTTATCTGGTACCGAACTATCCGCCAGCCCTGCTGATGCTTGCCGAACTGGATTACAATGACGGCAAAGCAGATGCCGCTTTCGCCCATTTGCAGGTGGTTCTGGCGCAGGAGCCGGATAACGCTGACGCGCTCTTGCTGGCGGGGCGGATTGCCGCCCTGCAGGGGCGGACAACACAGGCACAGTCCCTTTGGCAGCGCTGTGTGACTGCTTCACCTTATTCCGCAGCAGGCAAGCAGGCGCAGCGACTGCTGCTGCGAAACGGTTGAGACGGTAGGCCATGGATATGACAACGGAAAACGAAATTTCTCAGGACTTGCGGGCGGCAAGGGAGGCACATGGCTGGAGTCTTCGCCAAGTCGCAGAGCGGTTGCATATCACCGAAGCTCAGGTAAAGGGTCTGGAAGACGGTGATTATACTGCTCTGCCTGGAGCCGCTTTCGCGCGTGGTTTCCTGAAGAATTACGCGCGGCTGCTGGGCCTGGATCCCGAACCGCTGCTGAAGACGTATGATGCCTCCAATGAAGGATCGGGGTTGCACCCGTCGGAAACGGTGTTGCCCGCCAGCGAAGGGCCGCTGTTGGATTACAGCCGACGCGTACTGATTTTTTCCGTATTGATCGTGATCAGCGTTATTGCGGTCGCATGGTGGGTCTGGAGTCATCAGCAGCTGCAGGGCCTGCCTGTCACGGCGGTTTCGCCTATGGTGGCCAAACATCCGGCGGCTTCCGCTAAGGTAGTCACCATAGCGCCCAGCGTGTCAGCCGCTGCCTCGGTGCCAGCAATCGGGAACCCGCCAGCGGCACCCGGCCTGCCCGTCGCGCCGGTCCCGGCAACCCGGTCTGCAGCCGTCGCGACGGGTCCTGGGCTGACGTTTCAGTTCAGCGCCGACTGCTGGGTGCAGGTCAAAGACTCCACAGGAAAAACTCTGCTTGCAGTTTTGGGACATCGCGGCGATGTCCTACGCGTCGATTCCGGTACACCGCCATATAATGTTCTGGTAGGCAAGGCCAGCGCCATCACCATCAGTTATGATGACAAGTCTGTGCCTTTGCCCGCCAACGCCTTGGGCGTGGCCAGACTGCAGATCGGCGCCACGCCGATCGTCGCTGGTGTTCCCCCCCACAGTGTCACCCACGTGGTAACCGCCGCTCATGGCCAGGTACCCCCCCCTGCGCTACCGGTAGCCAGCATGACTTCACCACCTGTTGCGGTATCTGGTACCGCAGCCGTTTCCAGCGAGGCTTTCCATGCACCATGAATCTCCCATTCGGCGTCGTAAGACCCGGCAAATTCACGTTGGCAAGGTAGCGATCGGCGGCGATGCACCGATCAGCGTGCAAAGCATGACCAACACCGAGACCCGCGATATCGCGGCCACCGTCGCGCAAATCCGGCGCCTGGAGGCGGTAGGTGCCGACATCGTCCGGATCTCCGTACCCAGCATGGATGCTGCGGAGGCATTCAAGACGATCCGCGCTCAGGTGGAAACCCCACTAGTCGCCGACATCCACTTCGATCACCGCATCGCTTTGCAGGTGATGGAAGATGGTGTCGATGGCCTGCGTATCAATCCCGGAAATATCGGCTCTCTGGACAAAACACGGCTGGTGGTGGAAATGGCCAAGGACAAGGGGATCCCCATCCGTATCGGCGTCAACGCAGGGTCGCTGGAGAAGGATATCCAGGAGAAATATGGGGAGCCGACGCCGGAGGCACTGGTGGAGTCTGCCTTGCGTCATGTGAGCATTCTGGACGAGTTGAACTTTCATGATGTGAAGATCAGTGTCAAGGCCTCCGACATTTTTCTCGCTGTGAGCGCTTACCGCCTGCTCTCGGAAAAGGTGGATTACCCGCTGCATCTCGGTATCACCGAAGCCGGCGGCCTGCGCTCCGGCACTGTCAAATCCGCTATCGGGCTCGGCCTGCTCCTGCGGGATGGGATCGGCGATACCATCCGGGTTTCGCTCGCAGCGGATCCCGTCGAGGAGATTCGTGTCGGCTTCGATATCCTGAAAAGTCTGCACCTGCGTCAGAAGGGGATCAATCTGATCGCCTGCCCGTCCTGCTCTCGTCAGGAGTTTGATGTCATCACCACCATCAATGCCCTGGAAGCGCGTCTGGAAGACATCCTCGAGCCCATGGACGTTTCGGTGATCGGCTGCGTGGTGAACGGCATCGGCGAGGCAAAGGAGGCCGATATCGGTCTGGCGGGCGGTGACAAGCGCAGCATTCTCTACTACCGCGGCAAACAGGTCGACCGGGTGGAGAACAACGATATTGTCGACGTGCTCGAAAAGCGGATTCGTGCGGAAATCGCTGAACGGCAGGCGACGCGCCATGAGGGTTGAGCACGACCTCCCGGTGTTGCAAGAAGGGAGCGGGCATGGCGGGTAAAGAGTTGCAGGCGGTACGTGGTATGAATGACATTTTCCCGGAGGAGAGCGCGGGGTGGCAGGCGTTGGAAGGTGACCTGCGGATGTTGCTGGCGCTCTACGACTACGGTGAAGTGCGTCTGCCTCTTGTGGAATCGACGGAACTCTTTGCCCGTGCCATTGGCGATGCCACCGATATCGTCCAGAAGGAGATGTACACTTTCGCCGATCGCAATGGAGACAGCCTTACCCTGCGGCCGGAGGGCACAGCGGGATGCGTGCGTGCGGCTATTCAGGCCCGGAGCATACGGGGCCAGACCCCGCGTTATTATTACATGGGGCCGATGTTTCGGCACGAGCGTCCGCAAAAGGGCCGCTACCGACAGTTTCACCAACTGGGTGTGGAGGTTTTCGGGCTGCCTGCGGCGGGCACTGATGCCGAGGTTATCGTCCTGTCAGCGCGGATTCTACGGACGGCTGGGGTTACCGCTTCGCTGCAGATCAACTCACTGGGGAGCCCGGCGGCGCGTATCCGCTATCGAACCCTGCTGCTGGACTATCTGCGCCCACGGCGTGGGGAGCTCTGTGCCGACTGTCGGGAACGGATGGAGCGCAACCCGCTGCGCGTACTCGATTGCAAGGTGCCTGCCTGTCAGGAGATCGCCCGCATGGCTCCGCATTTGGTGGATCATCTGGACGAAGACTCCGCCGCTCATTTCGCCAGTCTGCAATCGTTGCTGACCGCGCTCGATATCCCGTATCTGGTCAATCACAGCCTTGTACGCGGCCTGGATTATTACAACCGTACGGTTTTTGAATGGGTGACGGACGCGCTTGGTGCCCAGGGCACGGTGCTGGCGGGTGGTCGTTATGACGGCTTGGTCGCACAGTTGGGTGGCGCTGATACGCCGGCGATCGGCTTTGCCGTGGGCCTTGAAAGACTACTGGCGTTGCAGGCGCTGCAGGGGAGGGGGATAGAGGCGCCCCATCCTTTACTGTTTATCGGCGCACTGGATGATATTGCGGTGGCCCGTGCGTGGCGGATCGCCGAACGGCTGCGGGATGCAGGTATTTCCGTGGTAACCGGGGGCCCCGCTACCTTCAAGAACGTCATGAAGCAGGCGGAACGTTCTCGCGCCAGATTCCAGGCCCTGATTGGCGCAGAGCAAATCGCCGGTGAGCCGCTGATCCTCAAGGAACAGGCCGGAGAAGGCCGCTGGCAGGGAGATCCCGAGGCGTTGTACGAGGGTTTGCGCAGCCTTGGCGTTGATTTCCCGCAGCATGCACCCCATACTGTCCCCAATTTTGCCACAGCCAGAACCTCATCGTGACCGGTCCAGAACTCTCCGAATTCCTTTATCGCCATCGAGTTTCCGTTATCGCGGGCATCATCATTGTCCTGCTCGCGGCAATGGGCTTTTTCGGCTACGAAAAATACCAGCGCCATCAGGTGGAGCGTGCTGCCGTACTGTATAACGAACTGGTGGATACCCTCGTCGCGGGGCAGACCAGTACGGCACGTGCCAGCGCGGATACGCTGGTGCATCAATATGGACACACACCCTACGCCATTTTCGCCCGTTTTTTTCTGGCCCGCATGGACAGCGAAAGCAACCAGATCCCGGCGGCGGAAGCGGAGCTCAACAGTGTCATCCAGGCCAAGAATGCGCCGAGGGGGCTGAAGAGCATCGCAACCCTCAGCCTGGCCCGGCTTTACCTGGACCAAAAGCAGGCGCAGAAGGCTCTGGATATGCTGAAAGCGCCGGATGCGGCCTTCGCCACCCTGCAGAACGAAATTCAGGGAGATGCCTATGTGGCACTTCATCAGGACGGCAAAGCCATGCGGGCTTACCAGGCAGCCATCGCCGCCCTTCCGGCCGCCGATCCTTACCGCAGCTACCTGCAGATGAAGATGGCCAATATCGGAGTGGCACCATGAACCCGCGACATTTCTCCCGCGCTCTCGGGCGCATGGTAGCGCTGGGTGCGGTGGCCACTCTGCTGAATGGTTGTGGTATCCTGTCCTGGTTTCATTCCACTCCTTCCCCCAAGACTCCGCCGCCCCTCGCCAAAGGGATGGATAAAGTATCCTTCTCCACCGAATGGCAGGCCCGTCTCTATGGTATCTGGCAGGTCAATCCCTATCAGGGCACGTTGATTGCCCATGGCAAAGGGCAGATTGTGGTCGCTGACGCATCCGGGCGTCTGGTCAGCTTGACTGACGGTGGTCACCAGATGTGGACGCGCAGCCTGGATGGCCGGACGGCGCGCGGTCCGACACTGGCAAACGGCGTGGTTTATACCGGTACAGACACTGGAAAAGTCTATGCGTTTACTGCAAAGGACGGCCATCCGCTCTGGGCCATACAGTTGAGTTCTGAAGTGCTTACTCCGGTAGTGGCGGCGGGTGACCATCTTCTGGTGCAGACGGTGGATGGGCATCTCTGGGCTCTCGACCCGAATAATGGCAAGGTGCAATGGACATTCTCCATGAATCAGCCGACCCTCATCCTGCGTGCGGTGGCTACGCCAACGGTGCATGACGGAGTGGTGTATGCCGGTTTTGCGGACGGAACGGTGGTGGCTCTTAGCCTGGGGTCCGGTGCAGAGCTCTGGCGGGCGCAGGTCGCCTTACCCCACGGCAGCAATGCATTGGCGCGTATGGTGGATGTGGCCGCAAGCCCGGTGGTTGCGGGAGGGCAGGTCATTACTGCAGCCTATCAGGGGAATCTGGCTGCTTACGCGTTGCAGGGCGGCACCCAGAACTGGAGTATACCGATGTCCGTCTATCAGACGCCGGTGCTGGAGGACGGCCATCTGCTCGTCGCGGATGCCGATGGGCGGATATCCTCCGTAGACCCAGCTTCCGGCAACGTGCTCTGGCGCAATGATCGTCTTAGCGGGCATTATTTGACCGGGTTTGGCCTCTGTGGCGGGAGCCTGCTGACCACGGACAATGCGGGTTATCTCTATGTCATCGATCCACAGACTGGGCACCGCATAGGTCAGACGCGGCTGTCCGATAGCGGTATTCAAAGTACGCCCGTTTGTCTGGGAAGTGGCCAGATCCTAGCCCTCAGTGATGCGGGCACCTTGTATCGAATCCACCTGGCAAAGCGCTAAGGCTCTATTTCATGACTGCTGTTATCGCCCTGGTGGGGCGCCCCAACGTGGGTAAATCCACCTTCTTCAATCGCCTGACGCGCACCCGCGAGGCACTGGTGGCAGACCTCCCGGGTCTTACCCGGGATCGCCACTATGGTACCGCGCAGTTTGAAGGGCGCCAGTATCTGGTGGTCGATACCGGTGGTTTTGAACCGGAAGAGCGGGAAGGTCTGGTAGCGGCCATGGCGGCGCAAACCCGCCTCGCCATCACCGAGGCTGATGCCATTTGCTTCCTCGTGGATGCCAAGGAAGGCCTTTCCACTCAGGATGCGGAAATCGCTCAGGAGTTGCGCCGCGGGGGTAAACCCATCTATCTGGTCGTAAACAAGATGGATGCGAAAGGCGCCGTGAGCGAACTGCCTGAGTTTTATCGCCTTGGTCTGGGTACACCCTATACCATTTCTGCTGCTCATGGGCACGGCGTCGAACCGTTGCTGGAGGCAATCTTTTCCGATTTGCCGACTTCTGAGGATGATACCGCAGACGCGGCGAGAAAGGGGCCGCGTATCGCTATGCTTGGTCGACCCAACGTAGGGAAGTCGACGCTGGTCAACACCATGCTGGGTGAAAAGCGCGTTCTCGTTTTTGACGAACCCGGAACCACACGGGATAGCATCCGTATTCCTTACGAGCGCCAGGGAAAACCCTATGTCATGATCGATACTGCCGGTATGCGGCGCCGCGCGCGGGTCGGCGAGGGACTCGAAAAACTGAGCGTATTGAAAACCCTGAGTGCACTGCGCGAGGCAGATGTGGTGCTGCTGGTGCTGGATGCGCGTCTGGGCATCGCCGAGCAGGATGCCCACCTGGTGGGTGTCGCGGTCGAACTGGGGCGTCCCATCGTGGTGGTGGTCAACAAATGGGATGGCATGACCCCCGAAGAGCGCAAGGCCGTAAAGCAGGAACTGGAAAGACGGCTGGACTTTATTCGCTACGCGCCGGTCTATACCATATCCGCTTTGCATGGTACGGGTGTGGGTGATCTCTATAAGAGTATCGATCAGCTATGGATTGATTCTCGTCGTCATTTCTCCACAGCCGAACTGAACCGTGCCCTGGCCGATGTGATCGAGACCCATCAACCACCCATGGTGGGTGGGCGACGCATCAAACTGCGTTACTGTCATCAGGGGGGAGAGAACCCCATCACCCTGGTGTTTCATGGGAACCAACTGACGCGCCTGCCCGGTACCTACAAACGTTATCTGGAAAGCGCCTTCCGGCGAGCCCTCCATTTGGAGGCTGTACCCCTGCGTCTGGTCTTCCGGCAGGGAGAAAACCCCTACGATCCGCAACCAAAAAACGGGAGACAACATTAAATGAAGGAGCGCATCCCGGGCTGGTGGCGCTGGGCGTTCGCTGCGGTGTGCATTTATACGGCGATCCTGGTCGGAAACCGTTATCTGCCCGTTAGTCCCCAGATGCTCTGGATACGCGCCGGCGAGTATGCGCTGTGGGCCGCCATAACGCTGGGGGCCATCGCCCGATTTTCCCCTGCCTTGACGCCTTACGGCTGGCGGCCGATCACCATCTTCCTGGGCGCGGTACTCTCAGGACTGGAAATCTTTATCGGGACGGGGCCTGACACGAAGGTGCGGGTGGATGAATGGATGACGGCGCTGATTGGTATCGCAATCATCACCATCCTGGCGCGTGTTTTACCCGTTGCTGTTACGCGTTTCTGGTTTGGTCAGGAGGCAGGACGCCGCAGATAATGGTGGATCTGACCTTGGTCCCGATTGTCATAAAAATGACATAAATCTTTCATCAAAGTGTCATACTGCTATGTTAGATTGCCCTTCGAGTTTCGCTGGTGATAGCACTATCGTGCTGTCTGGATGCGGGATGTTCTGTGGATAAGCCGTAAATCAACGTATCTGCCATCTTTGGAGGCCTTATGCTGCATCGCTTGAAGAAAGAAGTAACACGTAGTGTCAAAGGTGCCGTAATTCTGTCCGCGCTGAGCCTTTCTGCCCTGTATGCCCTGCCTGCTTCGGCGGCTCCGACCATCTCGCTGCTGGAAACCGGCTCCACCCTGCTGTACCCGCTCTTCAATCTGTGGGTTCCTGTGTACACCAAGATGAACCCCGGTATTCAGATCACCACTCAGGGCACGGGCAGCGGTACCGGCATCGCTGAGGCGATCTCTGGCGTGGCCCAGATTGGCGCTTCTGACGCCTACATGAGTGATGCTCAGATCAAGCAGCATCCCAATATCCTGAACATCCCGCTGGCCATCTCCATTCAAATGATCAATTACAACGTTCCCGGTCTGAATAACGTGCATCTGAAGCTGTCCGGTCCGGTGCTCGCGGGCATCTACTCCGGCAAGATCACCAACTGGGATGACGCGGCCATTGCCAAGCTGAATCCTGGCATAAAGCTGCCCAACCACAAGATTATTCCGGTGCATCGTACCGATGGGTCCGGTGACACCTTCATTTTCACCACCTATCTGTCTGATACAACCCCTGCATGGAGCAATAGCGTGGGTTACAGTACGACGGTGAGCTGGCCAGCAGTCCCCGGTGGCATTGGTGCGGAAGGTAACCCCGGCATGGTGCAGGCCCTGAAAACGACACCTTACGGCATCGCCTATATCGGCATTAGTTGGAAGAAACCGGTGGAAGAGGCCCATTTGGGAATGGCCATGCTGGAGAACCGCGCCGGCAAGTTCGTACTGCCGACCGTGGCGAACGCCAAGGCTGCGGCGGGTGAGATGGTCAAAAAGACCCCGGCTGACGAGCGGATCAGTCTGGTCTACGCCCCAGGCGCCAGTTCCTACCCCATCATCAACTACGAATATGCGATCGTCAGCAAGACGCAGCCCAATGCCGAAGTGGCTACCGCCATGCGTAAGTTCCTGAACTGGGCTATTGATCCGAAGGGTGGTAATGCGCCACACTTCATTACCGCGGTGAACTTTGTACCACTACCCGATAGCGCTGCGAAGCTTTCCCGCAAGCAGATCGCGGAAATTCAGTAAAGATTGTGCCGGAGCCGGGGCTGTACCCTGGCTCTTCCCATATCCAATGCAGGACTCCTCTGTATATTTTTATGATTATTGATGCCGACTATCCAGATACTCCAGGTGCCGGGAGATTTGTGGGATGAAAACTCCTGTATTCAGGGTAGGGTTGATCGTTACGGCTAGCTTTTTACCACTTTCATTAATTGCATTGATTGTCTTTTTGGTCATTTATTCATGGCCGGCCATTCAGTTTAATCAGCTTCATTTTTTGTGGACGAACGACTGGAATCTGGGGAATCTATATGGTAACCCGGTTGAGGTACGCGGCGCGCAGATCATGCCCGGGGCAAAATATGGTATCTGGTTTCTTGTCGTCGGTACCATTGTCAGTTCGATACTGGCCATGTTGATAGCGATGCCCGTAGCGATCGGGGCGGCATATTTCCTGAGTGAAGGTGTGCGCAGATCCTGGGCCGGCCCGTTGTCTCTTTTCGTCGATTTACTGGCGGCCATTCCCAGCGTCGTTTATGGACTATGGGGATACGCCCTGCTGGTACCGCTTTTTGGCCAGACGATTTTTCCCTTTATGGCCAAGACGTTTTCTTTGATTCCGTTCCTCGGCGGTGAGCCAGGGAGTGGCTATGGGCTGCTTACCTCGGCCTTTGTGCTGGCGGTAATGATCATTCCACTGATTTCTGCCACCCTGCGCGAGTCCATCCAGATGACGGAACCGGCTTTGAAGGAAGCGGGTCTGAGTCTGGGCCTGAATCGCCTGGAGGTTTTCTGGCATATCACCCTGCCCAAATTGAAGACAGTGTTGATCGGAGTGGGTATTCTCGCCCTGGGCCGAGCCCTGGGAGAAACCATGGCGGTTCTGATGGTCAGTGGCAATGCGTTGAATTATCTGCCCAACAATATTTATGCGCCGATCTCCACCATGGCCGCATTTATTGCCTCACAACTGGATAGCGCACTACAGGATCCGACGAATATGGCCGTTGAGGCCCTTTCGGAAATTGCCCTGGTGCTCCTGCTCATTACGGTGGTAGTGAACTTTGCAGCGCGTTTACTGCTGTGGATGGCGAGGGTACGCTGATGGCCAGCAAGGCAGTTGAAAACGGCATTACCACCATATCCCGCGCGAAGGGCTTCAAGGTATCTTTATACCGGCGCGCGATGTCCGCATTCGCCTGGTTGTTCGTGGTGTTTTCGTTTGTTTTTCTTGCGACAATGTTTATTTCCATTGTTGGGGATGTGGTCGTTCACGCATGGCCGGCGTTGACACCAAAATTATTCACGGACATTACCAATGGTATCGGTGGTGGTCTCAAAAATGCTATCGAAGGCTCCGTTGTCATGTCCGTCGGGGCGTTGCTTCTGGCGGCACCGATCGGCATTTCTGCCGGAATATACCTGAGCGAGCATGGGCAGGGCGGAGCCGGAAAAATGCTGCGTTTTCTTTCGGATGTGCTGGTCGGCATCCCGTCCATCGTGCTGGGCTATGTCGGCTATATCACCATGGTCATTTATCTGGGTTGGCAGTTCTCAGTAGCGGCGGGAATCATCACCCTGACAGTGATGTTGCTGCCCTACATCGCCCGCTCCACCGAACTGGCGATGGCCAATATTCCGCTGGCGGTACGTGAGGCTGGTTACGGCCTGGGTGCGGGCGAAGGGCGCGTAGCGCTGCAGATCCTCCTGCCAGGCGCGGCACCGGCGATCATGACGGGGCTTTTCTATGCCGTCGCGCTGTCCATGGGAGAAACGGCGCCGCTCCTGTATACGGCGGGTTGGTCCAACTACATGTGGAATGGACACTTTACCAAAGAACCCATCGGCTACCTGACCTACGTCATATGGACGTTTATCAACGAACCTTTTGCTGAATCTCATATGCTCGCATTTGCGGCGGCTTTTCTGATTACCGGGGGCGTGCTGATCCTGATCCTGACCGGTCGCTGGTTGCTGATACGCGGACAACGTCGCATGGGCGTTTATCAGGGATAAGAAGGTTGGGGTGCGACCGCTTACCGGGCGCAACCGGGGAAAATCCCGTTGACTTGCTGATCCTCTGCGCCCGCCAGCACCTCTTTGGAGAGGGCCAGGAACTCGGCAGCGCGACCCCGGTCGCTATTGTCGGTGGTTTGCCAGATAGGGAAGAGGGTGTTTTCTTCGCGGTTTTCATGTTTGGCCAGGGATCCGGATAGCACTGCGCAAATGGCGGGCAACATACCATAATCCTTTTCCATCAACGTCTCTTCCACCAGCTTGGACTGGATGATGATGCTGTCGTGTTCAAGGAGCATGTCCGCAAGTGGACCTTCTATCTCTCCGCCACCCAAAGTCGGACCGAGGATATTGTTTTCCAGATGGACGTGGCGGCGGAGACCGATCCAGTAATCGCTGAAGAGGGTTTCTGCATCTGTGATCCGATTTTGGTTGGCGGCAGCCAAAATGTCAGCAAACTGGCGGTCCAGTCGGTAGTGATCCCAGGTCAGTAGGTCTACCACATCCTTGGCTTCCGCTTCGGCGCGGGGTCGTATGTCTATCTGCCAGAGCTTGCCATCCGTTTCAAAACGCCAGGAGATGGCGTCACGCAACTGAAAAGCCACTGCCCGCATCATGGCACTGGGATCCGTGTCCGCCAATACCCGTACCCGCTGCCCTATTGCCAGGCGGGTCGTGGCGGCGTAAATCAGCGGTTGCGCCACCGCGTAAGGCATGCCACATACGTCGATCATGTTCTGGGCCGAGACTGTGGGTGCGGGCGATATTGCTGGTTGAATTGACATGGTGTGAAGTCCTTGATAGTAAGTTCGGCGGTGCCTGGGACGGCAACAGGCCCTAACTTATGGTGCGTCTGCAGGGAAAGGCACGCCAGACCGTCATGATGAAGCCTGGAGACCAGGATTGCAACACGGGTAAGCGCGTCCGTCACCGGACTGCGTTCCCTGAGCGTGAGGAGTGCGGTATATGGCCTCATATGATAGATTACAGCTTAGCAGTTGGCACGTGCCGGGATCCGTAAGGTTGTGTTGGGGCTTCATTCGTACGTTTCTGATTGCGGATATTTCTGTCCGTATCGTGCCGCTGATGCCTTCGGCCTTTCGGGATCGGGGCCGAGTATGATATTTGAGCGCCAGAAAGGCGCTAAATCAAACTTATTTCGCTTATCTTACCTGAAATTAGGCAGAAACTAATGTTTAAAAAGTCACTGGTGATCATGGCTCGTGCATTATTGGCAGCGTGGTTGGTATCGTCTATTTCGGCTTGTGCAAAAAAAACACCTGCGTCGTCCACATCCACAGAAAGCGCGGCGACCGCTACTGCAACGTCCAGCATGGCCGCCGTACCCGCTAAAATGACTCCGAGCGATCTCTGGAAACTGATGGGGAAAAAACTTACCTATATCCAGGAGGGCCACCATGGACCTGTCGTTTACGATTTTACGGATACAAATTGCCCATTTTGTCATCTTATATATGTGGTCGAAGCCCGTCTCATTCGAGAAGGAAAATTGACGGTCCGCTATGTTCCTGTCGCTATAATAAAGCCCAGCAGCATGCCGGAGGCTGCTGCCATATTGCAGGCTGATAACCCTGTAGCGGCCTTGCAAAAGGCCGAAGACGCCATTGATAAGGGCATGAAGACAGGCAAGCCAGCCAAGCTCGCACGTGCTACGGACGCAATCGGCAAGGCGTCACCAAAAACCATCGAGGCGATCAAAAAGATAGAAGCAAACAATGTGTTCTTGCAGGAAGTGGATATCGACGAGCTCCCGGATATTATCTATCTGCCCAAGAAAGGCAAGCTTGGGCTGATAACGGGATTGATAAGCGAGAAGAAGCTCACGGAACTGCTACCGCAAATGCAATGACCTGAACAAAAATGCTGCCATCAGGCTGCCGTCTCCAGATCAAACGCAGTGGGCTCGTGCGTATCGACGTCCGTATGGTGGACTTTGGAATTTGGCGGAATTTCTTACGCCATTTTAACCAGGGTTGATATAACCTCACGATGCAATCACTCAGCACAGTATGGTGGGTCCTTCCTGGTTTGTTCCTTGCCGGTATAGGTGCCGGATTTATCAATGTTCTGGCGGGGGCGGGGTCCATGCTGACCCTGCCTGCACTCATTTTCGTGGGCCTTGATCCAATCGCCGCAAACGGCACCAACCGCATCGGCATCCTTTTGGAAAACCTCACCGCTGCGCGCACCTTTTACCACCATAACCTGGTGGATCTGAAAATGGGAATAAAGCTGGCGCTATGGACGTTGCCGGGCGCCATGCTGGGCGCCATTGCCGGTATCCATATCGGCAATCTCTGGTTTCAGCGTATATTGGTGGTTGTACTGGCAGTTAGCACTGCCACAATGTTTCTTCCAAAAATTGTTACCGGAGAATCCACACGTCCAGATGGTGATGCGTCGCCCTGGCTCTACCCCACGCTGCTCGCTCTGGGGTTTTACGGCGGCTTTATGCAGCTCGGTATCGGTTTTCTCTTTATCTTCGCACTGCGCCATTTTCTCACCAGAGATCTCGCACAGGTAGCTGCTTATAAAACCCTAATTATCGCATTGTACACCTTGCCGACTCTCGTTATCTTTGCCTGGATGGGGCAGGTTCACTGGGGTGCGGGCATCGTCATCGGTATGGGTGGTATGATTGGCGCGAGACTGGCTACGAGGCTTACCATGAGCCGCCGCGGAAAACTGTGGGTCAAGGTAATAATGGCGATAGTCATACTTGCGATGGCTGCCAGGCTTTGGGTTTGACAGATTCGTGTAACCAATTGATTTATAAGATGGTGCCCAGGGCCGGACTCGAACCGGCACGGCATAAGCCGAGGGATTTTAAGTCCCTTGCGTCTACCGATTTCGCCACCTGGGCAGGGCCGCGGCAACAGAAAGCAGAATTTGCCTGCTCCCCGTCCGGAGGCCGAAAGGATAGCACAGCCCCAGCGGCTTGGGCAGAGGTTAATTCTGACATTTGGCGCGTAACCGATTGGCAGTTTAACGGGCTCTGCGTTCTGAGCGGGTGAGTTACCTTATCCTCAGTGCAGGCCCAATCGCCGCTTCTGCCATAGCGCATAAAGGGCAGGAATCACCAGCAGCGCAAGCCATGCGGCGCTGAACATACCACCCACCATGGGGGCGGCAATGCGCTTCATCACATCGGCACCAGCACCATGGCTGAACATGATGGGCAAGAGACCACCCACTACCAGGTTGAAGGTCATGGCCAGAGGCCGCAGACGCAGCATGGTCCCCTCGATGACGGCAAGCCGAAGGTCGTGCCAGGTCTGCAAAGTACCATGTGCCTGCCGCCGGAGGAGGGCCTGATCCAGGTAAAGCAGCATTACCACTCCGAATTCCACCGCCACCCCCGCCAGGGCGATAAAACCCACTGCCACCGCCACCGATAACTTGTAGTTCAGCCAGTAGATGAGCCAGAAGCCTCCAACCAGGGACAGGGGCAGGGTGAGCAGGATGATGGCCACCTCCACCCAGTTCTTGAAGTTGAAGTAAAGGAGCAGGGCGATCAGCAGAATGACGGCGGGAATGACCAGTTCCAGGCGCTTGGCGGCTCGCTCCATGACCTGATACTGGCCTACCCAGGAGAGTGTGTACGCACCCGGGAGATGAATGTCCTTCGCAATCGCGGCCTTGGCGCGGGGTACATAGGCACCGATGTTGGTGCCGGGCTTCAGGTCGATGTAGATCCAACTGTTCAGTCGACTGTTGTCGCTGGTGAGCATAGAGGCTCCACCCTCGATATGCAGATCGGCGACCTGGGCGAGAGGGATTTGGGCACCGCTGGGTGTCGCGACCCGGCTTTCCATCAATGCGGCCAAGGATTGCCGCAGTGCCCGAGGGTAACGTAGATTCACCGGGAAGCGTTCCAGCCCTTGTATCGCGGTGGTCAGAACTTCACCGCCAATGGCCGTCTCCACGAAACGATTCACATCCGCCACCGACAGACCATAGCGGGCGGCCGCGATGCGGTCGGTATGAACGACGATGTACCGGCCGCCCGTGATTCGTGCCGCATAGGCGCTTTGGGTGCCAGGTACCTTCTGCAAAACCGCTTGAACCTCTTGCCCCACGCGGTTCAGAGTATGGATGTTCCGACCGGCCACCTTGACGCCGAGGGGCGTGGTCAGCCCAGTGGTGACCATGTCTACCCGGTTCTTGATGGGTTGCGTCCAGACATTGGACAGACCTGGAATGCGCAACGCCTCGTTCATTTTATTTTGCAGTTTGTGCATCGTCATTCCGACAGGCCACTCATCCGGCTCTTTGAGGGTGACGGTCGTATCAAACATGGACAGTGGTGCCTGATCCGTCGCCGTCTGGGCTCTTCCCGCCTGACCAAAGACCGTTTTCACCTCGGGAAAGGTCTTCAGGATGCGGTCCGTTTGCTGCAGGATCATGGCCGCCTCGCCGATGGAGATGGCGGGGTCCTGGAATATGGGCATGTAAAGCAGCGATCCTTCATTCAGGGGCGGCATAAACTGCGAACCCAGACGATTCCAGGGGTAATAGAGGGTCGCGGTGAACAGCAGGGCGATGATCAAAACGGCCCGGGGTGCGCGCAGAACAGTATGGATCACTGGCCGGTAGATAAAAGTGGAAAGTCTGTTCAGCGGATTCCTGCTTTCGGGGAGGATGCGACCGCGGATGAACCAGGCCATGAGAATGGGCACTACGGTTATGGAGAGCATGGCGGCGGCCGCCACGGAAAATGTCTTGGTGAAGGCGAGGGGTGCGAAGAGCTTGCCTTCCTCACCGCCCAGGGCGAAGACCGGCAGAAAGGAAATGGCGATGATGATCAGCGAGAAAAACAGCGCCGGACCAACCTCTGCCGCCGCAGCGGTTGCCGCCGCCCAGGGATCGACGCCAGGGGTTTGCTCCAGGTGCTTATGCATGTTTTCGATCATGACCACAGGGGCATCCATCATCACGCCGATGGCGATGGCGATACCGCCCAGGGACATGATGTTGGCAGGGATGCCCATGGCCCACATGATGAGGAGGGCGGCCAGTATCCCCAGTGGCAGGGCAACGAGGGCCACCAGCGCCGAACGCGCGCGCAGCAGGAAGAGCAGAGAAATGAGCGCCACCGCCAGGGACTCTTCCAGCAACTTGCCGGTCAGGGTATGAATGCTGCGCTGGATGAGGGGGGCCTGGCTATAGGTGGTGACGACCTGCACGCCCTTGGGCAGGGAGGGCTGGATCTCTTTCAGCTTGCGCTCGATCTGATGGATGAGGGTATAGGCGTTGCCACCCTGGTTCATCATCACGATTCCGCCCACCACCTGACCCTGGCCGTTGAGATCGGCGATGCCATTGGGCAACTGTGGCCCCAACTGTACCCGAGCGACCTGACGCAGCGTAATGGGCACGCCGTCGCGCACCCCCAGCGAAGCATCCTCCAGGTCTTTCAGGGAGCGAATATAACCAGACGTGCGGACGATATAGCTCGCCTCTCCCATGTCCACCACCGAGCCGCTGGTCTCCCCATTGGCGGCACGGATGGCGGCCTCCACTTCCGGCAGAGTCAGGTTGTAGGCGAGGAGTTTCTGGGGGTTCACCACCACCTGGTACTCCTGCACCATGCCCCCTACCGTGGCCACCTCTGCGACGCCGGGGATGCCCTGCAGCTCGTATTTGAGAAACCAGTTCTGCAAAGTGGTGAGTTGGGCGAGATTCAACGTCCCGCCGGGATCGCTGAGGGCGTATTCGAAGATCCAGTCCACCCCTGAACTGTTCGGACCCAGGGCCGGTGTGATTCCCGGCGGCAGCTTGGACTGCACCTGGCTCAGGTATTGGAGTACCAGATTGCGGGCTTGATAGATGCTGGTGCCCCCTTTGAAGAGGACGTAGACATAGGAGTCCCCGAACATGGAATAGCCGCGCACGGCCTGGGCGCCGGGCACCTCCTGCAGGGTGGTCTCCAGGGGATAGGTCACCTGATCCTGAACGATCTGCGGGGCCTGACCCGGATAGGAAGTCTTGACGATGACCTGGGTGGGCGAGATGTCCGGGAGAGCCTCCAAAGGGATATTCATCACTGCCAGCGTACCGCCGGCGATCAACACCAGAACGGCGATCACGACCAGCAGGTAGTTGGCCATGCACCAGCGCATAATCGCTTTAATCATGAGCCTGCCCTCCCTGACCCATGTTCATCCCGGCCATGGCACTCTTGGTAGGCGCCGTGTTACCTCCCAGCATACGGGCCTTGACCGACTGGAACTGAGACTCGGAATAAAGCAGGAACTGGGCGCTCTCCACCACCCTGTCACCCGTTTTGAGTCCCTTGTCGACGGCTACCCAGCCGTCAACCTCTGGCCCCAGAGCAACCTGGACCGGCAGAAAATGTCCATCATGCTCCCCCAGCATCACATAATCCCCCTGAGCGGTATGTAATACGGCACTGCTGGGTACGGCCAGAGCCTCCTCGGGGCTGGCCACGATGGTGGCGTCGGCGTACATGCCGGGGCGCAGGTTCCCGCCGGGATTGGAAAAGCTCAGCCGGGCCGTCACCGTCCGGCTTTTAGGATCGAGGGTCGGGTAGAGAAAATTCAGGCGGCCAGCCCAGACTCTGCCGGGATAGGCTGGCAGATGCAGGCGTACGGGATTGCCAGTTTTCACCCAGGGTAACTGATAGGAGTAGAGCGCCACATTGACCCAGACCCGGTCGAGATTGGCGATTTCATAGACATTGCTCTGCGGTGAGACATAACCACCCTGGCGCACATGGAGGGTCTCGACCACCCCGGAAGCGGGCGCCAGGAGTGGCACGTCCCGCTCTGCTGTGCCGCGCCGGGCGAGTGCGGCGATTTCGTCTTCGGGCATGCCCAACAGTCTTAACTTAGCCCTGGCTGCTGCCAGCAATGCCGGGTCTTCCGTCGCTCCGCCCCGGCGGCGGGCAATGAGATATTCCTGTTGCGCACCATACAGTTCGGGAGAATACAGTTCAGCAAGTACCTGGCCGCGCTGCACGGGGTCGCCTACGGCGCGGACATTCAGGTGTGTCACCCAACCGGAGAAACGTGGAGTAACGGAATAGACGCGATTCTCGTCCACTGCCACGGTGCCCACGGTGTGGATCGCGTGGCCCATCTGACGGCGCTGGACATTCACGAGGCGCACTCCCAGGTTTTGCGCGAGGCGCGGATCGACGCCGAGGCCGGATGTTTTTTGCGCGCTCGGACTAGAGGCGTACACCGGTATATAAGGCATACCCATACTGTCCTTCATGGGGTGATCCGAATGAATCTTGGGGTTCATGGGGGCAGCCCAGTAGAGGATACGCCGTCCCTTGAGCGTGCTTTTCGGAGAATGGATTGCATTGGAGTTGTTGACGCCAGGCGCGGCGGCAGGGACTCGCAGCCACCACACCGCGCCCGCCCCAAGGGCTACGCCAAGGACGAGCAAGCCGACACCGATGATCCCGTTGCGTGACTTCATGGTCGTGCCCCCCCTTCGGTGGTGAGGAAATCCAGTTCTGCGGCGCTGAGGGCCAGATCGCGGCGGTATTGCAGGCGGCTGAGGGCGTAGTCCAGCACCTCCTTCTGGGTACGCAGCACCGCGCTCAGTTCGGCACGTCCTACGGCGTAGGCCGCGAGTGTTGCGGAAAAGGCGTTTCGTGCGGTGGGCAGCAGGCGTTGATCAGTACGCTCCAGCTCGGTCTTGAGTGCCACATAACGGGCAAAGTTGGCGCGCACCTGTTGGATCATGGCCAGATGCTGATCGTCGTAGCGATATTGCGCCCGCAGGGCCCTGGCCCGGGCGGCGGCAACGTCCTGGTCCTGGCGGTTTCCCGGAAATATGGGTAGGCTCAGGTCAACCCCCGCTGACAGCCAGTTGGGACTGCCGGGGTAGAAATCCTGACCATAATCGACGCTGACCGTGACTTCCGGCCAATAGCCACGTTTGGCCACCTTTACGCCCACTTGCGCCGCGCGGGTTTGCGCCTGGGCGGCACGCAGGAGGGGTTGGCCGGAGAGGCGGGCTTCCGCCTGAACCAAGGTAATCGGCGGCGACAGGTTCGGCCATTGATGCTCTATGGATGGCGGTTTCGGGAGGTTCAGGATCTGCGCGATTTGCGCCAGATCGCTCGCCCGCTCCGCTTGCAACTTGCTGATATCATTGGCCAGGCTGTCACGCGCCAGTTGGGCTCGGAGCACATCGGCCTGGGACCCTTGAGCGGACCGATAGAGCGCCAGCGCCGCCTGTACGCTCTCTGCCTGTAACTGTTCCTGATGCCGGATCGTTGCCTCGGCATCTTCGGCATAGAGGGCTTGCAGCCAGGCGCGGCGCAGTAACAACACCAATTCGGCCGACTGGCCGCGCAGGGTATCGGCGGCCGCCTGGGCCTCGACCCCCGCCTGTTGTCCTTTCAGTCCCAGTTTGCCAAAAGAGGGAAAAGTCTGACTCAGACCCACGCTCAGCATGCTCATCTGCTGCTGGTTCATGGAGAAGCTGTTGAGGGGTAGGTTCGCAGCGCCGAGATCGAGATGCGGATCGGGTAGTTGGGCTACCGCTACCGCCTGGTGCCGTAATTCCACAACCTTCTGCTTTATGGCGCCAAGACCGGGATTTTTCCCCAGGGCAATCGCCTCCGCATCCTGCAGGCTCAACGGCGCGGCACTGGCATGCGTCGTCGACAGGAGCAATAGCACTCCGGCCAGGAAGCAAATTCCGCCCCACGCAGGTGGGGTCAAACAACCACGAATAGTCGTATACATGTGATATCTCCATGGCATATCAGTGACATGAATCCCCTGTTCACAGAGGGGTGCCAGCTTGCTCTGGAGATATCAAATGACCAATCGCACCCGGTGGAGCGGTGGGGGATGATGAATATGGTGCGAGAAGAAAATCGGGTATCGTGCCGGACGGAATATTACCAGACGGGAAAAAGTTACGAAGCCCGTCGTTACCTGGGCTGGGGAAGTCATTTCAGGAAGTTTCAATCCGTCTGATGCATGAGCCCCGGCGCAGATCAACATGCACTGACCTTGGGCCGCCCTGGAATGCGTGTTTATATCGGCGGCGCGATCGTTCCGGCAACAAGCCGGGCCTGTTGCCGACATGCCCGTCACCGCAGCACATGAAAGGCAAGACGGCATACCCACCGCAGCATTGCTCATCCATGCTCCCAGCAGGAACAAAGCCAGCAACGCAATCAGGGGGAAAGATCGGCTGATTCTCGGCATTTCGGTATTCGATGCTTCCTTCCAGAATTCTTTGAACATGGTAAACCCTGAAGTACGCTACAGAGTCAAGGTGCAAAATTGGACCCTCCGGGCACACCACCGGAACCATGACGCGGACGAACAATCGCCGCACAAAAATATCCAAGAAGCTGGTCGGTTAGCTGATCTAAAAATCGCTTTCGATCGCTCGATCAGAACATCTCTCCGTATTGCGACTTAACGATCGCCCTTGGCATAGCGTCCCATGAGCGTGGCTTCGGCCAGCACATGTCCGTGCATGGCCGCCTGGAGGTTATCCTTGTCGGGACTTGGCAACACGGGCAGGGTCGTATCCAGGGCATAGAGCCGGAAAAAGTACCGATGTCTACCGATGGGCGGGCAAGGGCCTCCGTACCCTCTGCGTAGCCAGTCATTGATGCCTTCCCGAACGCCGGCCGGAAGGCTTCGCACCCCTGCAGAGAGTTCCCGAACATGGGGCGGGATGTCATACAGTATCCAGTGTACCCAGATACGCTGGGGAGCTGCAGGGTCTGGAGCATCTGGGTCTTCCACAATAAGGACCAGACTTCGAGTCCCGGCGGGGATATCCTCCCAGCGCAGGGGGGGCGAAAGGTCTTCCCCCTCGCAGGTGTACTGGCGCGGAATAATGCCACCGCTGGCAAAGGCACTGGAGTAGATCTGCATGGCTGCCTCCGGGGCGGAAAGTGCAAGAAACGGCCCCGCCACTGCCGAGCCCGCAGGAAGGCTGCCAATTACGAGCAGCAGTACAGCCCACCACCAAATTCGGCGCATGTCGGGTTTGGTCCCATCTCTGAAATTCGTGATCAGCAGGATCATACGAATTATAGCTCGTACAGACGGCTCCACACTGGATATGCCGGATGAGGCCCCAATGCAGAACCGTACGGTTGTCCGCCGTTTTCCGGATGGGCATCGACCTTTCCCAAACTCCGCTTCGTGGCCATCGCCGAATGTGGCACCCACACCCTGCGCTATACAAGTCGAGCCCTTCTCTGGGCGATCCAGAGGTCCCGCAGTTCCTTCTCGCCGACCCAAATTGATGCCCAGCCGTATTTTCACGTTATCCTGGGCACCGATTTCATAAATCGGCAAAAAACGTCCACGATGGCGGGAAATACGCACAGATCTTGGTCTCGACCGCCTCCTGGCGAAAAAACGGCGGTTGATCACTGAGAGGCAGGACTCCATTGGAGGAAAGCAAAGGTAAAAATTTCTATAGACAAATTAACAATTCTCAATGCGGTATGGTCCTAGCTGATGTAAAAGAGAATCACTAGCATCCATCAGATAGGGGATATTCCCATGAACAGCAGAGAAGAATTGAGTACCAAGAGCCGGACCTGTCCCACCTGCGGGGCGGATCTGCCCGGATTTAACAACGTCGGCAACAGTCTGCCCAATAACCAGAACATCCGCGGTGGCCAAGGCAACCGCGGATGCGGCGTCGGCGGAGGTGGTGGGCGCGGGGCAGGCGGCGGGGGCCGTGGCATGGGCGGCGGCGGCAGAGGCTTGGGCGGTGGCGCTTGGCAGAGCGCGTTTCCCGCTCAGGTCGGCAGCGACTTCGTCTATCTCGACCGCACTGCGCACCGCAAGGAGCACCTCGCGCAGATCCGCTCCACCGTTGCAGCGCATCGTCCGGGCGAGCTGAGCGCTGAAGAGCGCGACGACTTGTTGCTGATGCGCGAGGAAGAAAAAATTGCCCGCGATGTCTATCTACGTCTTTATGACCGCTGGGGAATTCGCCCTTTTGACAATATCAGCGGGGCTGAGCAAGCACATATGGACGCCATCCTGGCCTTGCTGAAACATTACGGCCTTTCCGACCCGGCGCAGGGATTGGAAGTTGGTCGGTTCCGCCGCGATGACCTGCAGGATTTGTACGACCGCCTCGTGCAGCAAGGGCTGCAGAGTCGGGAAAATGCGATCCGTGTTGGCCTGCTGATTGAGGAACTGGACATCGCTGATCTGCAGAATGCGGCGCATCGCACCGTCAAACCGGAGATCCTCGCGGTCTATGCCGAACTCGAACGCGGGTCACGCAACCATTTGCGTGCATTTTATCGCTGGAAGCAGGGCCTCGGAATCGACTACCAACCGACGCATCTTCCCTCCGACGACTTTGAGCGCATCGCCCACTCGGCGCAAGAAGACTGTCAGTAATCTGCACGAGGGTATTTTATGCCATGGCAATGCTCGAAATACCTCCCCGAGTTCCGGCCGCAATCTGGCCGCATTCCTCGTCGGGAGGTATTGACAGTACCCGCCCAACTCGTTGGACCAGCCCTTCCCACGACCTCTCCGGATCGCCCGGGGAGGCCATGCTTCCCCCATCAGGGCGGCTCACCTGCATGATGCCAAAGGAGTGCACTCATCCATGGCCTTGTTCATTACCGACGAATGCATCGACTGCGCCATCTGCGTGGCGGAATGCCCCAACAATGCCATCTTTTCCGGCGCGAAGCATTGCGAGATCGACCCGGACCGATGCACCAAATGCGAGGGATTTTTCGCCAAGCCCCAATGTCAGGAGGTCTGCCCGGTGGATTGCATCCTGCCCATTCCACCCAGTTCTCCATGGAGACCAGATTGATATTGTGCGCCGTGGTCAATCTGGACGTTCTTGCAATTACCTGTTTTATTTGGTGGGTTGTGAGGGGATCGAACCCACGACCCGCTGATTAAGAGTCAGCTGCTCTACCAACTGAGCTAACAACCCGAAGCGCCCCATTATAGGAATTTTTGCCAAGAAGGCAAGGGCGACACAGTGTTTTAGTGCGTCGCGCGCTGCCGAAGCCGTATCACCACCTCGACTTTCTCCACTTCTGTCTCCGGCGGCAGGTCAGGGAGTGTGCCGATTTGCAGGGAGGACGCCGGAATATCCACCAGATCTCCCGAATCTACATAGTAGAAATGATGGTGAGGAGACACGTTGGGGTCATAGAATACCTTACCCGGCTCCACAATCACTTCCCGCACCAGTGCATGTCCGGCGAAGAGGCCCAAGGTGTTGTAAACCGTCGCCTTGGATACTACGGGATAATCCGCATTGACGCGTTGCATGATCTCTTCGGCGGACAGGTGCGCGCAAGAGGAGAACAACGCGTAACCAATCTCCACACGCTGGCTTGTCGGATTGACTCCGGCGTCACGGAGCACTTCCAGCACACGTTGTTTGTTCCAGTCATTGTTGTTCATGGATAGTCTCACTTTACTTCTAAACTAGTTATAGTTATAACGCTTATCTAGCGACAAGAAAAGGCCTTAATGTGCTGACCTCGGTGTCAGGACTGCATAGGGGGCAATATCCAACGGCAGCGGTATCCCCGTCAACAGGGAGACCAGGATATCGGCGGTCGCGGGCGCGTTGGTGAGTCCATAGCGAAAATGGCCAGCAGCGACAAAGAGCCCCTCCCATTCGGGAATGGGGCCGATGTACGGGATGCTATCCTGGCTTCCCGGCCGCAATCCGGACCACTGCCTGAGGACCGGAGCCTGCGCCAGATCAGGAAGCATCTTGATAGTAAAGCTCAAAAGTTCTTCTCGTGCCTTGTTTGTAGTCGACTTATCAAAACCGACATATTCGCTCGTGCTGCCAGCCAGAACCAGTCCGTCCCGCCGCGGCACCAAATAATGATTATCGTGCATCAATATCGTATCGAGGACTCCGGGTTTTCCCTGAAACAGGAGGATTTGCCCGCGCACCGGAATGATATCCAGATGACTACCCGTTTCCGCAAGGATTTTTTCGCTCCAGGCACCGGCCGTCACGACGATCCGTTCTATCGGCATAAATCCGGCGGTGGTTTCTACGCCCTCCAGTCGTTCCCCCCGTCTACGGAAACGGGTGACCGCGGTATTTTCATGCAATACGACGCCCAGTTGACGGCAACGTGCGGACATCGCCGCCAGCAGGCGGGGGTTCCGTACCTGGGCGACCTCCGGACACCAGAGTGTTTGCGTTTTTTCTGCAGGCCCCAGGCGCCAATCCAGCCCCCACCTCGCCCCCCAAGCCAACACATCATTTGGGATTTTCTCGTGTTCGCCCTCCAGAATAAGCAAACCGGAGGGTATCCATTCAGGATCGATGCCAGTTTGCTTTGCCAATCTGGAAGTCAGGGAGCAATAGCGCTGCATACTATACAGCGCGAGACTCAATAGGGCAGGTGGGTAGCGCCACGGATACAGCGGGCTCAGGATGCCCCCACCAGCCCATGATGCCTCCTGACCAATATGACCTTGATCGAGCACCGTAACCCGCAGACCGGCCTCCGCAAGCTTGATCGCACTGAGTAAGCCAATTGCGCCAGCGCCAATGAGCAGAACATCCGTATGCGCAGAGATTTCAGTCGGCATGTGAGCTTACCACCACTTAAAAGTCGATACGGTAAAAAATGTTGGCGCCATTCTGGGTCCCGCTCTCCGTCTGAACCTCAATATGGCGGGAAATCCGGTAACGCAGTCGTGCTACAGTACCGCTGCCCAGTACGGATTGTCCGACACTGAGATAAAGATCGGGGGTAAGATAATGACCCATGGTCACCATGGCACCCGCCAGACCCGAGTTACCTTCGGAGCTTACACCTACATCAATGCCACTGCTATCCAGGCTATTGCCGAACAGTGCGGCACGGCTTGCAGAAAAGAGTGTTCCCGCAGCGGCGGAAAGCAGCGCATTCTGACTGGTGAGACCACTGCTCGGTGTACCCAGCACGAGATAGGAGAGGATATCCGTTTGCGACATGGAAGGTTTGGAGTAGAGCGCTACCTGGGGCACTTGCAGTGTACCGGTGACTTGTACGCCAGCCTCTACGGGGGTGTTGTCCACGGCGAAGCTAGAGGAGCCTTTGATGGTGCGTACCGCCAGCACGTCCAGGTTGGCTTGGTTCGCGGCACCGCGGAAAATGATGGAACCACGCTGGAAGGTGAGGGTGTGCCCATAAATCGCATAATGGCCATCCACCATGCGCAGTGTGCCATTAACCTGCGGACTTTGGCCGTCATGCATGTCTACGGCAAGGTCACCGACCAACCGGGCACGCAACCCGCTGATGATAACCCTCGCATCGTCCCCGAGGGTTACATGCACATTGACACCCAGGGCAGGGCCGCTGCTTTTGTGCTCATTTTTCACGAAAACGACGTCGCCTGAGGGCTTGGGTCCGCTGAAATCTGTACCCAATATACGCAGACGGTCGGTGTGTATATTGCCCTGCACGTCGATTTTCTTTAGGTTTCCGGAAACGCTCAGGTCGGGGCTGATCGCAGCTTGTACCTGCGGCAGATTGAGCGCCGTGAAGTTCTTCCCAGTGATGTGGAGCGTAAAATCATTCGCCTGCTGAAATTGGACGATGCCTGTCCCGGATATTTGGCCAGCGCCGGAGCTGGCTTGCAGTTGATTGATTCGCAACTCTTTTCCATCTCCCACGAGTTGGGCGCCCACGTCACGAACCTCCAAACCCGCCTGCGGGACGAAAAAGCCCAGACCCTGGAGTTGTGCTGTACCTGTCCACTGCGGATGCGCCCAAGTACCCAGAACCTGTGCGTCTATAGTCCCTTTACCTTGCGGCCGAATCCGCAAATTCCCGACGGGGAGGGCGGCAAAAAGTGGTGCACCCACATGCGCCTTTATAGCCCCTTGTATTGGGACATTGGCGTCCCAATGCCAGGGCAGAACGAGTGTCGCGGGGCTGTGCAGGGTCATCTGGGCATTACCCCAGTCATTGGCAAGACCAAGGTCAGCAGCAAGCGAGAGGTCTTTTGGCAACCAACGGAGTTGACCGGTAAACCGTTGCAGAGAGAGCGTATGCGACGTGCCTGCCTGCCGCCATTGCAATTGGGTTTTCTGAAAATTCCAATGTCCTTCCGCCTGGCAAACTCCGTGACACTGCGCTTGCAGGTGTGCATTTAAAAAACCATGGAGCGATGCATCCTCCGCCTGCGCGAAAAAATCCAGAGGTAGAGATTGCAAATCGAGCCCCAAATCGGCCTGATTGGTGGCGGGATTGTAGTGACCTTGCGTGGTAATCCGAGCCGCATGCGCATCGGCGAAAGCCATTTTGCTGAGCGATGCAGCACCATTGACCCATTGCAGAGTGGCTGGGTGGAGTAACTGCCAGTTTCCCAGAGGGATGCTGGTCAGTATGGTCTTCTCCAATCGCAGTCCCCACGCATTGGCCTGATGAGACACCAACCCCATGACGGAGAGGCGGCTTTGCGGCCATTGCGCGTCCAGTCCCAGCGTAAAACGTGTTAATGGCCCTTGCGCATGGACCTGCAGATCAATGCGGTGGCCAGCGTATGCCAGTCCCTTTATATTGATCATAGCCTGCAAGGCGTTCGCGGCCCGGAATTCGGCCCGTGTTTTCAGTGTATTGATCTTTACACCATGATAGGCAAGCCCTTGTCCTGTGCCTTGGATTTCTCCAGTCCACTGCGCCTGAGGCCGCGCCACCCAACCCTGAAGCAGACTCTTACCTTGGGCACCGGGAAGCAAGCCCTGCCACTGCGCCACGTTGAGGACGAAATGCAGACGTTGTTGTAAATTACCTTGGGCGCCCAGGCTTACACCCGGACCAAAAAACTGTGCCTTTTGCAGATCCCACGCGCTCCCTGCGAAGTGCACCAACGCCTCGCCCTGCAAGGTTTGGCGGTAAAGCTGGCTAGGCAGCAATTGCAGCCGCACATCACCCGTGATGACTTTGGAAATTTGAGTGGCGTTGACGCTGAGGTCTCCGGAAAAATTGCCTGGTATCTGAGCCATAATGTGCTGTGTTTGCAGGCCCCTGACCCGAATTTGCCCGGTGACGGTGAGTTGCGGCCGCCACCGGACGGCCAGCACCGAAGGCAGCAGATCTGCGCCCAGCAGCTTGCCGGCATAATGGTATTGCAGGTTTTGGCGATTGCCGTTCACATTGCCCTGAATACCGCCGAATCTGGGATCACCGCGCAGCGCCAGTTGTCCTTGATAACGCTGAGTGTTCCCCCGCAAAGTCAAACTGACGGCCAATGCGCCTACCGGTAACGTGCTGGGCTGCGCTTTTGCCAGGATCTGCTCGAAGCCGCCACTGATCTGGTAACTCCCTGCAGTATTGTCGGGCAAATCAAGACGCCAATGCCCCTGTGCGGGTTTCTGGAGCGCAGGATTACTAAGCTGTAGTGACTGGAGCAAAATCTGCTGTGGAGAGATCTGCGTCATACCGCTCAAAGTCGTCAGTTGCTTGTTTTCTTGTACCTGAATATCCAGGGGGCCGCCAAATGTCTGGGCCGAAATGCCATGCCAGTGTGTTTCCCAACTTATAGTCAACGGGTTGGTGGCACTGCCTTGTCTCCATACACCCAGGCTTTGCAGCCCGCGCTCTCCCATTTGCAGGTCTGCCGTAAGCTGGAGTCTGCCCTGGGGTATCTGCGCCGACAGGTTTTTGATGTGCAGATTGCCACGCCGCCAGGCCAGATCGGAAAATGTCGCCCGGGAGAGGACGAAGGGCTTCTGCGTTCCTTGCCATATGCGCAGGTTCGTACAAGTAACCGGGCTCAGTTTCAGGTCGATGAGACGGGTCCACAGAGGCAATGCGGGCCAGCGCAAATGAATGGGGCTGGGTTTATCAGAGGGCTCCGGCAGGTGCAAATCGGCTTGGTGAAGCTGGAGATCGGCAAAGTCGATTTCTCCCCGGAGCAAATGGGCAGGATGCAAGTGCCACTGCAAAGATCGCGCACGAAAGCGCATGTCCGCACCATGCCAGGAAATACCGGAAAGCCGCATCTTGCCGATAAGCGAGCCTTTTACCTGTTTGACCTGTAAGTTTGGGACCTGCGCTAACGCCCACTGTGCACCGTGGCTGGTAGTGAGCAGCCAGACTAGGACGGTGGCCAGCGTAATCAGGACCAGCAACACACCGGCAATAATGCCGTGGCGGATGCGTATCACAAGCTGAACCCTACCGAGAAGGCGACCCGGACGGCAGGCGTTTGCGGGGCAACCAGTGGGTGCGCCACGTCAAAGCGTATGGGTCCAACGGGGGAATACCAGCGCACGCCTAGCCCAACATCTTGAAGCGCATGAAAACTGGACCAACTGTTGAATGCATTACCCACATCATAAAATGCGACGACCGCCCAGTTTTTGGCGACAAAGCGCTGAATATCGAAGCCACCAACGGCAAGAAGACGCCCACCTTCCACTTCACCGTTCACAGCCAATGGCCCCTGCGATTGATAGGCATAACCGGGCAGGCTATTTTGCCCACCTGCGAAAAATCGCAGATTGGGTGGCAGTTCGCCAATGGACCCAGTTAACCACATTGCCCCCAGTTTGGCATGGGTGCCGAGGACCCAGTCCTGACCCAAACGCCTGCGCCATTCTCCCTGAGCGCTAAAGCGGATAAAATTTGCATCGCTACCCCATACCTTGCTGGCACCCTCAATCCTGGCCGTCAGTGTATAGCCGGCTATGGGGCGCAAGATATTGCGGAAGTTTTGTATGCTATATTGTAGCGACGGATAGATATACAAGCTCGTATTAAACTGTCCAGCCACATTGTAGTTGGCGTCCTCAAAATTAACCAAGGCCTCTATGGTTTCACCTTTACTCAGACTGTTATCGCTGCGCAATGACCACTGCCGACCAGCGCTGGCAAGGATCTCGTTAGCATTATAGGCGGTCAGATTTTGATTCTGATAACTGCCTTGCGCAATATATTCGGATCCCAGGCGCGCACCGACCGGCCAGCTATAGGTAACACTGGCATTGCGATTCAGTTGCGCCGCCAAAATGGAAACGCGAACATGCTGTGCCTGTTCGAAAGCATTATAATTATCATATATAATTGCTGCATTAGGACCGATATCAGTGCTATATCCGGCGCCTATTTTCAGGTGTTGCCCCGGCATGCTTTTCAAGTTAACTGAAACAGGTATCGCATTATTTATCGCTTTTCCCAAATCGCCATGCACGGAAATATCAGAGAACCGGTCGGCATTGCGCAAATTGCTCTGAGTGACTGCCAGCGCCTTTGGTGAATACCAGTCTCCTGTCTTGAAAGAAATATAGCGCTGAATGAACCATCGCGGATAGTGCTCCGCACCAGTGATATTAATATCTCCAACTCGGAAGCGTGGTCCGGTATTGAGCCACAAATAAATATCTGCCCAGAACTGGTCACGATCCACAAGAATCTCATGGCGCGAATAACTGGCCTGCGCATAACCGCGCGCGGTGAGGAGTGAGAGGACATTCCCCTTCCAGTCCTCATAAATAACCTGATTGAGAACCCCTTCTTTATGAAGCGGAAACTGAGAGAACAGTTTTTGTAAAGCCGGCAGTTTGGATCCATCACCGGTGGATTTTAGGTCGATTTTGCGGACCAGAACAGGCCGCCCAGGGGTGACGGAGAAGGTTACGAGGACTTTTCCCTTTGCAATGTTTTTACTGCTCTCCGTCCATGTGGCGCCGTAATAACCATAGGCTTCAAGCGCATCCTTAAGGCGCAAACCGGCCACCATTTCTGCTTCTTCCAAACGGTCCGCCTGGGATCCGATCACCGCAGGGGGGAGAGCATGTGCGAGATTCGCTGCCAGGGGTCTGGAGATCCCTTCCACAATGAAAGTTACTTCATCAGCGTTAGCCATTCCACCGTACAGCAATGAAACACCCAAGCCCGTCAGCCATAGGCCACGGCGCAGGTCACGCAGACGACCGCGTTTCGCGCTTCCATCCTTCCTGACCGAACCCAGAAAACCTCCTGCCGTTTCATTTGTGGTCCAGGATAACCATAACGCCACAGGGAATACTCGGGTCAACGCACCCAGGATTGCTCACAGCGTGACGATTTGCCGAGTTTAGCACGATTTATGGGGCCAGGATGCGGCGCGCGGAAGGGGAGAAGTGTACATACAGCCCGCAGTGCGTACCTTACTGATCTTCGATTTGGTCAGACTGTCTCAGGATACTCGAAAAGCTAATCAATGATGGGGGTCATCGAAAGGCGAACGTGGGCGGCGAATCTCCCGATAGTCCGTAACCACGATATCCGTATGCATTCCCTTGCGCATTTTTCGCCGCTGCCACCAGAGGAAAAGCATTCCGCTGCCCGCGAGAATGGCAACCGCAATGACAGCGAAGATGGCAAAAAAGAATAGGCCGACCAGCAGGACCATGCTCACCATCACTGCGAGCAGACGTACCCACCAAGGCCCCCGACTGCTGAACGATTGATAATAAGTCATTACGCTCCCTTAAGCTTTTCAGAATACCACCGTATCTTCAGACTTCGAAACGGCCGCGGAAGTTCATTTAACATAATAAGTATTATGCGAACCAGTAAAAACTTTCTACATGGGGCCGCTCAAAGCGACACGCTGCACCAGGGCGTCCATTCGTCTGCGGATACGCTCTTCAGAGCCTCGGAAATGTTCAACCAAAATGGCAAACGCATATTGTGGGTGGCCGAGGTTATCCCGAATAAAACCAGCAAGAGACAACGCATCGCGCAGAGTACCCGTTTTGGCTTGCACCGTACCCGCAGGCAGAGCGCTCAGACGATGCCGGAGCGTTCCATCTTCGGCATTGACCGGCAGCGAATCGCGCCAGGAGCCCCCCCAGGGTTCCTGATAAGAGTGCAACAGCATACGCACCAGATCTGCGGCGCTGAGGCGATCCTCACGAGATAATCCGCAGCCATCTACCAGTCGAGATTGGGTGTCAAGTATACCGTTCACAGAAAGCCAACGGTGCAAGCCCTGCATGGTCGATGCACGGCTTCCATCACCGCCGCGAGCCAGATCCGCATCCCGGAGCAGTACTTCTACATGGGTGTTTTCACTCACCTTGTTGGCCACCGTGATCTCCTCCACCAATGGCGGTGACTCGTGTTTGGCCAATAAGGCATAGTGCGCATATCCCCTGGACTGCTTTGCACCGCGCTTGTTGTTCAATGCTTGGATAGGATTACCTACAAGAATACCCTTTTCCTCCAAAGCCTGTCGCAATGCTACGGCGGCAAAATAGGCTGGATCAGGCTGCGCCAGCATCGCGGCAAAAATACCGCCCTTGGCGGAAATCGCGCCAGTCAATAGATATCCGCTTCCAGATTTTTCCAGGCGTACGGGACGAATGGGATCCTCCGCCGAAACGGTGATCACCGTGTTCCGAATGAACCCTCCCGGGTTGGGCATGATCTCGGCGTTGGTGCGTACCCCCGGGGCCCGCCCCGGTCTGATTCGTACCGCGATCATGGCGTCGTTGAACATGAGTGCATGGATCGGTGCGCCATACCAATAGCGCTGATCCTGTTCCGTCCAACCCGGTAGCGCGCTATCTGCGGGAAAGTACGTGGCATCGGCCAGAATACCCTCCGGAATTTGGCGAACACCCGCAGCCCATACTTGAGCGGCAAGCATGCGCATAGGGTACATGGGGTCATCTCGTACTGTTCGCCTGACAAACGGGAAGCGACGGCTGGAAAGATCGGGGTCGCCACCCCCCAGAAAAATCAAGGGCCCCCGCACTACGCCATCATCGATGGTCCGGGCCAGTATCCGAGTTTTCTGGTGAGATTCAGGCCCCAGTTCGTGCAGAATATACGCTGTGGTCAGCAGCTTCGCTGTGGACGCAGGCAGTTGTCCATGATCTGCCTGCACACTCAGAGTGGGCCTGCCCTTTTGCACATCCTGAATCAGAATACTCCATTGGCCGTCGCCAAACTGGGTGTTTGCGTCCTTCTGGCCGGTAGCGGCGATAGCGGGCATAAGCCAGAAAAACGGCAATATCCCGACAAAAAAATACCGCCATAACCGGCCTCCATCCCCTTTCCACAGCCTCCCATCCGAACGCATCGTTTCGCTCCGATTTATAATTGTATGATACTATTAGACGTTTTCATCAAAAAGGTCCGATCCCGGCATGGATTCCTGACGATCTGTAAACAGGACCGCCGGCATGCGCAGCGCCAACCACAAACTAGGTAGTGCCGCCGCAAACGCCAGTAGAAAGAATTCCACAAATCCCACCTGTGCTGCAAGAAAACCGCTAAATCCGCCGACAACCGTGGCTGCCACGGACATCAGGGCGGAGCCAATAGCAAAATGCGTGGCCTGGTAATCACCCCGACAACGCTGCATGAGGAAGACCATCAAAACGGCGGTGCCGAGACCCGCCGCAGCCTGCTCAAAGGCCACTGTGACACCTACCCACCACACAGAGGGCATCACCCAGGCCAGCCACGCATAGGCCGGAATCGCCAGGGATTGAATCAACGTCAACGGCAGCAATGCATGGCGCAACCCCCAACGGGATATGATGATACCGCCCAGCAAGGCGCCTCCGATAGTCGTCACCGTCCCTACTGTTCCGGTGAGAATGCCGCGCGCCATCAAGCCGTAGCCCAAATGACTGAGAAACGGAGTCACCATAGCCGCCATCATGGCGTCGCCCGCGCGGAAAAGCAGGATAAAAGCCAGTGCCCAAAGAATCCCTGGTTGCTGCATGTAGGTGGTGAAAGCTTCGCGCACGGCGTGCCAATGCTGTCCTTTGTGACTCGTGGACGGGGGCGATGGCGGCAGTGCGCGCTGATGAAAAGCCGCCAATCCCCATAACATCACCGCCGCAGTTA
The DNA here is from genome assembly GCF_000021485.1 of Acidithiobacillus ferrooxidans ATCC 23270. Taxonomy (NCBI): domain Bacteria; kingdom Pseudomonadati; phylum Pseudomonadota; class Acidithiobacillia; order Acidithiobacillales; family Acidithiobacillaceae; genus Acidithiobacillus; species Acidithiobacillus ferrooxidans. The sequence continues at coordinate 1,715,471 of NC_011761.1, forward strand.
AAAAACAGGCGATCCAGGATATCCACCCGGCGACAATGACCAGCACGCCGTTTCCCACCAGCATGGCAATCCGATAGGCTGCAACCCGCAATCCGGAAAAAGCCGCCTGATCGGATGGGCTGAGTGTCTGGATATAATACCCGTCTACGGACATATCATGGGTGGCCGACAGGAAGGCCATTAACATAAAAATTTTGGCGGCGAGGTCCAGATTCAGGTGCTGTGCTGGCCAGATCAGCAAGGCGGCCACGCCACCCAAGATGATTTCCATCACCACAAGCCAACGCTTTTTGTCCGCGAAAAGGTCGATCAAGGGGCTCCAGAATAGTTTCAAATTCCAGGGTAGTCCGAAAAACGAGAGTAGTCCGATAACCTGCAAGCTGGCGCCTGCATAGGTAAAAAACTGTACGGACACCTGTTGCACCAGCGAATAGGGCAACCCTTCCGCGTAATAGGTGCTGGAAATCCATCTGAATGTCTTAAATTTTTTCCGCAATGTTCATCCAGATATAAAAAACCCCCGCAGAGCGGGGGTTAGACGACCAAAGAAATCCACTAATCAGATTTTGGGGGAGCGACAGGCTTTTGCGCCAACACCCATGAAACCAATTCCTCGGCTTCCACGGGGGTCACGCTCTGCGCCGGCATGGGCATGGAGCCCCATACTCCGGACACGCCGTGCTCAATAGCGTACTTTAACGTTGCTATCGCCTTGGGATCGCGCTGATACCGGTAGGCGACCCAAGCAAAAGCAGGCCCGAGGACTTTGCTATCTACCTGATGACAGGCGAAACAGCCCTTGGCTTCCGCCAGCGACCGCTCCGTCGTCAATACCTCAACCAGGTGCTTATCTCCTTCTCGCTCGCCAAGCCCAGGCGGCGCCACACTTCCACCATGCCCATCACTCCGGGCAGTTCCAGAACTCTGCCTGCTGTCCGCCACCGGGCTGCCAGTAGAACTACCAACCGGCGCAGTAGCAGATCCGTCCTTCCTGGCACAAGCGGTGGCCAGACTGATGACGCCGACTAGCATCAGAAAGCGCACAACTGGCCTCATACCAAACTCACCATTGTAGTGCGCTCCCGATGTCCAGCTCTGAACGAGCCCGTGTAGACCTGTGGAGTGCCGAATCAGCTCGCGGAAGAAGTGTCGCTGCTGGTGGCGCTGGCACTAGGTGCTGCGGATTCCATTGGTGCCATGGCGCTGCTGCCCGTATTGTCGGTGGCCGCCGGAGCGGCAGACTCGGTGGTGGTGGTCGCCGGGGCAGCGGAGCTGCTGGCAGATGCAGTAGTGGACTCTTCCTTCTTGGCGCAAGCTGAGGCAAGCGCGATGGCACCTGCAACAAGAATGATCCGGGCAACAGGCTTGATCTTGGCAATATCCAACATGTTTTAACTCTCCTTACGTAGGTTTTACAAGATGACCGCGTCAGTAGCTAAATGGTATAGCGCAAATGACTTCATAATGGTAGCACTAATTTCCCTTGTGCCAAACAGTCCCCAGCACTCTACCGGCAGCGGAGGGGGATCAGCATCGAACACCTCGACGGTACCCGGCAGGTACGGCAGGTTTGCTCCGCCCTCGGGTTGTATAATAGGATATGCAGGTATACTATAATGCCATGAAAACGGATTTGCCAGGGAGTACATTGCTATGCCACTTACCTCTTCCAATGCTGACTTTGAGGCATTGCGCCCCGTCAAGCTTCAAACCATCCGGGACGTGATTCGGCCGGAACGCTACCAGCGATCAACAGGCATCGCCCTCGCGTGGTACATGTTTGACGCAATTTTCTACCTCTCCGCCATCACCGGCGCCCTTCTCGCCGGACCTTGGTGGCTCAAGCTGTTATTCGGACTGCTTGCGGGGTCGGCGGTGGCCTCTATGTTCGTCTGGGCACACGACGCAGCGCACGGCGCCCTCTTCCAGAGCAAGCGCACTGCCGAGATCTTGGGCACCATCTTCATGCTGCCGTCGCTGAACATGTACCGCCTCTGGGCCTTTGGGCACAATCGCGTGCATCACGGTTTTACCAGCCTGAGCACCATCGACTGGGTATGGCGCCCCTGGACTCCCCAGGAGTACAGAAGCAAAACGGTTTGGCAGAAGATGATCTATCGGTTGGAACGTAGTCCTTATACTTGCGCCCTGCACTACTTGTTGCGTATCTGGTGGCCGGGCATGGTCCGTTTCAAAGTAGACGCCAAAAACAAAGATCGTTGGCCATTCTTCTACAGCAAGATGGTAACGCTGGTGTTTTTTATAAGTTTTTCCGCGTTGGCATACTGGATCTCCGGTCCGATGGGTATCATTGCGGCCGTTATTCTGCCTTTCTTGGTGTTCAACTATTACATCGCGCTGTTTGTCTTTCTCCACCACACGCATCCCAATGTGCCATTTTTCTCGGAAAAGGAGGAATGGAGCCAGAGTATTGGCCAGCTTTATTGCAGCATAATCGTACGTTGCTCCAAGGTCAGCGAGTACCTGATCCATAACATCCTGATCCATACACCGCACCACGTTGATCCACGGATACCCTTCTATCGCCTGAAAGGGGCTTACGAAGATTTACGTGCAGAGTACGGCCAGTACATTCATGAAACGCGCTTCGGCTTTTTTGAGATTCGGCGTATCTTCAAGGAATGCAAGTTATATGACTACGAGGGAAAATCTTGGTTGAGTTTCCGGTCCGGCCGTAGCTGGATTGAGGAGAAGGCTGCGGACATCGCTGCCTCCGCTACCTCTTCCGTATATCAGCCCGGCAAGACCGCACACTGACTGGGGGCGCCCTTGATGGTGTGCCGTGGTTCTTTGTATGCCGGCCGACACCTCCCGGTTATGACTCGTCTTCCGAGAGTTCCGGGTGGTGTTTTTCCTGTACCGGAGACGGTGTATGAAGTGCCTGGAGGTGCAGGATTTTCATAAGTCGTTCCACCAATGGGTATAAAAGTACTGCAGATACCGCCAGGTAGACCACCCCTGAGTACAAGGCGTAGGCGCTGGCGAAAAGTTTCGCGCAGGTACCATGCAAACTGGCAACGGGCCCCATACCGCTCAGAATCATGCTCGCATTGAGCAGGCTATCGATCCAATCGATATGCGCCAACAGATGATAGCCCAGCATGCCCATTCCGAGGGAAAGCAGCATCAGACCCAGGGCAGCACCGGCATAGCGTAATTGTCGCCACAGAAACTCCGTCCGGGTGAGCAAGTGCAGTGGTTGATGCGCGCGTGTATTCATGGAGCTACCCCGTTTTTCGAAAAATGTCGGGCTGTCAGCCGTAGTACTGGCGATACCAGGTCACAAAGCGCTGGAGACCCGTCCGTAAAGGGGTGTTTGGGGCAAAGCCCACGCTCTGCTGTAACGCGGTAACGTCGGCATAGGTAGCCACCACGTCGCCATCCTGCATGGGAAGCCATTCAATTTGCGCGGACTTGCCGAGGCACTCCTCCAGAATGCGGATAAAATCCGTGAGTGCAACGGGTGTGTGGTTACCGATATTCTGAATGCAGAAGGGGGCGGCACTGCTTGCAGGGTCTTCCGGCCAGATATCCTGCGCTTCTGGCGCACGTGGAATGAGTCGCGCCACCCCTTCGATGATGTCATCGATATAAGTGTAATCGCGCTGCATCTGGCCGTGGTTGAATACGGGGATGGGATGCCCGGCCAGGATTTTCTGCGTAAAGCTGAAATAGGCCATATCGGGACGCCCCCAAGGGCCATAGACTGTAAAAAACCGCAATCCAGTACTGGGAATACCATAAAGATGAGCGTAGCTGTGCGCCATGAGCTCACCTGCCCGCTTGGTGGCCGCATAAAGGCTGACTGGATGATCTACCGGGTCATGGACACTGTAAGGCAAACGATTGTTGGCACCATATACCGAACTGGAAGAAGCGAAAAGCAGATGATCGACCCCCTGCGCCCGGCAGCCCTCCAGCACATTCAGAAAACCAACGACATTACTGTCCACGTAGCTGTGCGGTGCTTTCAGGGAGTGCCGCACCCCTGCCTGAGCCGCGAGGTTGACGACGGCATCAAAGTGGGGGCCTGCAAAAAGCGTCTGCATACCCTCGCGATCTGCCAGATCCAGAGGTTGGAACTGGAAGGCTGGGTGCCCCTCCAGTTGCGCCAGACGGCCGCGTTTCAGGCCGGGATCGTAGTAGTCATTGAGGTTGTCTATCCCGCTGACAACCCAGCCATCGGCCAACAGACGACGCGCCAGATGAAACCCGATAAAACCCGCAGCACCGGTAATAAGTATTCTGCCTTCCATCAGGTCGTCCGTTCCGTGAGCCATTGCACATAGCGATCCACCCCCTGTCCCACGGTCAGAAAGGTTCTGTCATATCCTGCACCGCGCAGTTTACTGATTTCCGCCTGGGTGAAGCTCTGGTACTTACCATTCAGGGCTTCGGGCATATTGACGTAACGAATGGCCTGCGTTTTCTGCAGTGCGGGCAGGGTCAGTGTCGGGCGGTTAGCGCGGTGCTCCAAGCTATTGATGACGGCGACTGCCATCTCGTTGAAACTCTGCGCCTGTCCTGTGCCTACATTGTAAATTCCGCTGTGCGGGTGATCCAGGAAATGCATGTTGACGGAAACCACATCGTCTATATAAATGAAATCGCGCCGTTGTTCACCATCGGCATAGCTGCCAGACCCGGCAAACAGGCGAACATGATTGTCCAGCCGATATTGGTTGTAAAAATGCAGCGCTACTGAGGCCATGCGGTTTTTGTGAAACTCGCGTGGACCGTAGACGTTAAAATAACGAAAGCCATGTACCGGCGCCCGCAAATCCGTCCAGATCTGCCGGAGATACTGGTCGAACTGAAACTTGCTGAATCCGTAGACGTTGAGGGGCGATTCGGCGTAGCGCTCCTCGACAAAGATACCAGTCATGCCGTAGACCGAGGCGCTGGAGGCATAAAGGAAGGGGACATCATGATGTTGGCACCAATGCAGCAGCACTTTGCTGAAGGTGAAGTTGTTTTCCATGACATAACGGCCATCTGTCGCCATCGTATCGGAGCATGCGCCTTCATGGAAAACGGCTTCGACACCCTTCAGATGTTTGTTCTCTATCAGTCGAAGAAAAGCCTCTGCCTCCATGTAGTCGGCAATTTCCAGATCGGTGAGATTGAGAAACTTGTCGGCGCGGCTCAGATGGTCGACGACGAGAATATCCGTAATGCCCCGTTGATTGAGGGCCTGCACGAGATTGGCGCCGATAAAACCGGCCCCGCCAGTGACGATATACATGCGTACTCCTCCTTTTGCGGCTATGATAACAGAAAGCAGGCACCTTCCTATAAGGTACCATCACTCTGCTCTTTCCCCAGGCTCACACCTGCCCTATTCCTGCTGCAAAAATCAGATAGTGCCCTATAGAGGGGGCACTGCCATGTCCGAGGAGGAACATGCAAGATCACGGCCTGTTGACGATCATCCTGCTCTTGGCTACCGGAGTGCTGCTGGTTGGCTTTCTGCGTCATCTGCGTCTGCCGGCAGTCTTTGCATATCTTTTGACAGGTGTCATTCTGGGTCCGCACGCCCTGGCCGTAGTGCCCGATCTTGCCAGCACCCGACAGCTTGCCGCCTTCGGGGTGGTTTTTCTGATGTTTACCATTGGTCTGGAATTCAGTCTCGCGCAGTTCCTGAGCATGCGCCGCCTGGTATTTGGCATGGGACTGGCGCAGGTCGTTCTGACCAGTCTGGTCTTTGTCGGCATCGCGTTGCTCATCCCGCTCTCCTGGAAAACGGGGGTGATCCTCGGTGGAATTTTGGCCATGTCATCCACTGCCATGGTGGTGCGGGCGCTGGCTGAAAAAATGGAAATACAGACCCGGCATGGGCGTATCGCCGTAAGTGTACTGCTGTTCCAGGATCTCGCCGTAGTCCCCTTACTGATTCTGATCCCTGCGCTTGCCGGTTCGGCCAACGATCTGGCAGATGATCTGGCCATGGCCGGACTGAAGGCGGTGCTGGTGCTGTTGGTCCTGCTTGTGGTCGGGCGGCCGGTGATGCGACCCTGGTTTCAGCTCGTGGCCAATCGCAAGTCGACAGAGCTGTTCATGCTCAATGTGTTACTGGTGACCCTCGGACTTGCGTGGATTACCGAACAGGCCGGATTATCGCTGGCACTGGGTGCTTTTGTAGCAGGAATGCTGATTTCCGAGACGGCTTACCGCTATCAGGTGGAAGCGGATATCGCGCCTTTTCGCGATATTTTACTGGGCCTTTTTTTCGTTACCATTGGCATGCTCGTGGATTTGCCGGCATGGTGGGCGAATCTGAGCTGGGTCATCATCGTGCTTGCCATGATTCTGCTGCTCAAGGGTGCGCTGGTCTGGGGACTCGCACGTCTTTTCGGCTATGAGTCGGGCGTGGCCATGCGCTCAGCCATTGTACTGGCTCAGGCGGGTGAGTTTGGTTTCGTGCTGCTGGCGTTAGCCAACCAGTATCAATTATTGCCTGCCCATGTGCTGCAACCGGTTCTCGGCGGCATGCTCCTGTCCATGATGCTCGCACCTGTTCTGGTGGAGCGTAACGGATGGTTGACCCGTCAAATGGTGGGCAGCTATCGCCACCATCGCGATCAGCAACTGGCGGATATCCGTTCGGCAAATTTGCAGGCGCATGTTGTGCTCTGCGGCTATGGGCGGGTGGGACAGAGTGTGGGGCGGGTTCTGGAAGAAGAGGGTATCCCCTTTGTGGCGCTCGATCTGGATCCGGTACGGGTGCGCCAGGCGCAGTCCGCGGGCGAGTCCATTTTTTATGGCGACGCCAGTCGTCGCGACGTGTTGCAGGCGGCAGGCATTTTTTCTGCACGGGCTGTAGTCATTACGTATGCGAATGTCACCTCCAGCCAGAGGGTGCTGTCCATTATCAAGGAACTACGCCCGGACCTGCCAGTCGTCGTGCGGGCCCACGACGACAGCCAGTTGGAGAGACTGGAGGCCGCCGGCGCTGATGAGGTTGTGCCAGAAGTAACCGAAGGTGCTCTGATGCTGGCCTCGCAGGCCTTGTTGCTGATCGGTTTTCCGATCAGTACGGTGCTGCGTCGAGTGCGACGTTTCCGGCAAGAGCGTTATCAGTTCTTCCGGGGAGCGTTCTGGGGGAGCTCGGAACCCGGTGAAGACCAGGGTTCGGCGCGACTGGCTTCCATTGCGCTGGGTGAAACCGCTTTTGCCCTCCATCTCAGCCTGCGCGAGCTGAACCTCACCAGTTTTGGCGTGGTCGTAGTGGCCGTACGACGCCACGGAATCCGCGGACGTGAGCCGTCTCCCGATACGGTACTGCAACCTGGGGACGTGCTGGTGTTATTTGGGACGCCAGCGGCACTTACCCAAGCTGAACTCTACGTGCTCGAAGGCAATAAAGTACAGGAAGCAGCGGCGGTGTAAGGTGTTGGGCAGGGTGGAGTGGCAACAATGTGTGTGCGGTGCTATGTTTGCGGACGCCTGTTCAACCGTATGAACCACTTCTCCAGGTACTTTTTATGTCGACATCTATAGACTCTGCCTTATCCGAAACACGATCCTTCCCTGTTCCCGCGCATTTTGCCAGTCAGGCCAATATGGATGCCGAAACCTTCGCTCGCCTAAACCGGCAGGCGACGGAGGATCCCGATGGTTTTTGGGGGGACCTGGCGCGTCAGCATCTGGACTGGGATGTTCCGTTTCAGCGTGTACTGGAGGTGGATCAGGCACCCTTCTATCGCTGGTTCGGCGGCGGCCAACTCAATGTAGCGTACAACTGCGTGGATCGGCACCTGCGGGGTGCCACACGCCATAAAGCAGCATTGATATGGGAGGGCGAGGATGGCAGTGTGCGGACCGTGACCTACGCGCAACTGCATCGGGAAATGAGCCTTTTTGCCAATGCCCTCAAACATCAGGGGGTGCAAAAGGGGGATCGGGTCGCGATCTATATGCCCATGGTGCCGGAAGCGATCATCGCCATGCTTGCCTGCGCACGGATTGGGGCGATCCATACCGTGGTGTTTGGCGGATTCTCGGCGGAGGCCCTCAAGGATCGTCTGGAGGACACCGATGCCAAGGTGCTGATCACCGCCGATGGTGCCTGGCGTGCAGGAAAGATGGTGCCACTCAAACGCCATGCGGATCAGGCCCTGCTGCGCGAGCATGAACATTCCGTACGGCACGTCATTGTCCTGCGCCGTACCGGGGCGGATATCGACATGCAGGAGGGCCGCGATATCTGGTGGGAGGATGCTGTCGCCGACGTGAATGCTGACTGCCCTGCCCTGTCCATGCAGGCTGAGGATACGCTCTTCATTCTTTACACCTCGGGTAGCACTGGCAAACCCAAGGGCGTATTCCACAGCAGTGCAGGCTATCTGCTCTGGACTATGCTCACCACTCGCTGGGTATTCGATATCAAGCCGGAAGATGTGTACTGGTGCACCGCGGACATCGGCTGGATCACCGGCCATAGCTACGTGGTCTACGGTCCGCTGGCCAACGGTGCCACCGTCTTCCTTTATGAAGGGGCGCCCATGCACCCGCAACCAGATCGGTTCTGGAAAATGATCGCACGGCACGGCATCAGTATTCTCTATACCGCCCCTACGGCGGTACGCGCCTTCATGAAAATGGGCGATGAATGGCCACAGCGTCATGACCTCTCCAGTCTGCGGCTTCTGGGTTCGGTGGGTGAACCTATGAATCCGGAGGCCTGGATGTGGTATTACAAACAGATTGGCGGTGGGCGCTGCCCCGTAGCCGATACCTGGTGGCAAACGGAAACCGGGGGGCACATGATCGCGCCATTGCCTGGCGTGACAGCCAACAGGCCAGGTTCATGCGCCCTACCCCTCCCCGGCATCAGCGCGCGCATCGTGAATGACCAGGGCGCCCCCATCACCGCCCCCAATGCCGGGGGCTACCTGGTCATTGATCGGCCATGGCCAGGCATGCTGCGTGGCGTCTGGGGGAATCCGGAGCGCTATGTAGAGAGTTACTGGGCCAGGTTTGATAATCGCTACTACATTGCCGGAGATAGTGCGCGCCGCGACGCGGACGGTTATTTCTGGGTGATGGGGCGTATCGATGACGTACTCAATGTCTCCGGGCACCGTCTGGGTACGGCGGAGGTGGAATCGGCATTGGTGGCGCACCCTGCGGTCTCGGAGGCAGCGATTGTTGGAATCCCGCACGAAATCAAAGGAGAGGCTATTTGTGCTTTTGTTGTACTGAAGCATCAACATCAGGGTGACGATCGTGATGAACTGGGTGCGGCGCTGCGCGCGCAGGTGACTGAACTGATCGGTGCGATCGCCCGACCCGACGATATCCGTTTCACCGACGCTCTGCCCAAAACCCGTTCCGGCAAAATCATGCGCCGTCTGTTGCGCTCCATTGCCCGTGGTGAAGAGGTCACCCAAGACATGAGCACGCTGGAAGATGAGGGCACCTTACAGAACCTGGGTACCGTAAAGCGATAATAAGCAATTCGGCGCGCTGCGTGCGCAGTGTCATTAAGGTGCCATCTTGCGCCGGCAGAGCAAAGAGGTTCCCGGCGCAAAAGCCGGGAACCTCCTTTGATTCCTTACGGGAGCCCGCCTGGCGTATCCTGGTGACCACAGGGGAGTCTGGCGCGCCCGCCGGCGCACACTCAGTGCACCCGCTGTCCGACAAAGGTAAAGCGGTCTCCTTCAAGAACCACTTCAATAATCTCACCGGGTCCGAAGTCACCACGCAGGAGTTTTTGGGCAAGGGGATTTTCGATCTCCCGCTGAATCACCCTTTTCAGGGGGCGAGCGCCGTAGACGGGGTCATAACCGACCTCGGCCAGATGGTCCAGTGCGCCATCACTGAGTACCAGATCCATATCCCGCTCGCGCAGGCGTGACCGCAGGAAGCCCATCTGAATCCCGGTAATCTCACGGAGTTGCACCGCGGTGAGGGGACGGAAGATGACCAGCTCATCAATGCGGTTGAGGAACTCCGGACGGAAGTGATCCTGCACCACGTCCAGTACCGCCACGCGCATACTGTCATACTCCCCTTTGCGACTGAATTCCTGAATTCGGTCGGAGCCGAGATTGGAAGTCATGACGATGACGGTATTGCGGAAATCTACCGTGCGCCCCTGGCCATCGGTGAGCCGACCGTCATCCAGTACCTGCAGGAGGATATTGAAGACTTCCGGGTGGGCCTTCTCCACCTCGTCCAGCAATACGACCGAATACGGTTTGCGCCGCACGGCTTCAGTGAGATAGCCTCCTTCTTCATAACCTACGTATCCCGGAGGCGCGCCAATGAGCCGTGCCACCGAATGCTTCTCCATGAATTCGCTCATGTCGATGCGCACCAGGTGGTCTTCACTGTCGAAGAGAAATTCGGCAAGGGCCTTGGTCAACTCCGTTTTGCCGACGCCCGTGGGGCCAAGAAAAAGGAAAGAGCCATTGGGACGCTTGGGGTCAGACAGCCCCGCCCGGGAGCGGCGAATGGCGTTGGATACCGCGGCCACCGCCTCGCTCTGACCCACTACCCGCGCCTGCAGGCGCTCCTCCATCTTGAGGAGTTTTTCTTTTTCACCCTCCAGCATTTTGGAGACAGGAATGCCGGTCCAGCGGGCCACCACTTCGGCGATTTCCTCTTCACCCACCTCGGTGCGCAACAACGTGGGTTTAGCGCCTGAACCTGCTGATTGCGCATGGATTTCAGCGGCATGGAGCTGTGCTTCCAATGCCGGAATAGAGCTGTATTGCAGTTCCGCCATACGCTCCAAGTCGTTGGCACGACGCGCCGTGTCCAGCTCCACGCGCTTGCGATCCAGTTCTTTCTGAATCTGTGAGGTACCTTCGATAGCCAGCTTTTCGCCTTTCCAAACTTCTTCCAGCTCCTGATATTTTCGATCTGACTCTTTGATTTGGGCCTGCAGAATATCCAGGCGCTTACGGCTGGCCTCATCCTTCTCCTTCTCCAGCGCCACGCGCTCGATGTTCAACTGAATGATACGGCGCTCCAGTTCATCCAGTTCCTGAGGTTTGGAATCGATTTCCATCTTGATGCGGGAGGCCGCTTCATCCATCAGATCTATGGCTTTGTCAGGCAGATTACGGTCGGTGATATAGCGGTGTGAAAGCTGCACTGCGGCGACCAGCGCCGGATCGGTAATGCGTACCCCATGATGAGCTTCATAGCGTTCTTTCAGGCCACGCAAAATGGCGATGGCGTCTTCCACACTGGGTTCATCCACCAGCACCCGCTGGAAACGTCGTTCCAGCGCCGCATCTTTTTCAATATATTTACGATATTCATCCAGTGTGGTGGCACCGATGCAATGTAACTCGCCGCGCGCCAGCGCCGGCTTGAGCATATTGCCCGCGTCCATGGAGCCCTCGGCCTTGCCAGCCCCCACCAGCGTATGAATTTCATCAATAAAAAGAATGATTTTACCCTCACTCTTCTCCAGGTCGTTCAATAACGACTTCAGACGTTCCTCGAACTCACCGCGAAACTTGGCACCGGCAATCAGTGCCCCCAAGTCCAAACCCAGAAGGCGCTTATCGCGCAAAGATTCGGGCACTTCGCCATTAATCAAGCGCAGTGCCAGGCCCTCGACAATAGCGGTTTTGCCCACACCTGGTTCACCGATCAACACCGGATTATTTTTGCTGCGCCGCAGCAATACCTGAATGGTCCGGCGGATTTCGTCGTCACGGCCGATCACCGGGTCCAGCTTGCCTTGACTGGCCCGTTCGGTGTAGTCAATGGTATATTTCTCCAGTGCCTGACGTTGCTCTTCGGCATTGGCATCATTGATTTTTTCCCCGCCGTGCAGATCGTGGACGGCCTGTTCCAGATCCTTGGTGGTGGCACCCGCCTCTTTCAGGAGGCGCCCCGCCTCGCCCTTGTCGTCCATCAAGGCCAGCAGGAAGTGTTCGGTGGAGATATACGTGTCGCCGCGCTTCTGGCCTATCTTGTCTGCCAGATTGAGCATATTGGTAAGATCGCGGCCCACCTGCACCTCGCCCGGATGCCCTTGTACCTTCGGCATGGACTCCAGCGCGCGGTTCAACTGGTTGCGTAGGGCATCGACCCGCACGCCGGCCTTTGACAGGAGTGGCCGAGCGATACCTCCTTCCTGATCAAGAAAAGCAGCAAGCAAGTGGATGGGCTCCATCTGCTGGTGATCCTGCGCCAGCGCAAGACTCTGAGCATCCTGAAAAGCCTGTTGGAATTTGGTAGTCAGTTTGTCGGTACGCATTGAGTGGCTCCCGTGGGTTGTGTTGCTCAGGAAATGGGATTAATCGGCCTCTTTTTCAAGAGTAGGGGCCGGCCGTAATGCCTGGATCAGAAATACCCCCCCAAAAAGCGCCAGCGCCGACGCTGCGGCAAAGGTATTCTGCCCACCCCAGTGAGCCCAGGTCCAGCCCGCCCCCAGGGCTCCCAGCCCTCCGCCCAGTCCGTAAACAACGCTGGCATAGAGCGCCATACCCCGGGCGCGCAGAGCGCCGGGGAAGCGCCCCGACACCCAGTGTACCGCCGCCAGATGGAAGGCTGCATAGCTGGCCGCATGGAGGCTTTGCACGAGTATGATCCACACCAGCCCCGGCCACCAGGCGATCACACCCCAGCGCAGAGCGGTCAGCACGAAGGCGCCAGTGAAAACCAGTGATACGCCGAGGCGCCGGATAAGACGATCGCCCCACCAGAAAAAGGCCACCTCACAGAGCACGGCAAAACCCCATAGCATCCCGATTGCGGCACTGCCCAGGCCATGTTGTTCCGCATAGATAGAATAAAACGCGTAATAGGCGCCATGACTGGCCTGCTCCAGCAAACCCGCCAGCAGGAAAAACCAGAGACTCACCTGGCGGAGTGTGCCGCTGAGACGGGGGCGCGGCGCATTGGCGTCTGGCAGCGTGCCATAGGGCAGATAACGACTCGCTCCCCATGCTGCCACCAGAAAAATGGCGATACCGGGCAAAAACGCGGTCATTCCCCAATGGGCAAGCAGCCCGCCCATGCCCAGCGACAAGGCGATAAATCCAAGGGAGCCCCAGAGTCGAATACGCCCATAGGCGGCGCCACAGCGTTGTGCCCAGTCCATGGTGGTAGCATCCACCAGGGGTAGCGTTGCTGCCCAGAAGAAGGAAAACGTCAGCGTGATCAGCAGCAAGGCCGAAAAGTTACCATGGGCCAACCCCAGGGCAAGGAAGCCCGCTGCAGTAATCAGCGCCGCCCAGGGGACGATCCGCCGACTTCCCCAAAAATGCGCCAGCCAGCCCCAGAGATTGGGCGCCAGCACCTTGCTGAACTGCACGGCCGCGGTGAGAATTCCAATCGCCAGAGGACTCTGGCCCTGGGCATGCAGCCATGGACCCCAGTAGGGCATGAACGCCCCCAGCGCGCAAAAGTACAGGAAATAGAAGGCGGCGAGCCAGCCCCCTTCCCGATCTGCCTGCATAACCTAGGCGGGGATGGGAGGCAGGGGTGCCTGCACGTCGGCGTTCTGGGCGCGGTGACGCATCCAGTGGTCCATGATCACCAGCGCCAGCATGGCCTCGACGATGGGGACGGCACGAATGCCGACGCAGGGATCATGGCGACCGGTGGTGATCACTTCGGCCGGGCGACCATGCACATCGATACTTTGTCGCGGGATACGAATACTGGAGGTCGGCTTGATGGCCACGGACAGCGTGAGATCCTGCCCGGAAGAAATACCGCCGAGAACGCCACCGGCATGATTGCTCTGGAAACCCGTGGCAGCCATGGCATCTCCATGATAGCTGCCCCGCTGCTCCACCACTGCAAAACCGTCACCCACGGCTATCGCCTTGACCGCGTTGATGCTCATCATCGCCTTGGCGATATCCGCTTCCAGGCGATCAAATACCGGTTCACCGAGCCCAACCGGCATACCGGAAACCCGCGCGTCCACTCGCGCGCCAATAGAATCGCCCTCTTTACGCAGGCCATCCAGAAAGTCGGCCATCCGGATCGCAGCTCCGGCATCTGGACAAAAGAAGTCATTGTGGGAGATTTCCGCCGCATCAAAATCCTCGGCGTGGATGGGCCCCATCTGCGCCATCCACGCCTGGATGTTCACGCCAAGACGCTCGCGCAGAAACTTGCGGGCGATGGCCCCGGCGGCGACCCGCATCGCCGTTTCCCGCGCCGAGGAACGCCCTCCCCCTCTATAGTCGCGCAAGCCGTATTTCTGCAAGTAGGTATAATCCGCATGACCAGGACGAAACAGATCTTTGATTTTGCTGTAATCCTGCGAGCGTTGGTCCGTGTTGCGAATCAGCAGTCCAATGGGCGTGCCGGTGGTCAGGCCCTCAAAGACACCGGAGAGAATCTCGACCTGATCCGCTTCCTGACGCTGGGTGGTATGGCGCGACCGACCGGGACGACGGCGATCCAGTTCGGTCTGAATATCGGCTGCGCTGAGCGTCATGCCCGGTGGGCAGCCATCGACGATGCAACCGATAGCCGGGCCGTGACTCTCGCCAAAGGTGCTGACCCGGAAACACTCGCCGATGCTGCTTCCGGCCATAAGTTATTTTTCCATTTCAATCATGGCATAAGCCGAATGATTGTGAATCGACTCGAAGTTTTCGGAAGAAACCGAAAACCATTGCACGCGCCGGTCCTCCTGCAGTCGTAGCGCAACGTCACGCACCAGATCTTCCACAAACTTGGGATGGTCATAAGCGTATTCCGTGACATATTTTTCATCGGGGCGTTTCAGCAGGCCGTAAAGCTCACAGGAGGCCTCCGCCTCGATCAGGTCAATGATATCCCTGATCCAGACGGTTTCACAGGCACGCACATGGACCCAAACATGAGCCCGCTGATTGTGAGCGCCATATTCCGAAATACTTTTCGAGCAGGGGCAAAGACTGGTAACCGGCACCATGACCCCCATGGTCAGACGATAACCTGCCGGAGTAATTTCTCCCGCCAGTTTCACCTCATAGTCCAGCATGCTCCTGACACCGGAGACGGGGGCGGTCTTCTCGATAAAGAACGGAAAGCGCATCTCCAGCCGCGCCGAATCCGCCTCCAGACGTTGCCGC
This sequence comes from Acidithiobacillus ferrooxidans ATCC 23270, assembly GCF_000021485.1. Classification (NCBI taxonomy): domain Bacteria; kingdom Pseudomonadati; phylum Pseudomonadota; class Acidithiobacillia; order Acidithiobacillales; family Acidithiobacillaceae; genus Acidithiobacillus; species Acidithiobacillus ferrooxidans. The sequence goes on from NC_011761.1 coordinate 1,730,536, forward strand.
ATCTCCTCGACCACAGCGCCGAAGCCTTCGACACTGAAGGAGCCTTCATGGGCATTGAGAATCTCGATGAAACGAGACATGTGTGTACCCTTTAGATGGGCAGGCAGACTCACGTACATGTTGCACCGGGCGATCGTGGGCTGCACAATCCCGTCACGATCCTGGATCTGCAGGGGATGGCGCACGGCGCGGATACCCACCTGCTGGATGGCGATGGCACGTGGGTCGGCACGACCCTGTACATCTTCCAAGATTTCTACCGCGCAATCTCTCACCGGACCCTCGCTTGGGAATAGTGGATCGAATCAGTCAAATACTACGCCCGGACTGGTGACGGGGCAAGCAACGTCAGCAATTCTCTGCCGGACTTTTCGATTCCTGCGGCATCCAGGCCCAGATCTGCCAGCCATCGGCCGGCATCGCCCTGTTCGATGAAGATGTCGGGTAAACCGAGTAGACGCATGGGTACCACGACGCCCTCATTGAGCAGGAATTCTGCCACGGCACTACCGGCACCGCCCATACGCGCGCCCTCCTCCACCGTCAAAAATGCGCGATGGGTCTGTGCTAGGCTGGTCAACAATTCCGTATCCAGCGGCTTGACGAAACGCATGTTGACGACGGTGGCGTCGAGGGTTTCGCCCGCCGCCATGGCCGCTGCCGCCCGGGTACCGAAGGCGAGAATCGCCAGATCCTTGCCTTTCCGCAGGATCTCGGCCTTGCCGACAGGGATCTGCCGCGATAAATCTCTGTCCAGGGCTACGCCCAGTCCGTTGTCGCGCGGATAACGCACCAGGGCAGGTCCCTGCCAGGCAAAGCCTGTATTGAGCATGTCGCGCATTTCCTGCTCATCTTTTGGGGCCATGATGACCAGATTGGGTATGCAACGGGCATACGCGATGTCGAAGGCGCCCTGATGGGTGGCGCCGTCGGCGCCCACCAATCCGGCACGGTCGATGGCAAAAAGTACCGGCAGATTCTGGATGGCGACATCATGCAGGAGCTGGTCATAGGCCCGCTGCAAAAAGGTGGAGTAGATGGCGACTACCGGATGTATCCCATCACAGGCCAGCCCTGCTGCAAAAGTCACCGCATGCTGCTCGGCAATACCCACATCAAAATAGCGCTCGGGAAACAGTTGCTCAAAGCGCACCAGTCCGGAGCCCTCCCGCATGGCCGGTGTAATGGCGACCAGGTGTTTTTCCGCCGCGCCTTTTTCGCAGAGCCAGTCGCCGAACACCTGGGTGTAGCTCGGTGCACCGGCGGATTTCTTCGCCATCCTGCCATCGCTGCGGTTAAAGGGCGTTACTCCATGATAGCCGCAGGGATCCAGCTCGGCGGGACCATAGCCCTTGCCCTTTTTGGTGATTACATGAAGCAGACGTGGTCCTCTGATTTTTTTCAGGTTCTCGAGAGTCGGGATCAACGCATCCAGATCGTGGCCATCGATGGGACCAAAATAATGAAATCCCATTTCTTCGAACAGCGCCCCCGGCGTCACCAGCCCCTTCACGCCCTCTTCCGCCTTTCTGGCCAGTTCACGCAATGGCGGTACGAAACTCAATGCCTGTCCCGCACCCTCGCGTACGGTGTTATAGAGGCGCCCGGAGAGAATACGCGTCAGATATCGGGATACCGCGCCCACATTGGGTGAAATGGACATCTCGTTGTCATTGAGGACAACCAGCAGGTCGGCATCCAAAACCCCGCCGTTATTCAGCGCTTCATAGGCGAGACCTGCCGTCATGGCGCCGTCACCAATGATCGCCACCACCTGCCGTGATTTATGCTCCAGCCTGGCCGCCACCGCCATCCCCAGACCGGCGCTGATAGAGGTACTGGAGTGTCCGGCGCCGAAGCTGTCATAGGGGCTCTCATCCCGCTTGAGAAAGCCGGAGAGACCATCCCTGATGCGCAACTGCGGAAAACGTGCACCACGTCCGGTCAGAATTTTGTGGGGGTATGCCTGGTGCCCGACATCCCAGACCAGACGATCGTCCGGCGTATTGAATACGGCGTGCAGCGCCACGGTCAGCTCTACAGCTCCCAGACAGGAAGAGAGATGCCCACCCGTCCGGCTGACCGTTTCCAAGAGGAAGTGGCGCACCGCCTTGGCCACGTTCTTCTGCTCACTGCGCGACATCTGGCGCAGTTCGGCAGGCATGGGGATACTCTTCAACAAATCACTCATTTGCTCCGCTCTATTATGAGGCGCGCCAAGGCGCGAAGATGATCTGCTTCTGCTTGCCAGGATTGCAAGGCATCCAAAGCCTCGTCGAGCAGGCGTCGGGCATAGCTTCGTGCCTCTGCAAGGCCAAGCAGGGTGATGAAACTGGGTTTGTTGCGGCTGCGGTCCGCGCCCTGCTGCGCTTTTCCGGTTTGCTGCAGATCCCCGATTTCGTCAAGGATATCGTCCTGCACCTGAAAGGCGAGCCCGACACGGTCGGCGTAACGCAGCAGCGCGGCACCACGGGCCTCCTGCGCATCAATGCCTGCCGCGCAGAGCGCCAACTGGATGGCACAGCGCATGAGCATGCCCGTTTTGTGCAGGTGCATTTGCTCCAACGCCGGCAAGGCCAATTCATGCCCCACCGCCGCAAGATCAATGGCCTGTCCTCCCACCATACCCCGCGAACCAGCGGCCTGCGCGAGGCTCGCCAGCATCTGCACCTGCCGTTCCGCCGCCATCCCCCAACCCGGTTCAGCAAGTACCAGGAAGGCCTGCGCCTGCAAACCGTCGCCGACAAGAATGGCCGTGGCCTCGTCATAGGCGCGATGACAGGTGGGCAGGCCGCGACGCAGATCATCATTGTCCATGGCGGGGAGATCATCGTGCACTAGAGAATAGGCATGGATCATTTCCAATGCCGCTGCAGGGCGGTCCAGAAGCTCCAGCGGCACCCCCAAACAGGCTCCTGCTGCGTATACCAGCAGGGGACGGACGCGCTTGCCGCCACCCAGCGTACTATAACGCATGGCGTCATGCAGCCGCGCCGGCAGGAGATGCGCCGGGGGCAGCAGTGTTTCCAGAACGTCCTCAATGCGTCGTACCGAGCGTGACCGGAACTGCGCAAAAGTTTCGTTGTTCACCGCAACATCCAGGGTCATCCGTCTTCTTCCTGAGTAAGCGGAGCAGGAACCGCGTCCTCTCCGAGCAATGTTTCCACGATTTGCCGCGCGTTCTGCAACTGCGCCTCGGCACGCCTGGACAACTCGATGCCGCGCTGAAAAAGGGCGACAGAGTCTTCCAGACCCAACTGCCCCCCTTCCAGGCGGCGAACGGTCTCTTCCAAGGCATCCAGGGTGCTTGCGAAGTCGGCGGGGGCTTCCACGGGGGACGATTCGTCGTTCATATGCTTTTCCATGTTCGCCAATTAAACACTAGGCCCAGTCCTCTGGGCAAGGGAAAAACGAAGATTCAGACTGGACGGTACGTTCGTCAACCCCTAAAATCCTGCCGCACATCATCTTAAAGGCTTTCGCCATGTCTCTGCAAAAGATCGGGAATCTCCCCAGCGCGGCCACCGACGTCACCCGCTTTGAGGTTTTGGGCGCTATCAGCGTGTCACATTTTCTCAATGATAGCATCCAGTCGCTGATGCTGGCGGTGTACCCGCTATTCAAAAGCCATTTCGACCTGAGTTTTGGGCAGATCGGGTTGATTACGCTCGCCTATCAGGTGACCGCATCCATCGTTCAACCGTTGGTCGGGCGTTTTACCGATGGCCACCCCATGCCCTATTCATTGCCCTTCGGCATGCTGTTTACGTTTGGTGGGCTGCTGTTGCTATCCGTGGCTCCAAATTATGAGGTGCTCTTGTTGGCAGCAGCGTTAGTGGGCCTGGGTTCTTCAGTATTCCACCCAGAGTCGTCGCGGGTGGCGCGGATGGCCTCTGGCGGGCGCCACGGACTGGCGCAATCCATCTTTCAGGTGGGTGGAAATGTGGGTACCGCAGCGGGCCCGTTGCTGGCCGCCTTTGTCGTCATGCCCAACGGTCAGCACAGCCTGTCATGGTTCTCGCTCGCGGCGTTGCTAGCCATTGTGATTCTTTCTTTCGTGGGGCGCTGGTATCAGCACCAGCACCGTCAGCCCAGAAGGCCAGTGGCAAAGGCCGTGGCGCCCTTGCTACCTGCCAAACTGGTGCGACGCAGCATGATCATACTGGTCGCACTGATGTTCTCCAAGTTTCTGTATCTGACCAGCATCAGCAGTTACCTGATTTTTTACCTGATGCAGCGCTTTCATATCGGAACCCGGGAAGCGCAGATGCATCTCTTCGTATTTCTGGCGGCAGTGGCAGCGGGGACATTGGCGGGCGGGCCGATTGGTGACCGGATCGGTCGCAAGAAAGTGATCTGGGTCTCCCTGCTGGGGATCGCGCCCTTCACCATGGCTCTACCTTACGTGGGCCTGACCCTGAGTGCCATGTTGACCATGGTCATCGGTTTTCTGCTGGCTTCGGCCTTTCCGGCCATTGTGGTGTATGCGCAGGAATTGGTACCCGGCAAGATCGGGACCGTTTCCGGTCTGTTTTTCGGGCTGGCTTTTGGTCTGGGCGGGGTCGGTGCCGCATTGCTGGGGGAACTGGCAGACGTCTGGAGTATCCAGGTGGTATATCAGATATGCGCTTTCCTGCCTTTGCTCGGTATACTGGCCGGATTTCTGCCCCATATCCCCAGTGTGCGAAAGCGTTAGGCCTGAGTACGGCACGCCACCTTTACTCGGGGCTGTCGATGATTCAAGCTTACGCCCAGTGCCCGCCCAGCGTGGGCGGGTTGAACTGCGTGGGGCGGCATTGCCGCGAGGTTAGGACGATTGGCCATCGCTGAACACAAGTTTTATTTTCTGGTTCCCGAGGAAAAGCCCCACTGGAGCGAGAGCCTGCCGCCCTGGTTGCTGCTCTCCGCTCTGCTTATAGCGCTGGGTATTTTTTTTCTGGTACACGTCCAGAAACCGAAAATGGTGTCATTGCGCAGTCAAACAACCGTCCACAAGACCTTTGAAATCATGCCCAAACCTATCCGGCCCCAGGCGCCCAGCCCAACCATGCCGCGGGTCCTGCCCCCCAGCAGGCCGTTAGCCGCGCCGCATCGGATCGTACCCGCCGCACGTCCGCAACCTAAACCCAGAGTCGTGCCGCAACCCCGTCGTGCGCCGGCACCAGCGCATCCTCTGTCGCGGCAGATGACACCAGAGACGACACAGGCCTCTCCCAGTACGCAGCGTCAACCCTTGCCTCATATCAGCATTGGCAGATTGGAAGAGCAGATGGACCAAGTGGCCCGCGCCGCGACCGCAAGCCCGCCATTACCGAAGTTTGAAAATCCGAAAGGACCAGTGGCGGATTTTTATATTGCCGGATGGATACAGAAGCTGGAGCGAATCGGCGATCTCAATTACCCGGGGGAAATGGTCGGGCAACTTAAGGTCAAGGTCGTACTGAATCCGCAGGGGAACCTTCAACGCATCATCATGGAGCAGTCATCAGGGAACAAAGCCCTGGATGCGGCAGCGGAACAGATCATCCGGCTCTCCTTCCCGTATATGCCGTTCTCAAAGCAACTCGCAAAGCAAACCCGTAAAATAGAAATTCCACTGAATATGCATTTCCTGGGGGTGCGGCATGTATCGGCCTGGCATTGATCTCATCGGTGATGACCACGAAGCGTCCGCTCCTGACCACCGATGTGACAATCAGTGCGTTGTATCCGGCTGAGCGGAGATTTCTTCGCGGACTTTGTCCATATCCAGTGCCCGGGCCTGTTGAATCACTTCTTCCAGCGCGCTGGCCGGGAGTGAGCCCGCCTGAGAGAAAATACCGATCTGCTGGCGGAAGATGGTCAGGGTGGGAATGGAACGGATCTGAAAAGAAGTTGCAAGTTCCTGCTCGGTGTCCGTATTCACCTTGGCAAATACCACATCCGGATACTTCTCAGCAGCGGCCTCAAAAATGGGCGCGAAAGCGCGGCAGGGTGCACACCAGGGCGCCCAGAAATCGATCAGCACCATGTCGTTTCCAGCCACGACGGCGTCGAAATTATCTTGCGTGAGTTCTACTATGGCCATGATGAATTCCTTTGATGCGGATGTTTGCGCGGCAATGCGCCGGTCATTCAGGACCATCCCGAATGACAGTAAAATATATTATGCTGACCTTAGAACGCGAAGGGCGACAGGGTCAAGAGTCTCCTGCCCCCTCTACCATGAGAGCATGCCATGACCAGCAATGATTCGCAGATCCCCATACTCACCGTCAGCGCACTGAACGCTGCCGCCCGCGAGATCATTGAAGGGAATTTTCCGCTGTTGAGGGTGGAGGGTGAACTGTCCAATTTCAGCAGCCCCGGATCGGGGCACTGGTATTTTTCGCTAAAGGATGCGCGGGCGCAGGTGCGCTGCGCCATGTTCCGCCAGCGCAATACCTATACCCGGGTGGAGCCCCGCAACGGCATGCAGGTGCAGGTACTGGCGCAGCCCACCCTGTATGAAGGACGGGGCGATTTTCAGTTGATTGTCGAACAATTACTGGATGCCGGTGTGGGTGATTTACAGGCGCGTTTTGTCGCCCTGAGGGACAAGCTCGCGGCCGAAGGGCTTTTTGCGCCGGAGCTCAAACGACCCCTCCCCCGCTGGCCGCAGCGGGTCGCCGTGGTCACTTCAGCGAGCGGTGCGGCGCTGCATGACATCCAGGTGACGCTGGCGCGGCGCTGGCCGATGCTCGCGGTCATGATTTATCCGGTGCTGGTGCAGGGCGATCAGGCTGCCGCACAGATTTGCACCGCGTTGACCCGCATTGCCAGTCGGCAACAGGAGGATGTGGTGATCTTGGCGCGTGGTGGCGGCAGCGCGGAGGATCTGTGGTGTTTTAATGAAGAAAGTGTGGCGCGCGCCATTCGTGCCTGCCCGGTGCCGGTGGTGACGGGTATTGGTCATGAAATTGATTTCACCATTGCCGATTTCGCGGGTGATCTGCGCGCGGCGACTCCCACGGCGGCGGCGGAAGCGGTTAGCCCCGACCGCGCTGAGTGGTTGCCGCGGGTGCAGACACAACGGCGACAACTGGAACAGTCCATGCAGCGCACGCTACGGGACGCGACCCAGCGTCTCGACTATTTGCGGCTGCGCCTTCGTCATCCCGGCGAGCGGGTGCGGGATGCTGAGCACCGTTTGCGTCTGGCGCGTGAGGCCTTGTGGCAGGCCATGCAACATCAGCAGACCCTATGGGGCGGACGACTGCAGATGCTCCAGGCGCGACGTTTGCGGCAAGACCCGCGCCAGCGCTTGCAAAGCCTGACTGAGATGCTGAAAACCAGACGCGCAGCGCTGATTCTGGCGATATATAAGGCCTTGTCCAGCGCTGCGGCGCAACAACAGCAACAGGCAGCAGCCCTACGCCTGCTGGACCCATTAGCCGTGCTGCAACGCGGCTTTGCCGTCCTTCGCGATGAGTCCGGCAAGGTCATTTTTGGCAGCGCCTCTATCGAGGTGCATGCACGGGTTACCGCCACTCTGGCGCAGGGCACCCTGCTCTGCGAGGTCCTCGAAAAAAGTGATTAGCGCGACATGCCATGTGTCTCACCATGACACCGGTTCGGTAAAACCAAGGGAAGTTCTACCCATCATGCGCCTTTATCAGGGTTTCGACATGCCGCACAAATGTCGGCTCAGCTTGCGTCTTTTTCTTCACATAGCGAACGAGCTTTGGTACCTAAGTGCAAGAATTTTCCAGGGGTACCAGCGCTTCCATTCAAATGCCCGATAGGCAGAGAGACCAGGTTCCCGGAGGTGCCTCCCACGACAAAGGCATACGGACTGAGCAGACCATCGGATGGTCCCACCGTGCCGGTTGCGAGTCTTTCGGTATATATCAGTTTGCCCGTTCGCGCATTCAACACATACAATATTCCCCTAGCATTCACCGTATAAAGGGCTCCATGGTATATATTGGGGTTACTGACATCCGCCCCTGTCCGAAAGGTCCAGAGGATTCTTTCGGTGTGCGCATCCAACGCATATAACCGTTTGGTCAAGCGTGGTTCGACATAAATGATGCGGTGCCACGCGGTGAGGGGAGGGTCGTAGATTCCGGGGTGCGTCGGATCGTGCCTGCGCATACTGGAAAACAGGGCTGGGAGATGGATGGCGTGGCCCATTTTCCGTAGTGCTGCTATTGCCCAGTTCTTCCAATATATTTCACTGCTGATGATACGCTCATGAATCCATGCGCGCGGCGAGAGGTAACGGGTATAGATATTTTTTCGATGGATCAGACGCCCGGTCGCAGCGTCCAGGCTCACCACCTCGAAGGCAAAGTCACGCATCGCGGTGTGCTTCCAGAGATGTACCAGAATGTCCCACAGATCATAGGAATCCTTACGCATGAACGCCGTAAACACGGCGTTCCCGCGCCCCACCGGGGATGCTTCCGCAAGATTGACGGCATGCGCGAAATTCCGCGACCAGCGAATTTTGTGGGTTCGCCAGTCGATATCGTAAAAATCGTTGTGGCGAGTGAAGAGATTGTCCGTTCCGAAATACAGATTCGAACCCACTCTGGCCGGAGAAGACATCGCCGACCATCCACCGATGTGTATCTGCCAAAGCAGCTTCCCCGTGCGGGCGTCCAGGGCGATGAAACGCCCGCCCCCGGTAGGGGTTAGAACTTCATGGTGGGCATAGTCAGGCGTCGGCATATCCTGACAGTGCGTGGCGTATTCCCAGACCGGCTTGCCGGTAGCCGCCTGGAGCGCCACGATGGCATGGGGAAATCGGGAACGGCAGGAATAGCCTGCGTTGACCGCAAACATACGCTTTCCCCCGAGCCCTACTATCACGTCGCGGTCCGCCACGATCGCCTGCGTCATGATAATGTTGCTCAACGAGGTTCGCCATACAATGGCGCCTGTCCGTGCATCGACGCGCAGCACCTGCCCCTCCTGGCGGCGTCCCGCCTTCCCCGTCGTTACCAACAGGGTCCCTCCATCGACTGATGGTGGAGCAATGATGTGCTGACTGATGAAGGTATCGAAGTTGCCGATCTTATCCGGGGTGAACGCCAAATGTCGCGCATTCCCCTCGAACTGAGACATGGTGGTGGAAGCCGCAGATACGGTGACGCTCGCCATTCCCAAAAGAACCCACGCGATAGCCGACAATATGCGGCTATCGCCAAACGCGTTTTTTAAAATCAACAACTAACCCATGGACTTCATGACAGCTTCCGTACGCTGAGCAAACGCCGGGTCTGTCTGCGCCTTTTTCAACAACATTTCATATTTCACTGGCGTGAGATGGTTCTGAACTAAAACATGCTTTATTTGCGTTCCGTATTTCACGAGCATCTGATGATGTTGCGCGACGGTCATTTTTTTCGTGGACATCTCCTGACGCACCTTCTTGTCGATCGGACGAATAGCCACGATGGCCGATGCAAAGTGATGCAACTCCTTGTGACCCACATGAGGACCCTGAGCCGGCTGTACCGGCATCATCGGGGCAGCGGTGCCCTGGCCAGGTTGAGCCGTTGTGCCGGCAGGCTGTGGAACAGGCCCTACGGACGACCCCATGTCGGCCAGGGCCAAGGTGCTGCCGAAAATAAAAACAGCTAATCCTAACAAGATATTGCGTGAAACATGATACATGATTGGCTACTCTCCCTATGACTTTCGGACCTCCGTAGCGGTCCCGAGTGATACAGATATGGACGACAGATCAAACCCCGTTGGAAGCTGGGGCAGCATTCCCATTCAGAAAATGGGAAATATTAAATGCTTAGGATTTGTGAATAACTATTAACAGAATTCCGCTAACATGAGCAAAGATAACGATGTTGTTTCATATCGTACCGACCTTCATATAGACAGTATCGTAACATATTTTTTTGGTGGCGCCAACCATGTGTACACCCTGATAAATAGTTGCACCTATGACAATTTGTTGTTGCACCATTTCCACGTAGATGCACAAATCCATAGCGCACACCTAATAACTTAATAAAATTAATAACGTTACCGATTGTTTTGACATATGTTTAACGGCATACCGAATCGCAACGATAATTTTGGTTTATCATATAGTTATCATAGAACTATGTATCCATACTGAATGATTATGTTTTTATTATATCGCATGCCGAAGTGGCGGATGCACAACACTTATAATAGCGACACCATCATTGATGGCATCGAAAATGACCGCCTGGTTGACATAAGCAACATTCTCCTGTCTTTTATGCCATTACCGGTATCTGGCGGAAAGGAAGATGGTCCGCAATGAGGTGACAGTATATGTGGTGGATTATTCCCTATTTTCTGAGCTTGTGGGGAATCAGCTGGCTGAGCCCGACGGCTCTGAGCGGAACGGGCATGCTCCGATTTTCCCGGCATGGCGGCAGTGGCCGCTTTGAGCCCGCTGATATTTTATGTGGCCATTCATCAGGCGGTGGCGGACAGCACCATGAGAGCCTACATAGCTTCACTTTGGCAAACGAGGTTCCAGCGTACCGTGAACAAGGCATTTTTCGCGGTTGCCGCGGTGGTGCAGGCTTATAGTCTTTTCTGAACGACAAGGCTAGCCGTCGAGCAGGAGCCCGGGTATCGACAAGGGCCGCTCTGTCGCTTTACTCTTGGCTCTCGTCGCCGCTGGCCTGAGTGGTGAATTTTTCTAGCAGGGCGCTGGTGCCCTGAATTCTGAGGAGTGTTCATGGCAAATCCGCAAGTAGTGCTGCACAGCAACAAGGGCGATATCGTCATTGAGCTGGACGTCGACAAGGCGCCCAACACCGTCGAGAATTTTCTGAGGTATGTCGATGAGGGCTTTTTTGACGGTACCATCTTTCATCGCGTGATACCTGGCTTCATGATTCAGGGCGGGGGTTTTACGGCGGACATGCAGCAGAAAGCCGTCCATGCGCCCATCGCCAACGAGGCGGAGAATGGTCTGAAAAATGCGCGGGGCACTCTCGCCATGGCGCGGACCAATGATCCCCACTCCGCCACCGCGCAGTTTTTCATCAATCTGACAGACAATGATTTCCTTAACTTCAAGTCTGCCTCAGGATCGGGCTGGGGGTATGCCGTTTTTGGTACGGTCATCAGCGGGATGGATGTGGTGGATGATATCGCCAAGACCCCGACCGGTAATAAGGGCATGCACCAGGACGTGCCCAAGGAAACCATCTCCATCGACAAGGGCGAGCGTCGGCCTGCGGCCTGAGTCTATGGTGGTGCAAGGTGCAGACCTTGGTGATGGCCCCGTGCTGTTTATCTCCGACCTGCACCTCTGCTCCGCACAGCCCGCGCTGACCGCCCTGTTCCGCCATTTTTGTTGGCACGAAGGCCGGGCTGCACGGGCGGTTTTCATTCTGGGCGATCTGTTTGACTACTGGGTGCATCGGGATCAGGCGGCGGAAACACCTTATACGGAAATCCTTGCCCTGCTCCATGGGTTGCATAAGCAGGGGACCACGGTGTATCTCATGGTCGGTAACCGGGACTTTGCCCTGGAAGCCGACTTTCTGGCGCAGTTCGGGATTATCGCTCTGCCCGACCCGGCGCTGCTGCAACTGGGCGATCAGCGTATCCTCCTGACCCATGGTGATTTGCTGTGCAGCGATGATCATCGTTACCAGCGCTTTCGCCGGGTGATTCGTCATCCGCTGACTCGACTGACGCTGGGACGCCTGCCTTATGCCTGGCTCCAGCGTATCGCCCGCGGATTGCGTCGCGGCAGTAGCCGGGAAGTGCGGACCAAGGCACCAGCCATAACGGATGCCAATCCGCAGACCATCGTTGCCGCCCTCCACGGGGAGGGTGCTTTCACGCTGGATGGTGCCACTTATGATATTTTGATTCACGGCCATACCCATCGCCCCGTTTGGGAGCAGGGTCCGGAGGGACGGCGCATGGTGCTGGGTGCCTGGGGTGCTGATGGCGCACAAATCGGGCGTTGGGAAAATGGCCAATGGTCCTTGCAGCTACTGAGTCCACCGTAATTTTTGCTTTTGCGCGACCGGAGGGATCAACATGGACGCCACGGAGCATGATCCGGTGGCATGCGGTCTGAGCAGCGCCGCCGCCTCGTCGTTGCAGCAACAGTACGGGCTCAATCGTCTGCCCACGGCGCATGCGCCGCGCTGGTGGCAACAACTGCTGGCGCAGTTTCGTAACACCCTCATCGCGATTCTGCTGGCCGCTGCACTCTTATCGCTGGTACTCGGACATCTGGTAGACGGCGCGGTCATCGGCGCGGTGATCCTGATCAACACCCTGCTCGGCTTTGTTCAGGAGAACCGCGCGGAGAAAGCCGTGCAGGCACTGCAATCTTTTCTCGCCCCACAGGTGTTGGTCTGTCGCGATGGCGCCTGGCAACATCTGCCCGCTGAAGCACTGGTGCCCGGCGACTGGGTACGGGTGGAAAATGGTGCACGTATCAGCGCGGACATGCGCTTGCTGGAGGCGCATGCCCTGCGGGTGGACGAATCCCTGCTGACGGGGGAGTCCGTCCCGGTGGATAAAACCACTTCTGGCGACGAGGGCGAGTTACTGCTGCGAGCCGGAACGCTGGTAACCGGGGGAGATGGTGTTGGCCAGGTGACCGCCACCGGCAGCGCCACCGAAATAGGCCGAATCCACCAGCTCATGGGAGGCACCCTGACCATGCGCTCGCCGCTGCTGGAGCGCATCAGCCGTTTGTCCCGGACTCTCGCCTTCACCGTCGTTCTTCTGGCAGCCATCGCGACGGGTATCGCCTGGTGGCGGGGCGAGGCGCTGGAATTTGCCCTGCTCGCCGCCATCAGTCTGGCGGTAGCCATTATTCCCGAAGGATTACCAGCGGTCATCAGTGTGACCCTGGCGCTGGGCGTGCAGCGTATGGCGCAACGGGGTGCCATTGTCCGCCAGTTACCGGCGGTGGAAACCCTGGGCACGGTTACCGTCATTTGCACCGATAAAACGGGCACCCTGACAGAAAATCGTATGACCGTGCAGGACCTGACCCTCGCCGATGACTCCCCTGCCCTGCTGCAACGTGCCCTGCGGGTCATGATTTTGTGTAATGACGCCCAACTACGCAACGACAAGAGCGGTATTGGTGACCCTCTGGAACAGGCTCTGCTCCGCTATGCGGGCACGCATGGTGCGGACGTCGAGGTGTCGCGGATGGCATCTCCGCGGGTGGATGCCCGGCCTTTCAGCCACGAGCAGCCCTTCATGGCGACGCGCCACAGCGACGGCATCGCCATTAAAGGTGCCCCGGAATGGGTCCTGCAACGCTGTCAGCGGATGGCGACCGCAAGCGGGGTGGCGGAAATCGATCCGGCCTATTGGCACAAAGTCATTGGGGACATGGCGATGGCCGGCATGCGTACCCTTGCCCTGGCCAGCGCGGTAGATGGGCAGTGGGAGGCTCTGGACGATGGTGGCTGGACCTGGTTGGGTGTTGTCGCGTTGCTGGATCCCCCGCGTGCCGCCGTACCGGCCGCCATTGCTGCCTGCCGCAGTGCGGGTATCCGGGTGATCATGGTTACCGGCGATCATCCGCAGACGGCGGCCACTATCGCCCGTCAGGTCGGCATTCTGGAGGATGGTCCGGCGGCGGTGGTCGATCATGCCCAGTGGGCCAGCGCGGATGCCGAGAAACGGCAGGCCCTGGCCCGCGACGCGGTGGTCTTCGCCAGAGTACAGCCCGCCGATAAGCTGGAACTGGTGCAGACCCTGCAGGCCAGCGGCGAGGTGGTCGCCATGACCGGTGACGGCGTCAACGATGCACCCGCCTTGCGCCGGGCGCAGATTGGTGTGGCCATGGGGAAATCGGGGAGCGACGTGGCTCGTGAGGCGGCGGCCATGGTGCTGAGTGACGACAACTTTACCCATATCGCCACCGCCGTAGCGGAGGGGCGCCACATCTATGACAATATCCGGCGCACGACTTTCTTTATGCTGCCGACTAATTTTGCGCAAGGGCTGGTGATTTTTTTCGCGGTGCTGTCGGGAATGACCCTGCCTATTACGCCATTGCAAATACTTTGGGTGAATACGATTACCGCCAGTACGCTGACCCTGGCGTTGGCATTCATGGGGGCGGATAAAGGCGTGATGGAGCGCAAACCGCGTCCGGCCCGGGAGGCGCTCATTCCAGGGACTTTATGGTGGCGTATCGTCGGATTGAGTACCTTTCTGGTTATAACCGTCTTTGCGGTGTTTTTTGGCGATGCGACTCTGCACAGCGACAGCCATGCGCATACCCTGGCGGTGAATGCCATGGTGGGCATGGAGGCCGGAATACTGCTGGCCATGTATGGGCGCCGGCGTCATGACCGGGGGGATGTCGTCCTGGTGGTAGCGATGTTGGCTGCTTTGGTTGCCCAGGGGCTTTTCTCCTGGCTGCCATTTTTTCAGCGGGTATTCGCGACAACGGCCATGGGGGGGGCGGATATGGGGATCATTGCCGTCTGCGCGGCGTTGGCGTGGCTGGCTGGCAAGCTTGCGGCGCCGCCGCAGGCTGCTTGAGGCGCACCGCTACGCTCGTGTTCATGCCAGAATAGAAACGTGTCGTCATCGCCTGAGCGGCGAAGACCTGCGAGGGCATAACGCGGCAGTCAGCGCACTTGCCGTCCTGCCGATGCGCTCCATGCGTCGTTTTTTGCAATGGACCGGCCAACAGCACTGAGTACCGCCTGCAAAGCGGCCTCAGTGGTATCCTCGCCAAAAGCCACCGCAGACCTCGCCTGACCATGATCCACCCTGACCCGGACGCAGGCCATGGCGCGGGCGCCGGTGCCGCTACCGAGGGCATGCTGGTCGAACTGTTCCACCTCGGCACGAACGCCCCGACTCTGGATCAGCGCATCGACCAAGGCGCCTACGGCGCCACTCCCCTTGCCCTGTAAAATGTGCGGCTGTGCCTCCGGGCCAACCACCACGGTCCCTGCGACCTGCTCCCCTTCCCGGCTGAGACGGTAGCGTCGCAGGTGCCAATCCTCCGTGGTATGGCAGTAATGGCTCTCGAACAGGGCGAAAATCTGCGCTGAGCTGACTTCACCCGTCTCCTGCTCGGAAGTCGCCTGCACTACGGCGCTGAAGTCCTGCGCCAACCAGCGCGGCAAGGAAATACCGTGGTCGCGCTCCAGCACATGGGCGACACCGCCCTTCCCGGACTGGCTGTTGATGCGCACCACCTCCTCGTACCTGCGCCCCAGATCGGCGGGATCGATGGGCAGATAGGGCACCTCCCAGACAGCATCTTCCCGTCCCCGCCGATGGTGCATGCCCTTGCGAATGGCGTCCTGATGACTGCCGGAAAACGCCGTGTAGACCAGTTCGCCAAACCAGGGATGACGCGGCGGCACGACCATACCCGTACACGTGGTATAGATCTCCGCGATTTCCGTGCCCATGGACATATCCAGTTGCGGATCAATGCCCTGAGAGTAAAGATTCATGGCCATGGTGAGGATATCCATGTTGCCGGTCCGCTCGCCGTTGCCGAAGAGGGTGCCCTCTACCCGGTCGGCGCCGGCCAACACCGCCAGTTCCGCCGCCGCCACCGCGCAACCGCGGTCATTGTGGTTGTGCACACTGATTTTCACGTGCTCCCGTCCGCGCAAGTGGTCGCAGAACCATTCAATCTGGTCCGCGAAGACATTGGGCATGGACGATTCGACGGTGGCAGGCAGGTTGAGGATCACCGCCTGCCCCTGGTCGGGCCGCCAGACCGCGTTGACTGCCTCGCAGATCTCCACTGCGTAGTCCGGCTCGGTGGCGCTGAAGCTCTCCGGCGAATACTGAAAGACCCATTCCGTCTCTGGACAGCGTGCGGCCCCGTCCTTCACCCACTCCGCGCCTCGCACGGCAATGTCCTGGATGCCCTCCCGATCCAGGCCAAACACCTGTTCGCGCTGAGCCGGGTTGGTGGAGTTGTAGACATGGACAATCGCCCGCCGTACCCCTTTCAAGGCCTCGTATGTGCGGTCAATCAGGGCTTCCCGCGCCTGGGTGAGCACCTGGATGGTCACCTGCTCGGGGATACGATCTTCTTCAATGATGCGCCGCACAAAGTCAAAATCTGGTTGGGAGGCGGCGGGAAAACCGACCTCGATCTCCCGAAAGCCCATACGTACGAGCAAGTCGAACATCCGGAGCTTTTGCTCGACGCTCATGGGGGAGAGCAGCGCCTGATTGCCATCGCGCAGATCGACGCTGCTCCAAACGGGCGCGTGGTGCATACGGCGGTTAGGCCAGCGCCGGTTCGGTTTGTGAACGGGCGCGAAGGCGCGGTAACGGCGGTGGTTGAAGGTCCCCATGATCCAATCTCCTGCGGCAAGTGACGATGGACGCAGTATAGGGAAGAAGTCGCAACAGGTGCTTGCGAATTGGGGCCGAAAAAGAGAGTATGTCGCATGATTATTGCGCACTAACCCCCATTCACGGAGTAATATTGTGCTATGAAGTCGAAATCCCCTGCCAGCGAATTAGATCGCTACGACCGCCGCATTCTGGAGGAACTACAGCGCGACGGCGGACTCAGCAATCAGCGTCTCGCCGAGCGTATCGCTTTGTCCCCCTCCCCCTGCCTGCGCCGGGTGCAGGCGTTGGAAGAAGCCGGGATCATCCGCAAGCGTGTGGCTCTGCTGGACCCGCAACGTCTGGGCCTGGCGCTGATGGTGCTGATGCACATCAGCATGGACCGCCATACCCCCGAGCGCTTTGAGCATTTTGAGGCAGAAATCAGCAACTCGCCGGAGGTGCTGGAGTGCTACCTCATCACGGGCCATGATGCGGATTACCAGATCAAGGTCGCCGTGCGCGATATGGCGCATTTCCAGGATTTTCTGCTCCATCGCCTGACACGCATCGAGGGGGTGACCGGCGTGCATTCCAGCTTTGTGCTGCGCAGGGTGGTGGATACGACAGAGTTGCCGGTGTATTGATCACCACGGCGAGGGGCAATGGCCAGGACAGCCCCAGCCTCTATCCATCTTTGCGGCCACCCGAATCCTGTCTGGGCCAAGGCCCGGCAAGATGCCATCGGCCGCCTGGCAGCCACCGAAGCGGTATTCCTCTCACGAAAAGCGGTATTGCAGCATCAAGCGATCATCGATGAAGGTACCGTGATAGCCCCCATAGGGATTGCTGTGATCGAGGGCGAGGCGGTTACGCAGGGATAGGCCTTTCCAGAAGCCGCCCGGGCTGTAGGTCACATCCAGGTAATTGGCGTCCACATTGGGCAGATAGGGCGCGGTATCATACATGCTGTACGAATATTTGATGCGCACCTGGCGGAGGGGATGCAGCAAGAAACCGAATTTCCAGGCGTGGCCCGAGGCGGACGCGTCCACCAGACCGTAATCCATGATGCTGGTGTACAGAGGGTCGGCGCTGTATTGCTGGGTATAGGGTGAGATGAAGCCCCCGTTGTACAAGGTCTGGCCGTTGGCCAAGGTGACGGCGCGGGAGGGAATCTGGTCATAAGCGGCGAAGATCTGCCCCGTCACACCGTCGAAATCTCCCTGAATCCCCGCCATACCGCCGTAGACCGTGGAATTCACCGGCCCCGCCAGTTGCGCGCCGTTGGCCCATTCCCGGTCATACTGAAAATCGGCGAAGGGCCGGAAATGCCCCACCAGGGTTGGAGTGGTGTAACCCAGAGTGCCATAGAACATGTTCGTGAGACCGTAAAAGCGATAGAACCAGGCGGTCGCGTGGACACCCATGAGACGCCCTTTGAGGCCAAAGGCCAGGGTGCCGATGCTATTGTCGGGTAGATAGCTGTAATGATCGTTGAAATTCAGCAGGGTCTGGCGGTGATAGTCGGCCTGAATGCGGTTTTTGAAGCGGAATTCACGGATACCGATGATCTGGAGATTTTTGATGGGGGTCACCCGTATCGCTACCGCCTGAAAGGTACTGGGGATCATGAAGGCGTCCGAGGGGTTCATCCACGGGGTATTGAGGAGTAGGTTCCCCACCCGCAACTGCACCCACGGGTCTTGGTACTGTAGATAAGCCTGCCCCAGAACGTTGAGGGAGGTGCGGTCACCCATAAGCAGGGGGTCCAGATGACTCTGCCCGCCGCCGGTGTCGTTCGCCCCCAGGTCGTTGGCCGTGTAGAAGGCCACTGCCGCGCTTATCCCGTAGACGGGAGCCGTCTGCACCCTGAGCATGCCGCCCAGGGAATAGGCATACTTATCGGGCAGCGACGAGCCGCCATAGAGCTGATTGAAATAATAGGATCGAATGTTGCCGCTCACTTGGCTCTGCATGAGCCAATCCTTGAGGGTTTCCGCATGGGACAAAGCGGGAGCCGCCAGAGTAGCGGAAAGAATCGCGGCCAAAATCGGTTTTTTCATGACTATCTCCGTTCTTTCGTGCCTCGTTGATAAAAATGCCGGCATCTTGGGCACTGTCGATGGCCCGGCGGATCGCTTTTATCTCAAGCGGTCCATGAGGGACTCCTTGTTGGATCCAGGAGAATGATGTGGGTTGGCCTCTGGTGGACACTCGGGTTCCAGCATCCCGGTCTCTTCCGACAAACAGGGGGCGCGGAACAAGGAACCGGTCCACATGCCCACGAGGCTACGCTGGGTCACCAACCCCCAGAAGGCGGCCAGCATTACCGTGAACACGGCGCCCAGCACCAGGAAAGGCAGGTAATGGGTATCTTTGAACAACAGATAGGTAGACGAATCGTAGACGCCCAGCGGGAAGGTGAAGCCCCACCAACCCATGTTGTAGGGTAGCCCCTCACCGAGATACCGCAGGGTAAAAAAGACTGCCATGCACAGCCACCAGGTGCCGAAACCCCAGAGCAGCAGCGCTACCATGAGTCCCGCCATGTGGTCAAACTGGGCCATGGGTATCAAGGAGGTCCCTGTGAACACATGCCCATCTGCATCGCCCAGGGTGATCATGGCCATGGCGCCGGTGCCGATTGGTCCTAGGGGCAACCAGGAGGACACGGCCATGTCCCGGTGGGGCAGGCGATGCAGGGTCAGGCGCAGGAACAAGATAGTCAAAATTCCCAGAGACAGCGGTACCGAAACGGCCCAGAACACATAACTCACGTAGAGGACAGGCACTCCTAGCCAGGGCGCCACGTGCTGGGCCACCAAGCCACCGCTGGCCGCAGCCACCTCCGGCGGCACGATGGGCAGCAGCCAAGCGGCGGTCATCCGCTCCAGGCTGTGAACTTGGCTGGTAAACATGAAAAATGGCACCAGAAGGACCGAGATGACGGCCAGGACGGCATCCACCCACCACCAGCCATAGGCCCAGAGAGCAGAGTTGGCGGTCACCGGCCGTATCAGGATCATGCCATTGACGATGGTAGCGAAGCCCATGGGAATGCAACCGATGAACAAAGACTGCACCGGATGGTCGAACAAGCGGCGAAAACTGTCTGGGAAGACCAGCGCCCGGCCCAGGAATAGAGCCGAAAACAGCACGAAAAAGAAAACGTTGGCGCACCAAAGGGCCTGTGCCGCCGGGTGGAGTAGGCCGTGGGCCAGGGGAAAATCTTCCAGCATCAGCGCCAGGATGCCCGTTCCCATGGTGGCGGCAAACCAGTTGGGTGTGAAATGGCGGATGATTTCACCGGGATCGTTGTTGGGCACAGCGGAAAACAAATTCATGAGAATATTCATCCAGACTAAAATCTTGAGTTGTAGTTTGTATTTGGATCAAAGTGTCATCCAATGCTATTTTCTAATTGAAGAAATAAGCACAGATAATTTCTTGAAAAGATAGAAAACGGATGAATTCGGAAAAACCAGACCCGGCCCTGCTGTTGATCTGGGCGCAAGCGGCCCGCTCAGGAAATCTGCACGCCGCCGCCGATTTGCTTTTCATGACCCAACCGGCCGTGTCCCATCGCCTCAAACAGTTGCAGGAATGGGTAGGGGAACCTTTGTATCGACGCAATCGTCGCGGTATCGAGCCGAGTGAGACCGGGCTATGGCTCTTGCGGATCGCAGAGCAGATCGAAGCGGCTTTGGCGGAAGCTCGGGCGTTGCGAGGGGATACCCGGGAGTTGTTGCGGGGATCTCTTGCCCTGGTGGCTAGCCACAGCAATGCCGAGACCCTCCTGCCACGGGCCATCGCCGATTTTCGTGCCCGCTATCCTGGGGTTGCCTTGCGCCTGGTCACCACCAACAGTCGTCGGGCCATATCCATGCGTGACCAAGCGGATCTGATTTTTGTGGAAGACGACGCAGCATTATCCGGCGCCACCGACTGGACGCAGGAAACACTAGTGGAAACGGAGATCGTGGCGCTGGTCCCCGATCGACATCCATGGCTGGGACGATCCGAGCCTCTTTCCCTTTCATCCCTTGCCGAGGAAACCCTGGTTTGGCGGGAAGAAGGTTCGGGCATTCGTAACCATGTGATGCAAGCTTTTCAGAAACAGGGGATTTATCCTGAGATCCGGTATGAATTGAGCGGTCTTGCTGCCGTCCGCGACGCGGTGCGATGCGGGCTGGGGGTCGGTTTTGTCTCCGCACTCAACAGCGCCGGCCAACGGCCTGGCATTGCGACACTGACTACTACGCCCGTTATCCGCCACAAACTTTCGGTGCTGCACCGGCGTGCGCCAAGTCATAGCGCCAAGGCGTTCCTCGCGCTACTACAGCATATGGTGACGAGAGAAAATGCCGGGTAAACAGAGCGCTCGACAGATACACACCATCCCGTTCTCACCTACTCCTACACCATCGGCCTGCCGTCGCTGTCATTTCCACGCCGTTGCTTGGCCCCGTGCCTTTACCAGGCTGACGGTCGTCTTCAGGGCCACCCGAATGCTGTCTGGACAAGGCCGACAAAATGCCATCGGCAGCATAGTCGTCCCCCCCTATGCACTCACAACAAAATCGGGGTTTTTTTCTCTTGCAGGCGCAATGCCACTATATCCTCTATGGTAATGACCGGCAGGTCGTGCCGGACTGCGAAACGGACAATATCGTCTCCCTTGGCCATGCTGCCGTCCGGATTCATCAACTCGCAGAGCACCGCTGCAGGTTCCAGGCCCGCCAGTCGCGCCAGATCAACGGAACCTTCCGTATGCCCGCGCCTGCCTAATACCCCCTCCGGATGCGCACACAACGGAAAGATATGGCCGGGACGGGCGATATCCCAGGGCCGGGCGCCGGACGCGATAGCCGCCCGAATGGTAGTCACACGATCCGCTGCCGATACCCCGGTGGTCACCCCTTCCCGAGCCTCTATGGAAACCGTGAAGGCAGTACCGAAGCGGCTTTCGTTCTGTTGCACCATGGGCGGCAAATCCAAGCGGGCCACATGCTCCGGGGTAAGGCACAAGCACACGATTCCGCTGCACTCACGGATCAACATCGCCATGGTCGCCACGGTCAGACGTTCGGCAGCGACAATAAGGTCACCTTCGTTTTCCCGATCGGAATCATCCAGGAGAATAACCGGGCGGCCGGCACGAATGGCCTCGAGTGCCCGCTGCCACTCCGGGCGGGCTACAGCAACATCACTCTTCAACAACATGGTAGTTTGAACAGACATGAAACGCTCCTCGCAGGTAGAAAAGGCGAAAAACATTTCAGGGCAAACGCGAACACACGGCGCTTTGTCGCGTGAAAACGCAACAAGCGTACCGTGCATCAACATCTTCTTCCATCCGGACTGTGACCGTCGGCCCTGGAATTACACCAGATCTGCTGACCTCGCGTGAACGCGAGCGCTCGCGGGCTTGCCCGACAACAAACAGGCTTACCGCCGGTGGG
Source organism: Acidithiobacillus ferrooxidans ATCC 23270 (assembly GCF_000021485.1). Taxonomy (NCBI): domain Bacteria; kingdom Pseudomonadati; phylum Pseudomonadota; class Acidithiobacillia; order Acidithiobacillales; family Acidithiobacillaceae; genus Acidithiobacillus; species Acidithiobacillus ferrooxidans. The sequence goes on from NC_011761.1 coordinate 1,752,282, forward strand.
GAGTTTCGCCCCGCCCTGAAGATGAGTCCGGAATCTAGCACGACAAGGGCCCGATAGCCAACGGCCCATCACGCTACCTGAAACAATCCTCCAGCTGAATGTTCGGAAACATCATGAAAATTACGGTAGTCGTCATCCGGGATGGCCCATTTTTGCCATTTTTGCGGCTGGTCATGCCCCTCGAAGGGCGCACCAGATCCGACATCGGGAAAATGCGTCACGTCAGCGTGTGGACAAGGCCCCGGCCATTGGTTATCTCACGGCGAGTGCACTGGTCGCCACCATTGGCGACGCGAGGAACTTTTCATGGCCAGGGGAAACTCCGCCTGCCAGAGCGATCACGACAGCAACCCGAGCATCGCCGCCTGCAATACGGCGGCGGTCTTGTTGACGGCGTTCAGCTTGGCCATGGCCTTGCTGATGTGAAAATTGACCGTGCGCTCCGTAATATTAAGGATATTGGCGATTTCACCGGAGGTCTTGCCCTCGCCGGTCCAGCGCAGCACTTCCACCTCCCGGCAAGATAACTGTACGGCGATCTCCGGCTGGAGTTTGGGCGCGATAACGCGGATCATGCTGAGATGGACAGCTTGGACCAACCACAGGATATGGCAGGCCTTTGCTTGCCATTCTGCCGTGGTCACGGTTTCTCCAGCACGCGCCAAGGTCAACATGCCGCCCATCCCCCCGGCGTCGCGGCAGGTGTGGGCCAACCCGGCCCGCAGCCCAAATGAACGGGCCTCTTCCCACAGTTCGCGTGCAGGCGCAAACAAGTCATCGGACCAGACGACGGGAGACGGCGAACGCATGGCGTGCCGTACCGTGGGATCGATGGCCTGGTATTCCTGCGCTTGATATCTGGCCTGCCAGACCGCAGGGTAGTTGCTGAACAGGACGGTTTTGGGACGCACAAGCGGAAGCGGCATGCGTAAGCCATAGGCGCAGTAATCGAATTCCAGCTTACGCGCCATTTCGGACGCCATCGCCAGCACCTGCCGTTCGCATTCGATGGACTGGAATGTCTGCAGGAGATCTTCCTTCCAAGGATCCAAATGTCCCTCCTTCCCGGGCGGGGTGAGATCGTGGAGGAGAAAGCATCGCCAACCAAGTCTCGCCGTGGATATCGCTTAATCAACCTGTCAGGGTTGACACTACCGCATCATGGGGTGATTCGGTAGCCTGTTCTTATCCGAATTTTCCTGGCAGGTGATCCATGACAGTGCAGAACGGAATCGCGGTAAAACCGCAAGGATATGGATTCATGAGGTTGTCTCCCGATGGTTATGTGCGCCTGACACTGGAACAGTTTCAATGGATTCCTCTGGTGCATCTTTTGTCCGGCCTGGACCATGATGAATACCCTCCTCTTCACGAAGGGGCCAGTCAAACCCACATTTCCGGTTATACCGAATGGGTCAGCGAGACGGCGCCCGTCATCACCCTGGGGTGGGACTGGCGGATGGATGGGGCGTCAGGACAGGCCCGTTATCTCCGGACGGGATTCCCACGAAGCAACATCATGCTGGTGGATGACCAGCGGCAGGATCTGGGTCCCGCCATTACAGCCAAACTACTGGAAGCAGCCATCGACAAGACGGCCTGGCCGGCTGTGATTCAGCGCCATATCATGGATAGATATGTTTGACAAGCTGTCAACCTTGACAGCTTGTCAGAAACGGCGGGGCTGGTAGATTCGCTTTCATAGACAAACTCTATGAGGATGACGAGATGCAGGTTATAACCGGGCCAGCTGAAGTTTTACCGAATAATCTGTATGCGAAGGTGGCCGGCTACCGACATCAAGTCTTTGTCGAGCAGCTTGGGTGGGCATTGCACACGGAGAACGGGATGGAGTCGGACCAGTTCGATCGGGCGGACACCGTGTACGTGGTAGCGCAAGATGACAACGGCCATATATCCGGTTGCGCTCGCCTCCTCCCCACCTCGCGCCCCTATCTGTTGGGCGAGATCTTTCCCCAGTTACTCAACGGACTGGCACCACCATGTTCTCCCGAAGTTTGGGAACTGTCGCGCTTTGCGGCCGTGGATCTGAATGGCCAAGCCAAGATGCCAGGGCAGTTTTCATCCTCGGGTGCGCGAAAACTGCTGGAGGAATCCGTCGCCTGCGCCGTTTCGCACGGGGCAAAACGGCTGATCACGGTGTCGCCGATCGGCGTGGAGCGGCTATTGTCTCGATCTGAATATCACGCACATCGAGCGGGCCCGCCGATGATCATCGGCGGGCACCCGATATTTGCATGCTGGATAGATCTGGACTAACCGAAATTTCCGAATTCTGAAAGGACCATTTTAGATCTGGGTAACCTGCCCAGTGATGCTGTTTGAGTCAGGACGGCGAAGACCATTTGAAGGGCTGCTCGCAGTAAATCATGTTATGAATTTATCATAACGATAGGTTTATAATATTTATATATGTTAGTTATAGATTATCTACTTATGGAGAAAACGCCATGGATACGGATATGGATCTTGAGATTGAGATGATTGCATTGGTACATAAACTGGAAGAAGCCGGATATTGCTTTGCTGAAGTTACGGATGAAGACATCCGTAACGCCTTTCTAAAAAATCAGGACCTGAGGGATCTGGCGGTTATCCGTCTTTCCTGAACAATTGCTAATCGACAATCATCTTGTCCAGCGCATTACCTCACCGTTTTTGTTACCCAAAGGAGGGTCGTTGCCTCAAGAAAAATATTACCCAGAATATCGGTGGATACTTGCCAGGGCAATTGCACGGGCTACAGGCCGACATTTGCCGAGCGATTGCGCTGGCAAAGTTTTTAGAGGATTGATCATGACCAAGAGGATCAAGGTTTCTGAATTTCCCGAGTTTGATCTGTCACTCCGGTATCTATCGGGCGAAAGACGAAAATCCCAAAGCGGAATTGGTAGCCCCAGTTTTGTTTTCCGGCTGAGAACTCCAGCATCCCAAGAATGGGCCGAATAGAGGCTGCTTCGGCCGGGAGCCAGCACACGTCCCGTCGATAGGGTTGGAATCCCCCGCCCAGTGTCACCTGGTAGGGCTCACCCTGCTCTACAATGCCAATTGCCGTGAAGGCCTGGAATTTATTCTTACCACCGAATTCAACGGTTGGCGAATAGTAGGCAACACGATCTGCGGATGCCACGGCAACCCAATTGCGACTCATGGCGCCGTGAGCGCGAACACGCGAAACCGACGTCCATCAGGGTCAAGTGCCACGAAAGTATGACCAAAATCCATATCCGTCGGTTATTGTTCAATGACCAGTCCACGCCGTGTCCAATCAGTGAACAGATTACCAACAACATCGCGACTCGATACCGAAAACGCGATTTCCCCGCCACCGCCTGCTGCGGTTGCGGCAGGCTCCACGACATGTTTCGACCACAAGCCCAGCATCACTCCAGAATCCAGTGCGAACATGGCAAAATTCTGCGATGACTGAACAGGAGATTTTGTCAGTAGGCGGGTATAGAAATCGGCGCTGCGCAAAGGATTGTCCACATACAAAATGATAAAATTCGGATCTGGCATGGTCTTCTCCATAATGTTGGTAGATATCCGAGAAATTTCCTTTCTGCGGGAGTCCAGAGAATACCCACCACAGCTGTCAGATTCTGTCAGTAGTATTTACTTACTGATGTCGGCGCAAAATTTGGATCAGGGCAAGGAGACGTTGTGCGCGTGACACGAGGGAGTTTCCTGTAATTGCGCACTGATAAGACGCATTATGCCCGGTGATCCTCTCGAATCCACCTCTAACACGGGACAATGCAGAGAAGATTCCAGGTGGTCCATCCGCAAGATATTGGCCCCGCAAGCCTCCACGAACGCAGCGTCATGGCTCGCAAACAGCGCCAAACCCTCCAGACCACGTAACCTGATGCGCTGGGCTAGGATTTCTCGGGCATGGTTGTCCAGCCCATTGCTCGGCTCATCCAGCAGCATCACCTGCGGGTCGCCGATCCAGGCCGTGTTCAAGCGCTGTCTCGCTGATGCCATGGCCATGCCCCTGTTGGCATGCGATGGCCGGAAAATCATAGTGCAACTCAAGCGGCCAAACCACCCCCTACGTGACCGTTGGCTTCGTGGGTCATCCGGTGGACCGCAACGATTTGACGAAGTGATGGCCGACGATCTGATAACCGTTGCGCTGATAGAACTTGTGCGCCGGATGGTTGGTGACGTAGGCATCCAGCACCATGACTTCGCAGCCCTCCCGGTGCGCGTAGCTCTCTACCCAGTCCATAAGCTGTTGACCGATACCGGCACCGCGATACGTCGGGCCGACGATCACGTTGTCGACGTCCAGATAGCGCCCACACCAGAAACGCGTTCCCAGCCAGATCCCCGCCACACCGATACAGCAATCATCCGAAAAAGCGGCAGCACATTGATATCCTTGTGCGGTCATATCCTGAAGTCTTTGCGCGAGCACATCCGGCGGCACGCCAGGATTGAGCTCCTGTACCAGCGGTAAGATCATTGCCAGTTCATTTTTCTCCAACAGTCGAATCACCATCTCGGGTAGCAACTGTCCACGCTCCACAATCATCCCCCTCGTCTTGCCCTTGATTCATTCTGCTGGAGAACGTGTTGTCCATTGCCCAGTAACCCGCTCGCGTTCGGCGTGCAATGTTTCGGTACGACGCAGGACGACCTCCACGATATCCTTGGGGGCATCCTCCGGCCTGCCGGCCTGGAAAGGCGGCTCCGGCGCATATTCCAGGGCAAGCTGAATTTCTTCCGCTGCGGCTTGGCCGCGCAGCGCTGCTACCAGCACGAGACCAAAGTCTATCCCGGCAGTAACACCGCCACCGGTGATCAGATTGCCGTCCCGAACCACACGCTCCCTGACGGGTATGGCGCCGAATTCGGCGAGGAGATCATGATAACGCCAATGTGTCGTCGCGTGCCGCGCTTTGAGCAATCCTGCGGCTCCGAGAAGCAATGCGCCGGTGCAGACAGAGGTGACAAACTGCGCTGTCGACGCCTGGCGCTGCACCCATGCCTGTACTTCTTCATCGCATAGCAAGGGGTTGATGCCGACGCCACCGGGAATGCAAAGCACATCCACCAGCGGCCCATCGCCCAGTGTCGTCGTCGGATAAAAGCGCATCCCCGCCGAACAGGCCACCGGTTCCCGGGTTTTCCAGAAAAGATGTATCTCGCCATCCGGCAAGGCCGAAAAAATCTCATAGGGACCCGCCAGATCCAGCAGTTGAAGACCCGGGAACACCAGAAAACCCACGGTAATCGTCATCCGGGATGGTCCTTCTTGCCGCCTTTCAGGCTGGCCAGAATATATTCAGCCATGGCCTCAGAGCCAGCTTGGTTTTGCTGCTCCAGGTGCGCGACGACACTGTCACGGTTGCCAACCGGCTGGTTCTGGCTGACCTTCCACTTGCCCACCCAGCGGGAGATGGGGATTTCTATGCCCACTACCTGCTGGATGAGACGATCCGTAAAATCCCGAGGCGCATCACCCACCTCCCAGGGCGGGGTGAAACTGTTCTCCTGCTGCGCGGTCAGGGCGACCATCTGTTGCCGTACCCAATAGGGATCGTCCCTGACCTGCAGCGGCCCGTGGGCATGGACGACGGCATAGTTCCAAGTAGGCACCACCTCGCCGGTTTCCGCCTTGGTCGCATACCAGGAAGGGCTGATGTAGTGTTGCGGCCCCTGAAAGATGACCAGCACCTCATCGTCCGGGGGCGCCTCTCGCCACAGGGGATTGGCGCGTGCCACATGGCCTTGCAGCACCGGTTGCGGTCCTTCACCAGGTACGAGGTACAAGGGAATATGATTCGCCTCCAGACCATTACCGCCCATGCTGACCAATGTTGCGAGGGGATAACACTGAATCAGTGCCCGCAGGATTTCCGGGCGGTTTTCTGCAAATGACTTAGGACAATACAAGTTCGGCCTCCTGTCATTCCATGTTCGGCGCTGCAGACTCACTTACGCACAAATCTGCGGCGGGTGGGCGGGCATCAATGGGATGGCTCCGATACTGCGATATGTTTTGCAGTTTTTCCATGGCGGTGAGCAAATCTGGCCAGGGCTCTGCCCAAACCTCCGGATAGGTCCGCTCGCCGTCATACCTCGACGAGAAAGCAAGATTTTCTTGGCCGGGCGTGAATTCGCAGTGGATCCCGGGTTTGCTGTTGCCGCGCGCATCACAGCGATACCAGCCCCGGTCATCCAGCCAGACCGCGGTGAAGCCGTGTGTACAGTAGGGCGGATTGGGGCCATCCAGCGTCAGCCGTTGATAACAGAATCCCGCAGGGATTTGGTTGGCGCGCCATAAGGCCACGAGCAGATGACTTTTCGCGGTGCATAGGCCAGTGCCTTGCTGCAACACATCCGAGGCTACGCAGGTCACTTCTTCTCGGTGAAAATCCATGCTGTGCTCGATGTGATCGCGTACCCATTCGAAGCAATGCCTGGCGGTTGCCGTTGGATCGTCAGAGGATAAGGCGGCCGCCAACTTGCGGATATCGGCATGCGCATAATCTACGGTGGCGCTTTCCATCAGGAAGTGCGGCGACGGCGGGGTATCGAATTTTGCGAGCTTCATAAATTTCCTGTTATTTCTGCGTGGGTTCGCGCAACACACGGATATCCGCCATATCCACCAGATTCCATTCTCCATTCGCCTCCGCGCGATTCTTCAATGCCTGATTCATTGCATGAAAACCCGCTTTTGTCGCCGCTGCCATGCTGGATATGAAGATGCCTACCAAAATGCCTGAAAATTGCTCTCCCTGGGTGAACCGCGTGTACCCATTGCTGAGCGCGGCGAGCTGAAAGTAGTGCTGTCCATCGAATAAGCCCGGAAATCCCAAGCGGCCCAGCCAGCGTAATTCTTGTTGATCTGTTGCCGTCAGCACCCTCGGGCGGAAGGTCATGGCCCGGCGTTCCTCGGGTTGAATGGTCGCACGCAGCTTCTCTCCCGGCTTCGCCACTCCCGAAAGCGAGCGAATGAAGGGATTCCATTGCGGATAGGCGGGGAAATCCATAAGGATGGACCACACGTGCTCCGGTGATGCCGCAATATCAATCTGTGTCACGATCTGATGCATGGTCATCCTTCGTCGTTGTGAAATAATCCTTTACGTTCATCGCGATGCGCCATAAAGTGCGAAATCACAATTCATTTGTTCTGCGTATGACAATTATGTGGAATCACTCTGTAATTGACTTCCCATAGGGACGTATACACATACTCCATCTGCTTTCAGATGATGGGCAGGATCTGGTAGATTGCCGGAAATCGCCACCCAACGTTCCATCGGCGTACGATCAAGTCCTGTTGCCCATAAATGCAGCACCTGAAAACCGAGCGCTTTTAATGCGTCACCACTTTCATTGCTAATTAACACTCGCTGATCATTTGTGACATTTGCGAACAGATCGACTCCTCCATAAATATTCCTATGCCAAGCTGTGATCATGGGTTGCCATTTTGCAAAATTGCCGCCACCATTTTGATGATAATCAGCGCTTTCAAGAATCCCCTCATTGGAAATAGTGTGAATAGCGAGATAAGTTGGCGCAGAAGGTATTCCACCGGACAACCTAAATCTTTGGGATGTGAGAAACCCCCTAACGGAAATTAACGCGGGCAACTTTTCATTGCTGTAAAAAGCATTCCATTCATTCTCTGCGGCCGGGTCGGTAAAGCTGCATTCAACTGTGTAAATCATACGCACCTCGTTTAGCCGCGTTTTCATCGATTGGGGTAAATTAACCAAAATTCTTCACTTATTCTACCACAAATCCATTTCCCGTCAGAAAAACCGATTCCTTCAGCGTGGGGACTCCCGGCGACACCGCTATTTTCAAGCGATTCCGTGCCTAATGGCCACTGGATATTCCAGATATCCCAGTGCTGCACGGCATACCCGATCAACGAGTACGCGCTGGTCTGATTCGCCAGCAATACCTGCGGCGTCAATCATGCCCTTTGCAAGAGCGACCAGATCATGTGCCGCCTCCATAACCTTTGAAACACCATGTCGTTCCAGTAACGTCGCCATATACCGCACAAGCTCATTCGTCAGTTTGCCTGTTTCAGGTCCCAGGGGCAGTGTGGCTTCCCCATACTCCAGCGCCCGAGCCAACGCTGGCCGGAGCAACTGGTGGGCCACCGCGATCCGGATGAGTGAACATACGTCGTCTTTTAGCGAGTCGCCGGGGGCATGCGCTATGCGGTCAATACCTGCCAGCAATATAAGGCGTTCCCGCCGAATCAGCCCGGCCAGAATCGCTGCCTTGCCTGGAAAGTATTGATAGAGCGATCCGATGCTGACACCCGCGAGTTCTGCGACCGCATTGGTGGTCAGCGCATCCAGCCCCTTGCGCTCCAGAATACGAGCCGCCGCCTCCAGGATGGCATCCACCGTGGCGGCAGAACGTTGTTGATGAGGGCGCTTGCGGGGTTCGAGTAGCATAGTTCAAACACGAGTAGAAAATGTGAGTATCTGCTCGCAAAATATTTCCTGTCAATTCAACCAGGAGATTTCCCATGACGACGCAAACCTACACCCTGTTTATGCTGCTCAAAACCACCCGCCAATGGTTAGACCTGGAGCCAGAAGTCCGCTTTGCATTTATCAAAGAGAACGTTAACCCCATCCTCGAAGCCCATCCGACCGTCAGCATGCGTTTTTTCGACACGGAATCCTACACCGCGCGCATCAGCGATATCGTGGTGTGGAAAACCTCTGATCTTATTGCCTATCAGAGCGTCATAAAGGGATTGCGCGACACCATTTTCTGGGACCATTATTTTGAGGTGCTGGAGATCATTCCCGCAGTGGAAGATGGCTACGCCGCCTATTATGCGATGACTCCGCTGACTGGCAGTGCGCAAGCGGAGTAGGCAACTACCGTGGAGCTGACGTGGCAACGCGAACCAGCCATTTTCGAAGTGCCGATTCCTCTTCACGGGAAAGCCCATCAGCCAGATGGCGCTCAATACCCTGCACCCGCTCACGGCAGGCCGCCAATAACGACTTGCCTGTCTCGCTGAGATCAATCTGCTGGATACGGCCATGGTATTGATGCGGCTGGCGCACGATGGCCCCGGCGCGCTCCAGGTTGGCGACAATGGTGCTGACCGTTTGCGGGGTGAGGAGAGCCAGCCGCGCCAGATCGGCATTGGAAATGCCGGGATAGGCGGCCAGCATGGTGAGCACGGAAAATTGTGGAGGCGTTACACGCAGGTCGGCGAGCGCCCGTTCCACTCGGTGCCGGTACGCCCCCGCAGCCTGCCGCAGCAGGTAGCCCAGATAACCATTTTCCCCGCGTTTGCCCTCTCCCACTGGAGGGATGAGGGGTCTTGGCGCTGCGTCGTCCATATTGTAAGCACCCTGATATATTGTTAGAGTCCTGATACTACCCGAGTCACCTCATGAGGAACAAGCCATGTCCACCGAGCATGCCCGTATTGCCTACCTCTCCTTCACCAAGACCGCGCCCGAAGTGTACGCCGCACTCCTGGCGATGGGGAAAGCGGTCGATGATTCCGGCCTCGAAAAACCCCTGACGGAACTGATCAAGGTGCGGGTATCGCAAATCAACGGCTGTGCGTTCTGCATTCAGTATCATCTGAATGTCGCCCGTCAAATCGGTATGGAACCGGTCAAGCTGGATCTGGTCGCGGGCTGGAGGGATGCCGGTGTTTTTTCTGCACGGGAGCAGGCCGCTTTGGCGTGGGCGGAATGCCTGACGGCGCTCGCGACCCAGGGGGCGCCCGACGCCGTCTATGAGACACTGCAGTCTCAGTTCACGGAAACAGAAGTGACGTTCCTGACGGTGGCCATCGGCGCCATCAATCACTGGAATCGACTGGGTGTTGGTCTGCGATTTTCGCCGCCGCCCCCTCGCACGGGGAGTCACGTATGATTTCGGCAAAGGGCGATCCGGAAAACAGCGGGAATATCCCCGCTGCGGTCGAACTGCGTTATGTCGATCAGGAGGACGACATCTGGACCTGCTACCCTCTGATCCGGCAACTGCGGCCGCACCTGGATTCTGAACAGGAGTTTCTGCGACGTTGGCAGCACCAGACGAGCCAAGGCTACCGCCTGCTGGCCCTGTGGCACAAAACACAGCCCGTGGGTCTCGCCGGATTCCGCGTGCAAGACAACTTGGTGCATGGCCCGTTTATCTATGTGGATGATCTCGTTATTGATGAGTCCTGCCGCAGTCGGGGGTACGGGAAGATTCTCATCGAGCAACTAAAAGCAGAGGCCAAGCTTCTGGGCTGTTCCCGACTGTTGTTGGACGCAGCCATGAGTAATCCGCTCGGCCACCGTTTTTATTACCGCCAAGGGCTGTTGGCTACGGCTTTACGCTTCAGTATGACGCTGCCAGACCAAAGATAGTTCGCCACACAGTGAATCATCATGGTCCGTCCAGCAGAGATACACTGCCGGTTAGCTCTGAGTTAACCCAGAAAAAATGAAGGCACCTAGCAATGTTCGCTAAGTGCCTGTTTTACATGGTGCGCTCGGACGGAGTCGAACCGCCGACCTACTGGTTCGTAGCCAGTTGCTCTATCCAGCTGAGCTACGAGCGCGTGGAGGGCGTAATATACTCACAGGAGAGAGTTTGGTCAATCCTTCGTCGCATCCGCCCCAACCCATTTCAAGCGCCGTCAGCGCCGCTTCCCGGTGTGCCTTTCTCCTTCGCCATTTCCGCCTTGAGCCGAGCAAGGTCGTCATCCACACCACTCGTAGCGCGCACCTCGTCCAGTTCTTTTTCGGTCTGGCTGCGGCTATCCAAGGGGTCACTCAACGCGCCGGACGCCATCAGGCCATCCATGGCCACTGCCTTGGCCTCCATTTGCCGGGTGCGATCCTGGGCGCGGCGCATGGCGTCGCCGGCGTCGTTCATGCCGTTGCCAATGCCCGTGAGCGACTCGCTGACCTTGACTTCCGCCTGCGCCGCGGCCATCTCGCTCTTGGTCACTTCCTTTTGGGTTCTGAACTGCTCTATGTGGTCCTGCAGCTTGCTTTCGTAGTCCGTCAGCTTCTGCGCCTGGGCCGCGACGGTATCATGGGCTTCCTTGAGGGAGGCGATCTTCTGCAACTCCGACTGCTTCTGGGCCAGCTCGGCACGCGCCAGATCTTCGCGGTTGGCGCCCAGTGCCACTCGGGCGTCGGCGTCGGCTTTATCCGCCGCCTTTTGGGCCTGGGCCATCTGGTTTTCCAGAGAAATCCGTTCCGTCACCACATCGGCAAGATGCCTTTTGGTATCCTGCAGATTGGCAATCATTTTCTCGTAGGACAAATCCAGGGTTTCTGCCGGGTCCTCCGCATTATCGAGAAAATGGTTTACCTTGCTTTCCAGTATTTCTGCGGCATGTTTGAATATCGACATCAGATCACTCCTTGGGACGGCATCGTGCCGTTCGTTGCATCAATCATTCACCGGAATCACCAGTTGCGGACTCAGGGCATCAACCAGCGCATCGGCATTTTCCATGGCCTTCACTGCCGTGCCCACCGCAAAAAACTCGATGATATGCGGCTTCCAGTTATGACTGCCTTCATGCAGTTGTACGCCGGTAATGCCGTCCGCCTGTGCCTCCTGGGCCTCATGTTGCATCCGTTCCATCGCCAATTCACGGGCGTCATACATGGCCTGGGTAAATTGCTCCATTTCCGTATTGCGTCCGACATTGCCCAGGGATTTCAACATCCCCTGGTGGGCGACATGGTACACACAGGAACCCATCACCATTTCCATCGGCCGGTAACCCGCCTGCAGCAGCATCCAGAAATCCTGCCCACTGAGATCGCTGGTAAAGGGTTTGCCCCCCACCCCCTTGAAACCGGAGGCGCCGCTGCGATGCGCGATGGCTGTACCAATCGCCATGAATTCGAGAATTTCCTGATCCCATTCCATGCGTTTGACTTCCAGGCGCACACCGACGATACCATCCGCCTGTAGCAGGATGGCCTCCTGTTCCATGCGGCTCATGGCCAGCTCACGCGCTTGATACATCGCCTGAGAAAGAACGTCCATCTCCATGTTCTGGTTCCAGTTTCCATACTGAATACCCATGTGGTAAATACACGAGCCTACTACCAGCCCCAATGGCTCAAAATTGGCCTTGCGGACCATGACGAACTCATTGACGGAGAGATCAGAGGTAAAAATGCCCTCATGGCTGCCCTGCGAGCGTAAACCCTTCAGACGTTCGACGGCATGAGGAGCCAGTTGTTCAGCGGTATCGGTCATATGAGATCCTTTCGTGCAGTGGCAGCACTTTTCAATGGGTGATCAACAAGAGAAATCATGGGAATCAACTCGTGCTGGGGGGCGTTTTGCGGCAGATAGCTGACGGCCGTACCAATACTGATGTGACGGCAGAGAAAGCGTTCCGGATTGTCCTGATCTCCGGCCACATGAAACATCTGGGTGTAACTGGTGTGGGCCAGTACCGCAGCCGCCATCCGCCGCCCGTCTTCGCGTAAATCATAGAGGGCACGACGGCGGACATTTTCCTGGAATGCCGACAGGTCAGTGATTTCCATATTCCAGTAACGTGCGGCAAAAGGGGCGGACTGGGCAGCCTGCGCAGCAACGGTCCCCATCCACGGGCTGTACCAGTCAAAATTGGCCCCTATGGCAATGCCCACGGGTACCACTCCGTCTTCCAGCAGGCGTACGAACTCCAGTGCCGAAACCGTGGCTACGACGGGCTCCGCAGACGGCGGCAAACCGCGAATGCGAATGGCCGTACCGGTAACACCATAGTCCATATCTTCGCGTTCGCCGCGGTGTACCTGCATCCGCACATCGACGATAGCATTGGCACCCAGCGCCAGGGCCTCCAGGCGCATGCGCTCCACTGCCGTGTGCCAGCCGTCATAGTGCCCCTGGGTCCAGGAATAACCGAAATGGTACCAGCAATTGCCGGTCACCATGCCGATGGGCTGCACGCCGTGACTGCGCTGCAGTAACAGCTCCGAGGCCTTCGCCGTACTGATCCAGGGCAATCGCCCCTGGCTGGTCTGGAACATGCGGCTTTGAACGAAGGAAGGGAGGCGGTGCTGGCGCAACGCCTGCTCCCATTCGGAGTAGCGCTGCATTTCTTCAGGGGTTTGTGAGCGGATGCCTTTGCTGGCATTCTGACTGATATTTTCTGCGGCGTGCCGGGCATCGAGAGCAACCTCTTCGATACCCTGTTTGATTTTGTCCCAAATGGACATAAGCCCTCCTTGAGATTACCCCATGAGAAAGTCGTGCAGGGTATTACTCGCACCCTGCATTGCGCCGGAAAGATCCGCCAGATCGGCGACCAGACTTTCCAGCCAAACGGACAGCGGCAGGTCCTCATGCTTGAGGACGACCCCGCGCACCGTTTTTGCGCGCACCGTGCTGACGTGCACGCCGTTCTGCTTCAGGAAATAGTCGTTGTTGTCCGTATGAATCGTGATGGCTTCGATGTGGCTGGTTTTGGCAAAAAGCCCGTCCCTCTTGCGCTCCACTTCGACGAACCCCGGCATATCGCCTTCAAGGCGCGACGCCAGCCCCTCCACAAAAGCCTTCATATCGGTTTGTGCCCGCCTGATCCAGGCAGTATTTTGGTCGAAATCCGTGCTCATACAAGGCCTCCCACCCTCGATTGCCGAAAATATACAGGCATACGATGACTCCCTAGCGGATAAAAATCCTTTTCACCACCCGTTTTGAGACCCCGCATGCCAACTATAGTTCGCTATTTCCGGTCATGCGCGAAATTCATCCGCCTGGCGCTCAGGGTGCTGCCGCCCAGGGCTGTAAACGTTTCAGCCGCAAACTGTTGCTGAGGACGAAAACCGAAGACAGGCCCATGGCCACGCCGGCGAGCATCGGATTGAGCTGAATCCCCAGAGGGATAGCCACACCGGCCGCCACCGGTATCAGCAGTATGTTGTAAAAAAAAGCCCAGAACAGATTCCCGCGAATGGTCCGCATGCTTTGGCGCGCTGCCTGAATGGCGGTAATCACCCCGCCCAGATCGCCATGGGTGAGGGTGATATCCGCCGCTTCCATCGCGATATCCGTGCCCGAGGCCAGAGCCATACCCACATCCGCCTGCGCCAGCGCCGGCGAATCGTTGATGCCCTCGCCGACAAAAACCACCTTGTGGCCCTCTGCCTGCAGTCGACGCACGATCTCCGCCTTATCCTGCGGCAATACCTGCGCATAGATATCGTCAATTCCCAACCGGCCGGCGATCACCCTGGCCGCGGCCTCCGCATCGCCCGTCACCATCGCCACCCGCAAGCCAAGGGTCCCGAGCGCCCGTACCACCTGAGCGGACTCCGGCCGAGCCACATCACTGATCTCCAGCAGCCCCAGCAGGCGGCCGTCCCTCGCCACACAGACGTTGGTCCCGCCGGTCTGCTGCAAATCGCCAGTGGAGAACCCCGCCATAACGACGCCCTGCTCTTCCATCCACGCCGGCGTGCCGGCCAGCACCGTCACCCCGTCGACCCTGCCCCGCACACCCTTCCCCGGAAATGCCGTAAAATCACCCACTGCCGGGATATCCAGATGACGCTCCCCGGCGGCCGCCAGCACCGCTTGGGCCAAGGGGTGTTCGGAGGCGCTCTCCACGGCGGCGGCCATCTGCAATAAATACGCCGGGTCCGCGGCATCGATCCGGGTCACCGCCGGACGCCCGTAAGTCAGGGTCCCGGTCTTGTCCAGACAAACCGTATCCACCGCCGCCAGGGCCTCCAGTGCTGCTCCCTTGCGAAACAGCACACCCAGCTCCGCGGCACGCCCCGTACCGACCATCACTGCTGCCGGAGTGGCCAGCCCCATCGCACAGGGACAGGCCACCACCAGCACCGCGACTGCCGAGAGCATGGCGAGGGTGATCGCAGGCGGTGGCCCGAACAGCAGCCAGAAGAAGAAACTCAGCAAAGCGATCAGGATCACCAGCGGTGTGAAAATCCGCACCACCCGGTCTGCCAGACCCTGGATCGGCAGCTTGCCCGTTTGTGCCTGCTCCACCAGCCGGATGATCTGCGCCAGCACCGTACCCTGGCCTACCGAGGTTGCCCTGATCAGCAGGCGCCCTTCGCGGTTCACCGTGCCGCCCACCACCGGATCACCCTGTTTTTTGCGCTCCGGCAGTGGCTCACCGGTGAGCATGGCCGTATCCACATGGGAGTCGCCATCCACGACCACGCCATCCACAGGCAGACGTTCCCCCGGCCTGACCACCACCTGGTCGCCCGGAACGACGGCGCCGATCGCGACCTGCAGCTCGGTGCCGTCGCGCAGTACATGGGCCTCCTTCGCCTGCAGACCCAGCAACTGTTTGATCGCTGCGGAAGTCCTCCCCTTCGCCAGTTCTTCCAGATATTTACCGAAGAGCACTGCGGCAATCACTACCGCCGCGGAGTCGAAATAAACATGCCGGGCGCTGGCGGGAAACCAGTCCGGCGCGACAAGGACCAGCATGCTATACAGCCAGGCTGCGCCGGTCCCCGTCGCCACCAGGGAATTCATGTCCGGCGACAGGTGGCGGTAGGCCAGGAAGCCAGGCCGGAAAAATCGTCGGCCTGGGCCGGCCAGCACGATCGTCGCCAATACCGCCTGCACCCAGGCCCAGAACTGCGGGAAAGGCTCCAGGCCACTCAGCAGCCGATCCACTGCCGGAACCAGAGCCATGCCCATGGAGAGCAGTAGAATGGGGACCGCCAGCACCACCGCGAGGATCACGTCCCGGCGCATGGTGCGGATGGCCTGCGCTTTACGGTCAGCGACGGCCACATCCCCCTGCACCGGACGCGCCCCATATCCGGCCGCGGTCACTGCGGCGATCAGGGTGTTTTGATCCACGGTATCCGGCAGATAACGCAGCGCCGCCCGCTCCGTGGCGAGGTTGACCGTCGCCTCCAGCACCCCCGGCAGACGGCGCAGACTGCGCTCCACCCGTCCCACGCAGGACGCGCAGGTCATCCCCTCGATCACCAGCTCGGTCTCTGCGATCACCGGCGTGTAACCGCTTTCCGCGATAGCGGTGATCAGGGCGTCAGGGCTGATTTGCGCCGGATCGTACTGTACTGCGGCATGTTCCGTGCTCAGATTCACCACCGCCGCCCGTACCCCCGGCAAGCGGCTCAGGGTGCGCTCCACCCGGCTGCTGCAGGAGGCACAGGTCATGCCTTCTATCCCTATCTCCACATCTACCATGAGTGCGCCCCTGCCTTCCGATCACCCGGCGGATCCGGGTGGATACCGATGAGGATCGTATCCCTCAAGCCAGTTGTAATGTCAATCCCACATACCCGGATACCATCCCATACCCACCCTGCGCAAAACAGTTGATTTTAACCGAAGGATGCTTATCATTTGCGCTCTTGCGCGCATTTCCCGGCGCCCGATGAGATTGCCTCTGGAGTGAACGATCGTGGATATCCGTCTTTCCCGCCGCGTCAATGCGGTGCGCCCATCCCCCACCCTTGCGGTCACCGCCCGTGCCCAGCAACTGCGCCGCGAAGGAAAGGATATCGTCAGCCTTGGTGCCGGCGAGCCGGATTTCGACACCCCGGAGTACATCAAGGAGGCAGCCATTGCCGCCATTCGCCAGGGCTTCACCAAATATACCGCCGTCGGCGGCACACCGGAACTGAAGGCCGCCATCATCGGCAAATTCGCGCACGACAACCATCTGTCATACCGCCCCGATGAAATTCTCGTTTCCGTCGGCGGCAAGCAAAGCTTCTTCAATCTTTGCCAGGCCCTTCTGGATGCCGGCGATGAGGTCATCATTCCCGCGCCCTACTGGGTATCCTATCCGGACATCGTGCTTCTGGCCGAAGCGCGGCCCGTCATCATCGATACCGGCGCCAACCAGCGTTTCAAGATCAGTCCGGAGCAGCTGGAGGAAGCGATCACGCCCAACACCCGCCTGCTGGTCATCAACAGCCCCTCCAATCCCTCCGGCATGACCTACAGCCGCCCGGAATTGGAAGCCCTGGGTGAGGTCCTCCGCCGTTATCCCCATATCCTCATCGCCAGCGATGACATGTACGAAAAAATCCGCTTCCACGATGAAGAGTTCGTCAACATCGCCAACGCCTGCCCGGATCTGGCTCCACGCTGCATCGTCATGAATGGCGTGTCCAAGGCCTATGCCATGACCGGGTGGCGCATCGGCTACTGCGCCGGCCCCAAGACGCTGATCACCGCAATGAATACCGTACAGTCCCAGAGCACCTCCAATCCCACCTCCATCGCTCAGGTGGCCGCCCAGGCGGCACTGGAAGGCGGCGACAGCGCCATCCACGAAATGGTGCTGGCTTTCAAGCGGCGCCACACGTATGTCTACAACCGCCTGAAAGTGCTGCCCGGCGTTGCTGCCATGCCCTCCGATGGTACCTTTTACAGCTTTCCGGGATTTCGCGAAGTCATGGCGGCGAAAGGCCTGCGGGATGATCTTGCCCTGGCCGAGGCCTTGCTGGGAGCCGGAGTGGCCGTCGTACCGGGCTCGGCCTTCGGCACTCCTGGCCACATCCGCCTGTCCTTCGCGACCAGCGACAAGAACCTGGAGATGGCCCTGGACCGCATCAGCGCTTTCGTCAACGCCTGACCATTCCCGGCAACCCGGATCGCGTTAGCCCAGCATTAACCCCGCTCAGGGGGCGGGGCTAATGCCGACCGCCGCCGCAATCCGGCGGGCGCGCTCTCGGGCTTCCTCCACATTGTCGGCGCATGCAATACCTACCCCGAGGCGCCTGAGTTTGCTGGCCGTCGGCTTTCCGAAAAGCCGCAGATCGCTTTCCGGCACCGCCAGCGCGACCTCCAGCCCCGAATACACAGGCCCCCAACCGAGTCTCTTTCCGCGCACCACCGCCGACGCTGCCGGGCGCCGGAAACCCGGTTCCACCGGCAAACCCAGAATGGCACGCAGGTGTAGGTCGAACTCACTTTGACGTTGACTGGCCAGAGTCACCAGACCCGTATCATGGGGACGCGGCGAGAGTTCACTGAAGATGACCTCCGTGCCACGCACGAAAAACTCCACCCCATACAGTCCCCGTCCGCCCAGATTGTCGGTCACCCGTTGCGCCATCTTTTCCGCCTCCCGCAACGCGGTATCGCTCATTGGCTGTGGTTGCCAGGATTCCACATAATCACCGGCCTCCTGACGATGCCCTACGGGCGCGCAAAAGGTAGTCCCGAAGGCCGAACGCACGGTCAGCAGGGTAATCTCGAAGTCGAAATCCACAAAGCCCTCGACGATGATCCGCTGACCGCCCACCCGACCCGCCGTCTGCGCTTCCTGCCAGGCCAGCGCCAGCTCCGCCGCGCCGCGCACTACGGACTGCCCCTTGCCACTGGAGGACATGACCGGCTTGATCACACAGGGAAAGCCCAATGCCGCCGCCGCGTCTTCCAGTTCCGCCAAGGTTCCGGCGAAACGGTACGGCGATGTCGGCAGGCCCAACTCTTCCGCAGCGAGGCGGCGGATACCCTCACGGTCCATGGTCAGCTGCACCGCGCGCGCCGAGGGCACCACCGTCGCCAGACCCTTTGCCTCGATCTCCGCCAGCGCCGATGTCGCGATGGCCTCTATTTCCGGCACCACATAGTGCGGGCGTTCGTGTTTGACAATGGCCAGAATAGCCTCCGGGTCGGTCATATCCAGCACATGGGAACGATGAGCCACCTGCATGGCTGGCGCGTCGGCGTAGCGATCCACCGCGATGGTCTCTACCCCCAACCGCTGCGCGGCGATCAGGAGTTCCTTGCCCAACTCGCCAGCACCGAGCAGGAGCAGGCGGGTTGCGGAAGCGGAAAGTGGTGTGCCCAGTTGCATGGAAATTTCCTTCATAACAGTGAAACGGCGACATAGAGGCTTAAACAGCTATACTGATGTTAACATTTTCGGGCAGACGTGTACGCAAAGGAGCGGATTATGGGCAATAAGGACATCGGAATGGTGGGCTTGGGCCGGATGGGTGCCAACATGGCACGGCGTCTGCACCTCAAGGGTATGAAGGTCATCGCTTACAACCGTCATACCGAAAAAGCCACGGAGCTGGCCAAAGAAACCGGAATGCACGCCGCCAGCAGTCTGGAAGCTCTCGTTCAGGCGTTGCCTACCCCCCGGGTCCTCTGGCTCATGCTTCCCGCCGGAGAGGCCACCCAGAGCCACATCGATTCCATTCTTCCCTTGTTGAGCAGAAATGACATACTGATCAACGGTGCCAATGCCTTTTACGAGGACTCCATCGCCCAATCCCAAAAAGTGGAGGCGGTAGGGGTACATTACATAGACGCCGGTGTTTCCGGCGGTATCTGGGGTCTGCGGGAGGGTTATGCCCTGATGGTCGGCGGCAGCCCGGAAGCCGTAGCCGAGGTAACGCCTTTTCTGGAGGCACTGGCGCCGGCCGTCGACAAAGGCTGGTTGCACTGTGGCCCCGTCGGCAGCGGTCACTTCGTCAAAATGGTCCACAATGGTATCGAATACGGCATGATGCAGGCCCTTGCCGAAGGCTTCGCCATTTTGCAGGGCAAAACCGAATTCGGGCTGGACCTCGCCAAGGTCGCCGAAATGTGGCGCTACGGCAGCGTCGTCCGCTCCTGGCTCCTCGACCTCACCGCCGATACCCTCGCCAAAGATCAGGTGCTCGCCGATATCGCGCCGATAGTGGCGGACTCCGGCGAAGGCCTGTGGACCGCGCAGACGGCCCTCGCACTGAAAATCCCCGCGCCGGTCATCACCCTCGCCCTGCAGATGCGCTGGGCTTCCCAGGGGCGCGACGACTACGCCGCCAAACTCCTGGCGATGATGCGTAACGAGTTCGGTGGTCACGCCGTGCAAAAGGAGGCCTGAATGAGCGATTGTAATTGTCAGTTTGTCATTTTCGGGGCGACCGGGGATCTGGCCTGCAAAAAACTCCTCCCCGCACTGTATCACCTGCATTGTGCAGGAAGGATGCCTGACGAACTGCGCATTCTCGCGTTTGGCCGACGCCCATGGGATGACAAGGGCTGGCAGGATTTCCTGCATGAGCAACTGGAAACCTATGCCAGCAATTATCAGGCCGATCACTTTGCCGATTTCTGCAAACATTTTGAATATGTGCGCGGGGAAATCCATGAGCCGGAATCTTTTGTCAGACTCCGCGCCCTGCTGACCCCGGAAGGGGCCGAAAAACCAGCAGGCACCATTTTTTATCTGGCCATTCGCCCCACCGATTTTATTCCGGTAGTACAACGTCTTTCCAGCGCCGGATTCAATCAGGAAGGTGACTATCGCGTCGTGATTGAAAAACCCTTCGGTGACGATCTGGAAAGTGCCATGCAACTCAATGAGCAACTGCACAACCACTTCCGTGAAGACCAGATTTATCGTATCGATCACTATCTTGGCAAGGAAATCGTCCAGAATCTGCTGGTTTTCCGTTTCGCCAATCTCGCGATCGAGGCGATATGGAACCGCAATTACATCGACCACGTCCAGATTACCGTGGCCGAAGATATGGGCATTGAAAACCGGGCCGGATACTATGATCAGGCGGGTGCCCTGCGAGACATGCTGCAAAACCACCTAATGCAGGTTCTTACGCTGATCGCCATGGAACCACCGCCCTCCCTGGAAGCGGACAGCCTGCGCGACGAAAAGGTCAAAGTCCTGCGCTCCATCCGCCCTATTCCCAAATCGGCCGTCACTGCCTATGCCATGCGCGCGCAGTATGGCCCCGGCGTTGTTCATGATAAACACGTTCCCGGTTATCAGGACGAGGCGGGTGTCGAGGTCAATTCGGTCACCGAAACCTATGTCGCCGCCAAATTTTACATCGACAACTGGCGCTGGCGGGGTGTGCCTTTTTATCTGCGTACCGGCAAGCGCCTCGCCGCTAAAACCTCCAGCGTCGCCATCCGCTTCCGACATACACCGCAACAACTGTTTCGCGAAACCAGCATCGAACGCATCGAACCTAACTGGATATTGCTTTCCCTGGAACCAGAGAGCCTTAAAATCGAGATACAGATCAAGGAACCGGGTCTGGAAATGCGAGTTCGCCCCGTGCAACTCAACGCCTCCTACCGCAAAGACGGCGAACAGGAGTTGGATGCCTATGAGGCCCTGCTGCTGGATGTGATGGAGGGCGACAGAGCCTTGTTCATCCGCTTCGACGAGGTGGAGTGGGCATGGCGCGTCGTTGATCCCATCATCAAATCCTGGGGACGGGAAACGGACTACATCCTCACCTACCCGGCAGGCTCATGGGGACCGGACGAGGCCACCCGGATCATGGACAAGGAAGACCACTATTGGCGCAATCAAATCTGAGGAAAGATACGGCGGAGGCCATATCCTCCGTCGGCTCTGGCCGATGTCGTCCATTGTGAACAGCAAAAACACCTTAAAACTCAATGGCTCTGAGATATGCCACAAAAAAGCGTAGCCAACAGTCTACAATATCGCCCCGCACCACGGCATCACAGGCATGTGCATATTTATAAGTTATATAAACAATTCAGATGGCTATCATAACATGGCACGACTTATGCTTATAACCCTGGGCAACCTTCGTTTTCTGACGGTAAGGAGTCTGACCATGCAAAAGCCCATTATTCCCGAACGTAAGATCGAGCACCTTTCCGAAGTGATCAAGGCCATGTCCCACCCCTTGCGTTACAAGATCATCTGCCTGCTGGGACGCGGTGAGATGAGCATGCAGAACCTCGTGAAAGCCATCAACACCAGCCATAGCAACGCCTCGCAGCATCTTGCCCTGTTGCAGGACAGTGGCCTGGTGCTGATGCGGCGGGTGGCCAGTCGGGTCTACTTTCGCATCCGCGATCAGCGCACACTGAGCCTGCTGGCCATGAGCCACCACGTTCTCGCCTGACTTCAATCCAGCAGTGACATGCCGCGCCGCAGGAACTTTGCGGCGCTCTCACCGGGTTCCGCTGTACCCAGAAAGCGGCGCCAAGCCCCCGCACCGCGTTGTCCAAAGCGCAGTCCGTGTAGATGACGACTCAGGCGCGGCGCAGGCAACCACTCTCCCCATCGTTCTGCATAGGCTATCAGGCCGGAAAGGATCACTTCCGGTTCCGGCAACGTTTCCCTGCGCCCCAGGGCACGTTCAATTTCCGCCAGCAGCAGGGGATGGTGATAAGCGGCGCGCCCAAGCATTACCCCGTCCACTGCGGAAAACTGCGCGGTCACCGCCGCCAGATCGTTAAAGCCCCCGTTGATCTCGATGGTCAGATGCGGCAGATCTCTTTTTAACTGATGCACCCAATCCCAGCGCAAAGGCGGCACATCACGGTTTTCCGCGGGACTCAGGCCCTTGAGCCAAGCATTACGCGCATGCACGATGAAATGTCGGCATCCCGCCGTTGCGACGGTTTCCACGAAGGCACGCAGCGCCGCGTAGTCCTCCTCTCGGTCAAGACCGAGGCGGTGTTTCACGCTGACAGGCAGGCCGCTTTCGCCCATCGCTGCCACCAGTTCGGCAACCAGATCGGGCGTCGTCATCAGACAGGCCCCGAAGCTGCCCTTCTGCACCCGCGGCGACGGGCAGCCCACGTTCAGGTTGAGACCATCATAGCCATAGGCACGCGCCATCCTTCCGGCGGCATGCATTGCGTGGGGATCGTCACCCCCCAATTGCAAAATCAAGGGATGCTCCGCCCCCGAGAACTCGAGAAAGCGCTCCGGATCACGGCCCAGCAACAACGCGCTGGTAGTGACCATCTCGGTATACAGTACGCAGGAGGGACATACCAGACGCAGAAAATACCGGCAGTGGCGGTCGGTCCAGTCGAGCATGGGGGCGACGGACAATATCTTGTCCATTGCGGCGTTCCCGTTCAGCACTGGCACACCCTGTCCTCCCATCTGAAAAAAGCCGATAACTCAAAATGCACAAAAGCGCCTAACGCACGGGTCTGCCGCGTCCGCCACGCCGGCCACGACAGGCTTCCACACGATTTTTCCTCATTCCGCGCGGCAAGGGCTGATCGTCCAGATAAACCGACAGGGATTGCAGAGTGGCCGATGCGCCCAGGGCAATCAGTTTGACCCCCTTACCCTTGGGTAGGTTTTTGACATCCACCAAAGGAAACAGCAGGCCACGCCCGTCTGAAGACAGACAGAGCGCTTCCGCCTGAAGGTCGGTGACGCGGATCAAAGGTAGGGGGCGCTCCTTCGGGTCCAGGGTCAAAAAAGCCTTGCCCGCCCGGTTCCGACCGGTCATGTTTTCCAGCGTGGTCAGGAATCCATAGCCACCGGTTCCAGCCACCAGCCATAGGCTATCGCCGGCGCCGCAGGCTACGGAAGCCAGTACGCCGCCCGGCTGAAAATCCACCTGGCTCGATACGGGAATGCCGTCGCCCCGCCCGCCCGGTATTTGCGCCACGGCTATGGAGTAGGCACGCCCAGAATGATCCAGCAGGACCAGAGTATCTACGGATCGCACCTCGAAGGCTTGCAACAAGGCATCGCCTTCCTTGAAACCCAGGGTCGCCGTATCCAGCCCGTGGCCGGAGCGGGTACGCAGCCAGCCTTTTTGCGAGACGATCACCGTAACTGGTTCATCCGTAATGGCAGCGGCAATGGTCTGGATGGATTTGTTGGTGATGGCGGTATCGGCTTCCAGCAGGGTGCGACGATCATCGCCAAATTTTTTGGCGTCGGCCTGGATTTCTTCGGCAATCAATGCCCGCAGTCGGGACTCATCCTGCAGAAGTGCGCTCAGGTACGCCGCCGTTTCCTGTTTGTCGGCCAGTTCCCTTTCCAGCTCAATGCCGGCTAGTCGCGCCAGTTGCCGCAGACGAATCTCCAGGATATCTTCTGCCTGAATCTCGCTGAGGTCGAAGTGGGTCATGAGGTCGGCCTTGGGGTCGTCGGACTCGCGGATTACACGGATCACCGCATCAATATCCAGCAGCACCCGTAAACGGCCTTCGAGAATATGGATGCGCGCCAGGGCCTTGTCGAGGCGGAACTGGCTCCGCCGCCGTACGGTAGTCACCCGATAGCGCACCCACTGCCGTAATATCCGGGTGAGCGGCATACACGGTGCTTTGCCATCCAGATCCAGCACCGTGAGATTCACCGACTGATTGGATTCCAGCGAGGTGCGGGCCAGCAGGTAGGTCATCAGACTCTGCGGGTCCTGGTTGCGCGAGCGCGGCTCGATGACGATCCGCACGGCATGGGCCTTGCCCGACTCGTCGCGCACGGTATCCATCTGGGACAGCATGGCATTTTTCGTGGCCTGCTGCTCCGGGGTAAGCGCCTTTTTCTTGCCTTCCCCTTTGGCCTGCGGGTTGGAAAGGGTTTCTATCTCCGAGAGGATCTGTGCGGTGGACACCCCCGGTGGCAGTTGCTGTACCGCGATACGCCACTCCCCGCGCGCCAGCTTTTCGACCTCCCAGCGGGCACGCACCCGGATGCTGCCGCGCCCCGACAGATAGGCCTCGCGGATTTGCCCGGGTGTGGAAATAATCTGGCCACCGCCAGGGAAGTCGGGACCGGGAATCTGCTGCAGTATTTCGTCATCGGCCATGTCCGGGCGCAAGACCAACTCCGCACAGACCTGCGCCAGTTCGCGCAAATTGTGGGGCGGAATCTCCGTAGCCATGCCGACCGCGATACCGGAGGCGCCGTTCATCAGCAGGAAGGGCAACCGGGCCGGCAAGGTGACAGGTTCCTCCAGCGTACCGTCATAGTTGCTGCGAAAATCCACCGTGCCCTCATCCATTTCTGCCAGCAGCAGCTCGGAAATGGGGGTCAGATTGGCCTCGGTGTAGCGCATGGCGGCAGCCGAGTCGCCGTCCAGAGACCCGAAGTTGCCCTGCCCATCCACCACCGGGTAGCGCAGGGTGAAGTGCTGGGCCATACGCACCATGGCGTCATATACCGACGTGTCGCCGTGGGGGTGCCACTTGCCGATCACCTCGCCCACCACCCGGGCGGACTTGACATGCTGTGGTGAGCGTTGCAACCCCATGTCGCGCATGGCATAGAGAATCCGCCGTTGCACCGGTTTCTGGCCGTCGGCCAGTGCCGGAATCGCCCGCCCGGTTACCACACTCATGGCGTAGGCAAGGTAAGCACGTGCGGCATATTCCGCGAGCGGCGGCTCCCCAGGTTCGCCAGAGTCCGGGGCACCATTCCCGAATGGCGGAGGCGGTGGTGCTGGCGAGGCAGCGGATAACGCTGCGACTTCCTGCAACGGTTCGGCTGGCACCGGAGCAGGCGTGTTGTCGGTGACCGCCCCGGTTTCCGGAGAGTGCGCATTACCGATGAGATCAAAAAGATCCCGGGTGTTATCCATGCCTGAAACTCCTCGCCTTAAATATCAATATCTGCCGTCCAGCCGTCCCGCTCCATCCATTCGCGACGCCCGCCGGCGGATTGTTTGGCCATCAGCAGGCTGAAGCGGGTATGCAGTGCCGCCTGATCAGCCGCCGTCATGGACAACGGGACGAGGGAACGGGTATCGGGGCACATGGAGGTTTCCCAGAGCTGATCCGGATTCATCTCACCCAGACCTTTGAAACGCTGTACCGAGATGGCACTTTCCTTGACGCCTTCGGTGCGCAGGCGATCTATCGCCGCGTCCCGCTCCGCCTCCGCCTCGCAGTAGATTTTACGGGCCTTGCCGCGCCAGGTGGTATCCACCCGGTATAAAGGCGGCTTGACCACGAACACATGGCCGCGCTGCAACAGCGCCGGGAAGTGCCGCAGGAACAGGGTCAGAATCAGCACCTGAATATGGCTGCCATCTACATCGGCGTCGGATAGGATCATGATTTTGCCGTAGCGCAGCCCCGCCAGCACCCGATCCGGGTCCGCCTGGAAACCGTGTGCCTCAATGCCCAGGGCCACCGCCATATTATGGACTTCCTGGTTCTTGAAGATCTGGTCTGCGTCCACTTCCCAGGTGTTGAGCACCTTGCCCCGCAACGGCAGCAAGGCCTGATATTCCTTGTCGCGCGCCGCCTTGGCGGAACCGCCGGCAGAGTCCCCTTCGACCAGAAACAACTCATTGCGCTGAATATCCTCACTTTCACAATCCGTCAGCTTGCCGGGAAGTGTCGCCAACCCCGAGCCCTTCTTACGCTCGATTTTTTGCGCGGCGCGGGTACGGGCCTGGGCGTTCTGGATCGCCAGATCTGCGATCGCCTTCCCCGCACCCGGATGGCTGTTGAGCCAGAGTTCCAGCGGATCACGCACGGTCTGCGCCATCAGCTTATGGGCGTCGCGGCTGGTGAGTTTGTCTTTGGTCTGCCCCTGAAACTGCGGATCCAGCACGCGCGCCGACAGCACCAGCGCCATCTTCCCGGTGACATCATCCTGTACCAGTTTGAGCTTGGCGGGGACGAGGCTGTGGTGTTCCATGAAACTGCGCACCGCCTCAAAAACCCCGGCCCGAAAGCCCGACTCGTGGGTACCGCCGTCCAGTGTCGGGATCAGGTTGACGTAAGTTTCCGGGTTAGGGGCGGCGCCGTTGATCCAACAGAGCGCCCAGCCCGCACCCTCCCCTTTCGCGAAACCGTTACTGTCCCCGTCCTGATAGGAGGCTCCCGCAAAAATCGGCGTGGCCAGTTCGATATCAGCGACGATTCCCGCGAGGTATTCCGCCAGACCTTCGCTATATTTCCAGACGAGGGGTTCCTGCTCCGGGAGGGTGAGGCTCACTTGCAGGCCAGGGAGGAGAATGGCCTTGGCGCGCAGGAGATGGGTGAGCTCGCGGATATTGATTTTGGCGGAGTCGAAATACTGCCCGTCCGGCCATACCTGAACCCGCGTGCCATGGGTGCGCGGGCCGCAGTCTTCCAGCCGGGTCAGCGCTTCGCTCACGTCCCCCTGCGTAAACACCAGCCGATAGCGACCGTTCCCCGACCCCTGGGGGTCGCGGGTTTTGATCTCGACTTCCACCCGCTGGGACAAGGCATTGGTGACCGCCACGCCTACCCCATGCAGGCCGCCGGAAAAGCGGTAGGCCGACTCCACATCCGTCTTATCAAACTTGCCGCCCGCGTGCAGGGTGGTGAAGGCCAGTTCGGCCGCCGGGCGGGACTCGCCGGGCGGGATACCAACCGGGATGCCGCGACCATTGTCCTCGACGATCACCGAACCATCTTCACAGACCGTCACATCGATGCGCGTCGCCTGGCCGGCCAGGGCCTCATCGGCGGCGTTGTCGATCACCTCCTGAATGACGTGGGTGGGGCAAGTCGTACGGGTATACATGCCCGGACGCAACTTGACCGGTTCGAGTCCCTTGAGGACGGTGAATTGTTCGGCGCTATAGCTCAAATGGTGGTTTCCTTCTGCCTCCCCCTATCATAAAGCGGAAAGGGTCGGATGGGCAGCCCTGTGGCCCACGCACCGCGGCCACCATATGACTTATTTCCTTTCATAGATCACCATGATGTCATGATAAATAACTATGAATATGGATAGTACAGCGATAATCAGTAGGGTGTCGATATCTGATCAATAACTTTATCTGCCAAAACAGATTCCCAGGATATTGGAATATATGGTGACGCACCCTGACGAGGCGATATCCTATCAGCAGCCTTGGCGAAACGGGTAAGAGGTTTAGACTATTTTTTGGCGATAGATGAAATGCAAGCCTGATTGGTCACATCGGGAACGCAATATAACTTGTCCGCCCAACTGTTCGGCAATGGCACGAACAATGGTTAAGCCCAGACCGCTCCCGTCTCCCGTTATACCGGGGATACGATAAAAAGGATCAAATATGCGTTCGGCCTCATCAGCCGGAATACCCGGCCCACTATCTATAACTTCCAACAGCGCATATTCTCCTTCCTGATAGGCACGCACGGTTACCTCGGAGTTTTCCGGACTATAGCGCAAGGCGTTATCCACCGCGTTGCGTAATAGGCTATAAAAGGCGGCAGCGCTTCCCTGTACCCACAACGCCGTTGAGGCATCCAGTCCGAAATCTATTTTTTTCTGCTCTGCCAATGGGTAAAGATCTTCCACTGTTTGGCGAGCAATTACCGCCAAGTCTACTGGCTCAAAGCTGGACGTGGCGGTCTGCTGCCGCGCCAAACCCAGTAATTGATCGAGCAAATGGCGGGACCGCTCCAGACCACTTTGCAAAGGCAACAAACGTTTTTGGCATTCCGAGAGAGAATCAGCCCGCTCCAGATTCTGCACCTGGAGCGACAATGCGGTTAGCGGGGTACGTAGTTCATGGGCGGCGTCGGCAATGAAACGACGCTCTTGCTCCAGCAGTATCCGAATCCTTTCCAGCAGCCGATTGATGGCCTGAAGAAAAGGGGCAATCTCCCCCGGCACTTGCTCTAGAGAAAGCGGCTCAGGGCGGTCGGCATTTTGCCGATCCATGGCCTGGGCCAGACTCTGGATCGGGGCCAAACTACGCCGCACAATAACGTGCGAAAAAACAATCAACAAGGGCACCAAAAACAACAAGGGCAGCAGGGTACGCCGTGCGCTGGCAATAGCCGCGTCACTACGCAAATCGGTGGACTGGGCCACTGCCAATGCTTCATCAGGGCCCTGTCGTCGAACAAAAACGCGCCATTCCTGACCGTTCACTGCAAGCGTATGAAAACCTGATGACAATTGCGGAGGAAGTTTCAGGGGAACATCCACTCCCTGGCAATTTACCAGGCATAACGGCTCAACCACAATGCGCACATCCGAGTCGACATCCACCGGCTCTCGACCATAGCGATATGTATTCCGCCAGATCTGGGGAGGCACCAGTGCAGCGATCTGCTGCAGTGAGGCATCCTGATAATCCTGTGCTTCATTCAAAGCCAGAAAGAAAGACGCCAAGCCGGCAAACAACCCCATGCAGACAATAGCAATACTCAACCCAATGGACAAACGTCCCTGCAAAGAACTTTTCATGGTTGACGCGGGATCATCCAACCCGCGCCACGCACATTCCTGATGACTTTGGCACCGAGCTTCTTACGCAGACCGTGAATCAGAAAATCGATGCTATTACTCTCTACACCTTCGTCCCAGCCATACAGGCGCTCTTCGAGTTGCGCACGACTGAGTATGGAACCTGGACGTAGCAACAGTGCCTGCAATAAAGCAAACTCCTTATTGGTCAACAGGACGCTGAGCTCTCCGATCTGCGCCGTATGTGTGCTTAGATCGAGTTGCAGAGATCCATTACCTAATACCGGCGAGCCCTGCCCACCCTGACGGCGGATGATGGCGCGCAAACGAGCCAGCAGCTCGCCCATGGCAAAAGGTTTGACGAGATAATCATCAGCCCCCAAATCCAGCCCCTCCACCCGATCCGCCAATGCGTCGCGGGCGGAAATAATGATGATTGGCAGGGAGTTACCCCCTGCGCGCACACGTTGCAGCAACGTACAACCATCCAGTTTGGGCAAACCCAAATCCAGAAAAATGGCCTGATGTTCCTGATTGGCAATCGCCCGCAAAGCGGTTTCACCATCACGCACCCAGTCCACTGCATAAGCCGCGTCCCGCAGCGCAACTGAAATGGCTTCACCGATCATTCGGTCGTCTTCAACCAGAAGAATACGCATTTTTTAGAGTTGAACTCCCGAAAAACTTGTAAAACCCGCCCCAAGGAGCGGGTTCACCCACTAAACACTATAGACCATCAATCCGCATGGTTGCCCTCAATCGAGTTCTCCAGAACGGCTCCGGTCCTGGCGTCAACGCCTACTTCGTGGCTGACACCACCCTTCTTGATGTCGAAAGAATAGCGCAAGCCACTGCCACCTTTCTCTTTTTCCAGTTCCTCATCGGTGATACTTCCAGGATACGCCCGCAAAGCAGTAATGCGTGCCTGTGCGATGCTGATCTTCGCCTCGCCAGCCAATTCCTGACCGGTAAAAGCGTAAGCACCAAAAGCATACAGGAACAAAACCCCGCCCAAAATACCACTTGCCAACTTTGTAGATACCTTCATGACATCGCTCCTTTTTAATGAATTGAGATGCAGATGAATCCATTTGTCTCCATCTGCTCTCACTATATTCCCCTAGTGTTAGCGCAAAATTAGCGCGGATAGAGGCCGAAGAGGAGGCAAACGGGTTACCGCATGAAAGCAATGTGAGCCTGCCGGATCGAAGTTGCCGCACATCGAAGGTAACAGCCGCACCATCTACAGCGTCGGCGCCATGATGCGCAAGACTCCGTGACCATCCACATTCTGCAACGGGAAATAAACGCGATGGGTTTGCGGATCAACGGCCACGGAGTGCGCTTCATAGGCGAGATAATTACGTCCAAGCAATCGTAACTGCTTTCCTTTAAGTTGGAAGACCGCTACTACACCACTTTCGCTGGCGACATAAAGGCGCTGCAGCCCGGGGTCGAAAGCGAGCACGTCGGGATGACGACCGGTTTTATGCACGGACAGCACGTGCATGTCGCGCATGTTGAGGAGCAGCAGCCTGGCGTTGCCGTCGCAAGCAACAAAAGCGAGACGGGCTGGCGCGTCGATCAGCAGACTGTGGTCATGAACACAAGTATCCGGCAGCCGATAACGCTGGACGATCACATTGCGGCGCGGATCGATCGCCACAATCTCGTTACGGGTCTGCACATCAGCGAATACCCGCTGGCTAACGGGGTCGTATTGCGAGTTGCCAACTTCGCCGCCCATGGCAATGGTGGCGACCCGCCGGTTGTTGCGGGTATCAACCACCGTTTCGGTCTGCCCAGTCTCGTCAGAGATGAACAGTTCGTGTACCTTCGGCGCGTAGGCCATGCCGTCGGGGTGAACACCGGTGGGCACATGGGCGATGATGTGCAATGTCTTCTCGGAAATGACTTCGAGTTGGTTGATCGCTGTCGCATTCGCAAATACTTCACCCAGCTCTGGTACGGCCAGCACCCCATGCACAGCAGGAACGCCCTTGATGTTCGCAATGACGCGGTTGTTGCGCAAATCGACTACATCGACACTGTCTGCCCCAAGATGGGAAATAAACAACAACTGCCTTTGCGGATCAACCGACTCATAGTCAAAGCGATTGATATCTTTTTTCAATGGGGCTTTCCCGGTTGACTGCTGATTGATCGGCACATAGGCCTGATCGGGCTTGCCGGGAAGTGGAAGATCCGCATGAACTACCTTGAGCGGCAAGACGGACGTTCTCTCTGCGGCCGAGGTAACGGTTCCGAGCAGCCCCGCACTCAACAAGGCTGCGACCATGATGTAACGAACTGTACGCATATATCACTCCTATGAGGTTGAAAATCAGGTGGTGAAAGCCCATTAGCCTTTTTTGAAAACCCTTTCCAGCCAAGCATAAATCCCGGGCATCACCACCAGTACCAAGGGGATTTCGGCCAGCAATCCCGAAATAATCGCGATGGCCAAAGGTGCCTGCATTTGTGCCCCGGCACCCAATCCCAAGGCCAGCGGCATGAGGGCCAGGATGGCGATGATGGCGGTCATCAGCACGGGCCGCAGCCGTGCTTTTCCGGCCCGCACCAATTCGTGTCGCTCCGCAGACTGCGCTTCCGCAAAAAAGAAAATCGCCGTTTCCGTCACAATGCCGACGATCATGGTTATCCCGATCATGGCCGTGATATTGCGCTCCGTGCCGGTCAGCCATAGACCGATAAACACGCTACCCAAGGCCAGGAGAGCGGTGGCGAGAATACTCAGGACCACGGTAAAACGCTCATAGAGAAACAGGAGCAACACCGTGACCAGCAGAATCGCAGCCAGCAGCACCAGCGCCAGTTCGCGCATGGATTGCTGCTGTTCGCGGTACAATCCGCCATATTGCAGGTAGACCCCTTGGGGTAACTGCACATGGGCCAGACGTCCCTTGACCTCGCCCATCACCGTACTCATCGCCCGCCCTTCGATACGGGCCGTCACCGCGACCATGGGCTTGAGGTTTTCCGAGTTCAGTTCCGCCTGTCCGGATTGCATACGAATTTCTGCCACCTGCCCCAAGGTCAGATAATGCCCATCGGGGGCAATAATCGGGAGTTGCCGCAGGCGATTGATTTCATTCCAGAGTGCATGGGGAGCGCGGACTCGAACCCCGATCATTTCCTGGCCTTGGGGTATCCGGCTGACCACGCGTCCTTCCATCAGGGTTTGCAACTGATTGGTGACCTGACCGGGGGTCATTCCGGCAAGAGCGGCCTTCACCGGATCCACATGAATATCAACGGCGTCGCCAGCAATGATAATCCCGTCAAACACCTCGACAACGCCTGGCACCTGACGGATTTGTCCGGCCACTTGCCGGGCCAACTTTTGCAGGGTTTGGGGATCCGCACCGAAGAGCTTGATTTCGATGGGCTGGGGTACGGCGGTTAAATCTCCGATGAGGTCCTCCATCAGTTGCCCCGTTTGCACCCGCAACCCCGGAACCTGATGATGAATCTGCTCGCGAACCGTCTTCATCACCTGCCATATGGAATGCTGTCGTTGCGCCTTGAGGCGGATGAAAAAATCTCCGGTGTTGGCTTCCGTGATGCCGCCTCCCAGCTGCAGACCCGTTCGCCGTGAATAACTGGCCACATCCCGGTTTTTGGCGAGAATCTGCTGCACCTGATCCAGCAGACGATCCGTTTCCGCCAAAGAAGTACCGGGGGCAGCGTTATAATCCAGTACAAATCCACCCTCGTCCATCGCAGGCATGAAACCGCTGCCCACCTGTGTGTAAGACCATCCACCCAAGAGCAGAAAGGTCAGTACGATCAAGGATAAAAATAATGGGCGTTGCAGAATCCTTTCCAGATATTGTCCATAAATGCTGCTGATCCAGGCCAAAAAGCGTCCCTGATGCTCCGCTTGCTCGGCATCCCGAGGCCTCAGGAGTAGATCGGCGAGAAGTGGCACCGCCAGGTAAGCGACCAGAAAGGACACCAGCAGAGCCGCAGCAATGGAAATGGCCAATGCCTGGAAAAAAGCACCGGTCACCCCGGACAAAAATGCCAGAGGTACAAAAATGATGATGGTTGCTGCGGATGACCCCGCCAGGGGTTTACTCATTTCCAGTGCCGAGAGCAATACCGACACCGGTTCATCCTCACTAGGATGTTCGGTGATGCGGCGCATGATGTGTTCGAGCATTACCACGGCATCATCCACCACCAAGCCCACGGCCGCCGCCATCCCGCCCAGAGTCATGATGTTGAAGCTCTGGTGCATCACAAAAAGGATCAGCACACTGGCGAGGAGCACACTGGGCAACACTACGGCGACAATGAAGGTCAAGCGCAAATTCCGCAAAAACACCAGCAGCACCATGGCCGCCAAACCCGCGCCGATAAAAATGGCATCCCGCACGCTGGATGCCGCGGCGGTAATCAGCTGACTCTGATCGTACCAGGTACTCAGGTTTATCCCCGCTGGAATGCTCTTGGCATCCTTGCGCAGCAGGGTACGGATAGCATGATCGATGGCCACCGTATTGGCTCCAATCTGCTGCTTGATATTGACCAGCACGGCATTTTTGCCATTGGCCGTCACCGTGGTCCACTGGGGTGCCGTGCCCACCCGGACCTGCGCAACATCCGCAAGATCCACGACCCCGGCAGCACCGGTCTTGAGCACGATATGACGGATATCCTGCACATTTTTCAGAGGGCTTTCACTCAGAATCTGATACAGGCGATAGTGGCGCTGCAAACGACCCACGGCGGTAATGACATTTCCGTTGCTCAGCGCCCGTTCCACATCCGCAGGCCTCAGGCCGTAACTCTGCAGGCGCATGGGATCCACCACCACCTGATATTCCTCGCGCGCCCCACCCTGCACCTCCACCTGCGCCACGCCGTGGATAGCCAGCAGCAGCGGCCGCAGGTCATATTCGGCATAGCGACGCAGGGCGACGGGATCCAGATGATCCGATGTCAGAGACAGACCTAGAACAGGAAACACCGTCGGGTCCATTCGCCGAGCAGTAAAACGGGTATCCGGCGGCAGGAGCGGCATCACCTTGTTTACTGCGGATTCCGCCTGCAACAGGGCTTCGGTCATGTTGCTGCCCCAGGCGAACTGCACGGATATATCTGCGGCGCCACGCGCAGTGGTAGAACGAATGCGCTCTACACCGGGGACCGCCCGCAATGCCTGCTCCAATGGCCTGGTGACAGCGATATCGGTCTGTTGAATGGGCATATTCCAGGAATTTACCGATACTTCGATACGTGGGAAAACCACATTGGGAAACAGGGCTACCGGCATTTTCATGGCGGACAGCAAACCTGCAAGCACGAGTACCAGCAGCAGAAACAGAAGCGAGCGACGATGCCGCAGTAACCAGGCACCCATCAGGATTTCCCTTCTACCCGCAAGGCCATTCCTGCTTTGAGCTCGTAGTTGCCGAGACTCACCACCGGATCACCTGCGCTGAGCCCTTGCTTCACCGCTATCCAGCCTGCCTGCTGCCAACCCGTGTCAATCCAGCGTTTTTGGGCTTTACCCGCCACATCCACGAAACAATAGGACCTGCCGTCCTGCTGCAGAACGGCACTCTCCGGGACCGCGATGACCCGTTGGTGGTGCAGGACGATTTCCGCCTGCAGCATGGCTCCCGGCAACAAATCCGGACTGGCGGGCAATGGCACCACCACCTGGGCAAGTCGGGTTTGCGGATCAATCTGGCTATAGATCTGGCTGACTTTTCCCTGCACCGGCGCCTGCCCCCCATATACGGGAAGCAGGCTCACCGAATCCCCCACATGAATACGCGGCAAGATCCCCGGTTCCACCCCCAACAAAACGCGCAGGGCATTTCCTGTGCTCAGGCTGAGCAAAGGCTGACCAGCGGGGACGAGGTCACCCTGATGCACATGCACGATGGTCACTACCCCATTGATGGGTGCGGACACTTGTCCGTTCTTCAGTTGTTGCAGACGCAACTGGATGTCCTGCAGAGCCGCCCGCGCACGAGCCAGGGATTGATCGGCAGTTTGCAGTTGGCTATTGGTCGCCAGTTGGCGCTGACGCAGGTTCGCCACCCTGTGCTGGTCGGCAATAGCGAATTTCAGGCCAATTTCCGCCTGCTTCAGTTGCAGTTGATCACCGACCGAGGGTTGTACCTGCAGCATGGGTTGCCCCTGCTTTACCCTCTGCCCGGCGGCCACCAGTACCTGACTGACCAGGGTTTCGGCTGGCAGCACGATGGTTCTGCCGTCTTCCGGCGCAAACTCTACGGTACCATAGACACG
This sequence comes from Acidithiobacillus ferrooxidans ATCC 23270, assembly GCF_000021485.1. Taxonomy (NCBI): domain Bacteria; kingdom Pseudomonadati; phylum Pseudomonadota; class Acidithiobacillia; order Acidithiobacillales; family Acidithiobacillaceae; genus Acidithiobacillus; species Acidithiobacillus ferrooxidans. The sequence goes on from NC_011761.1 coordinate 1,787,485, forward strand.
AAGCTGATCCGCCATGGACATCATTCGCGCCGGCGTGACTTTTACCAGGGCGGAAACCTCTGCCTCGGCGGATCCCGCAAACAGCAAGCACAGGCAGCATCCCCATGCCAGGATTTTTCCGCCCGAAAACCGCGTTCTCATTTCCGACTCTCCCAATCTGAATAAGGTAAACCGACCGCCATTTCCAGCGCTGCCTGCTGGGCAGCGTAGGATTCCTGCAGCGCCAGCAATTGCAGACGCTTGGCCAGGGATTGGCTGCGTACGGTCTCATAATCCAGCAATGTCACGTTGTGTTCCGCAGCGGCCCTGCGTAATCGGTTTTCGGCCTTCGCCAGTTCCGGAACCTGTTGCTGCAGGGGCTTGATTTCCTGTGCCAGGCGGCGGAGATCCGTCACCAGTCGAAAAATGTCGGCGCGCGTCTGAAACAGACGGGCGGTATAGGCTGCCCGGAGTTGCGCGCGGGTAGCCTCGCTTTCCGCAATAACCCCACGGTTCCGGTTCCAGAGGGGAATATCCAGCGTCAAACTTGGGCCGTAGCTCTGCACATTGGAGGTATCGGCGGCCCTACTGAAGCCAATGGTGAAGCCTGGGTATTGGCCGAGAATGGCACGTCGTACCCGGGCTTCCTGCGCCTGATAACCAGCCCGCAGTGCCACCAGATCAAGCCGATGCTGGTCGGCCAATGTTACCAGAAACGCGGCATCTGGCAGGCTGGGCCAGAGCCGCGGGGGCTTTATGCCGATCGCCATTTTCGGTGGCAGGCCTATGGATTGGTCGAGATTTTGGCGCAGGGTGGTGACTTGTCGACGCAAGGCGAGAGCCCGATCCTGACTATCCAGCCAGGCAATCTGCCGTAATGTTGCGGTGGTGATGGTGGTATCGCCAAGACGTAAATTTTCAGCAGAGGCTTGATACAATTTCCCGGTGGTCTTGGCCGCCGCTTCCGCTACCGCTTCCTGCGCCCGCAGATAATAAAGCTGACGGGCGAGAACGCGCGTATTACCCGCTTGCATCCACTCCTGCCAGGCGACCTGATATTGCACGGACTTTTGCTGTGCGCGGGCAATATCCAGATTGGCAGAGCGGGTAAACAGACTGGCGAGGCTCCAACTCAAACCCATGCTATAGGCACTGTAATAACCGGCTGCGACATTGCTGGGCAAGTCCGCACTGAGTGACAGTTGGGGATCGGGAAGCAAACCGGCCGCGAAAACCTGGGCCTGGGCGACCCCCAGATTGGCCCGCATGGCACGCAACTGTGGGTTGAGCAACACGGCAATCGCCCCAAGATCCTCGCCAGAAAATGGCCCATGCAAATTTATCGGCTGGGCATGAGGGTGCATCCGCGCCAGCGCCGCCGCCATTTCCCGATGCACATCCTGCACAGAGGATAGATGTCCAGGCAAGGGTGCTGCCTGATAACTCGCACATCCGGCCAGCAGTAACAACAGGCTGACCAGGATTGCAGGCCATAATCGCAATGCCATAAACCCTATGCTCCCTGAAGGGTGAAAACCCATGATGGAATGGGCATATTACCTACTCCTCCATCAGTCTCTCATGATTGAATTAGGCGAAACTTAGGATGTCGCCCCAATACGCTCGCGACATCCCGTCCCGCTTGATCTTTCCTACTCGGCATATGGATAAAGATCGTCCACTATTTGGCAGAGAATTACAGTCAAATCCATGGGTCAAAGCTTGATGAGCAGGCACCCTGCGACGATCTTCATTTTTTGCATCAAAGACAAAGGATGGTTTCAATTTTCAAGTGCAATACCGCTATATAACTCTTTGATATACCGAGATATCACTTCGGATAATGTTCGAAAACCAAAAAATTTTATGGCCTCATGGGAAATCCGCTGGCTGGGAGCCTCCGGGTGCTCCATGCATAAACTCCCCGCCATCTATTCCGGTGACCACGCTTGCTCAAGGATCATGGTCTGCACGGTCTCTGTCAAGAGACTCCCCGGCAACCGCTTGCAAAAGACAGACTCGCTGCCCCCTAAATGAGGTTCTCACGCAATAATCAAGAGCAAGAAGTGAAACACATAGTCTTTATCGAGAATGGATGAACCGGCAACAGCCCAAAAGGCATTAGAGAAGAATAACCACACGGTAGATCTTCTGAAAAATATCGGCAGAAAAGCCCCAGACACAACACGCTGGAACATTTCTACCGGAAATTACAAGCAACTATAAACCTTAGAAGTTTACCGCAATACTTCCATATACCGTCAACGGAGCGCCAGGCAATGCCAGCACCTGCCCGGCCGAGCTTCCACCCAGAAGCCCGCCAGCCGTGATATACTGGAACTCGTTATAACGATTATTTGCAAGATTGAGGACATCGACGCTCAGCTTGACATCTTTCAGACCAGGAATGCTCCCACGCGTGGGAATGGTGCTGTCAAAACCCAGATTCACCGTCCCGTAGCCCGGCATTTTCTGCTGGCTCGGGGCAGTCGTATTGTTATTGAAGATATTTTGTGCGCCGGTGTACTGATACCAGATCCGCGGCTCCAGCAACACGCCCGAGAGATAGTAACTGTACGCAGTGCCGATATTAAAGGTGCTGCTGGGCACGTTGGATACCGGCAGCCCGTCATAACTGACGCCGCCGGTCACGTAATGAGCGAAGGTCGCCTTCTCGAAATTGAGATTGGCAAAGACATGCAGATTGTAAATCGGATCATCTTCCAATGCCATATTGACGCCTTGATAGATGGAATCGCCATTCGCATCACCCAGATAATTGCCATTGGCATCGTAGAACGGAATATATTGGTTGGTATAGTGCAGATGGTAAAAGCTCGCCAGCAGGAAGAAATTATGCAGGTAAGCGGCATCCCTGAAATGAATCTTTATGCCAGCATTGTAGTCGGCACTTTTTTCCAGGCTATAAATCGGTGGAGTGGCTTGATACAGGCCACCTCCGCCGCCTACCTGCGGTTCCTTGTACGCCTGCGCGTAGCTGGCGAATACCGCCAGCCATTTCATGGGCTGCCAGTTGAAATCCACCGAGGGCTCTACCTTGGTGAAGCTGTTGCTGGCGGTCGGGAGCGCACCTTGGTTATTTTGCGGAGACAAGGCATAAGCCGCGGCAAAATCCGACTGCGCGGCAGGCGTATAACGCGTCTGATAATTGATGAAACGCACGCCCGGCGTGATATGCAGGTTTTCCATCGGACTGATCCGGTCCTGGATGAACGCGGCAAGGTCGGTCTGGTCGAAATAGTCGCTGCGATAGTGCGCGTTGGGCACGGATGCCGAGCCGTAGTACGGCGGGTTGGTATTGTAAAAGGCGTTCCGCGAGTTATACCGGCTGTTCAGGAAGAATCCACCCACGTCCACGTCATTGTAGGGCAAGGCCACTGAAAACCACAGTTTGTCGCCGTATACATCGGTATGGGGGTTATTGTACTCATAGAGGTTCTTCGGATTGGACAACCCGTAGTTGTTGTAGTGGAAATGCAGGCGGTGGCCGTTGCGATACCAGAGCGTGTTATGCAGACCCACCATGCTGTCCAGCGCAAGGTTCAGTTTGCTGTAGACCAGCCAGGTGGTATTACCGTCCCGCTTGAACCAGACATTTTCCGGCAGTGAGGAATAATACCCAGACGTCGCCTGGCTATACAGCGGCGAGTTTGGTGTACCATCCATGGTCACACCGGCAATGGGGTTGAGGGGGATGGATACCGGCCGGTAGCCAGAACCTTTCGCCAGGTAGGCACCCAGTGAGAAGTCACCGTTGCTGAAGGTCTTGCGGGTTTTCAGGAACCAGGCGTAGTTATAACTGGGATTGGCAAAACCATCCGGGGTTTGCCGATAGCTATTGCTGGAACCGGAGCCACCCGCGAGGATGGTGGACCAGCCGTCTATGCTCCCGGTGCGCACATTGAAGACGATATTCTTGGCATCGTAGCTGCCGTAGCTCATTTTAATCGAAGCACCGGCTTTATTGGTGGGCTGCAAGGGAACAAAATCGATCTGACCGCCGATGTTGTTATACCAGCGATCCACCGGGTTACCGGGACCATAGGTGATGCCGATACCCTGCAGAATGCCGTTCTGCGGCACCTGAGGACTCTCCCAGAGGCCACTGGACGGATTCACCATGGGCACACCGTCAAAGGTGACGGAAAGGCTGCCGTTGTCAATCTGACCACCGGAGAAACCGCCCCAACCCTGCTTGATCCCGTTCACGCTGATAGAGGTCTTGGTGGAACCGGTATATCCGTAACTGGAAACACTGACGCCCGGCGCGTAAGACAACGCCTGCGCGCTGCCGCCCACCGGACCTGCCGCCGCCAACTCATGCTTATCCAGCACCTTTATAGACTGGCCGGAATCAAAACGGGTTTTTTGACTAAGAGATTGCGCCTCACGGCTCCCCAGGGTAGAAGTCCCCTGCGCTGCGGCATTGACCTGACCCACGTCGACCGAGCTGTTTTCGGCGCTTTGGGTACTGGCGGTGATGCCATCGGCCATGACCGGCACGCTCGACAGCAGCGCTCCGGATGCCATGAGCGCAACGACGACCGGACGTAACTTCATGTTGCTACGCATATCGAAATACTCCCTTATACTTGACGGTAGTTATGTCTTACGAGCCGGTGAACGACACCGCGGCCCGATATGGGCGGGCTCTGTTTTTCTCGAAGAGGGAATATGTTAACGATGCAACATGACACTAATACGACAATTTTATGACTTTTTCATGACATTTTTGGGAGCGGTGCGCCGCACGGGCGAGCCGCGCGACACGGATAGGGCCGGAAGGAGATGATGCGAATTTATCGCTTACTTTTGTTACTTCTGGGTTCCGGAGTGAAATATACCCAGGCCGCCAGGAAAAGAAACGCGATGACGTAGATATTGGTGGTACCCAGGACATCGCCCTTATTGGCGGTGGCGCCCGGCAGAAACGGTGCTCCCCAGCCTTCTGCTGTGGTCCAGACGCCAATACTGTAGGCAATACCCACGGGGATCACCCACCGCAAGCCACGGCCGATGATCAGGTAAAAAGCGATGATACTTTCCATGATCGCGGCAAAATAGCCAAAAAGCACCGGGCCCGCCCAGGTGATGACCGAGATGAAGAAGCCGATATAGGCGGCGATCCATGCCGGTTCGCCTGGCAGGGCCTGCTGCAGGTAGGTGACTGCATGGGTGAGAAAATAGGGCTGCCATTTCCAGTATGCATCGAAGGCCCAGAGTATGCCGAAGAGAATACGCGCCGTATGTATGGCGGGAGCGTAAATGGGGCGATGCGGTGCCTTGCTGAAGCTCAGACCTTCCCAGCTTCGCGTCCAGACCACGAATAGGAAACAGAGCGCATAAATGATGGCGGTGCCGGGGTCGGTCGCACCCTGGGTGTAGGGGCCGCCAAAACCCCCAACGGTGCTCCATAGCCAGAGATTGTAGATCACCCCCACCCAGGCCAGTAACGGCACGCCGATTCCCGTGATCAGGGAAGCCGCAAGGATGGCGTCGAGCGCTATCGTCGCATACGCCACATATTGCGCGCCCAACAGCTGGACCAGTTGCGCCATCCAGTGACCGTAGCTGGCAATCCAGGCGGGTTGCCCAGATACCCAATCGGCACTGAAGGTACCGAGAAAGTGCATACTGTAGGCGGGATCGAGTTGCAACCAGGTATTGATCAGCCAGATCAGTCCGTAAAGAATACGGACAGCACCGAACGCCTGTTTGCGACGCAGTTCCAATGACGGTGATGTTTTCATCATACCTCTGATTATGTCATTAATAACCCGGATATTCTTCAGGAAATCGACAGGAAGGTCAAAAGAATATACCTCATGAAAATACTGATCATCGAAGAGGTGTATATGGAAATTAAATTATTGAGAAAGCTAAGACGGGGATGCTCCTGATGGAGTATGTGCGGGCCCCTTGGACATTTGGCGAGAGGGTTTTCCCGCCCACGCGCCATAAATCACCGGCGCGACCCACAATGACATGAACACCGAGAGCAGCAGACCGCCCATGACGGCGACGGCCAGGGGCTTGAGGAGGTCGGTGCCGCGGCCTACCCCTACTATCAGGGGGAGGAAGCCCAAGACGTCGGCGAGCATGGTCATGAGGATGGGGCGCAGGCGACTGCGGGCGGCCAGGGCGACCATGGCCGGGCGCAGGCGCGCGCCGTCAAGCTGGCGAGCGCGGGCGAAGATGAGGATGACGTTGTTGACGGCGATGGCGAAAACCAGCAAGACCCCCAGGAAGGCGGTGCTGTCCAGGTCGATACCCAGGAGCAGCAGGGCCAGGAGGGCCCCCGGCGCGGCCAGGGCGATAGCGATCAAGGCGGATGCCGCCGCCCCCTGGCTGGTGAACTGGAAGCCGAGGAGCACCAGCAACAGGGCCAGGGCGCCGGCCAGGATCAGCGCCATCTTCTGGAAGCTCTGCGCCTGCTGCCGGTAATAGCCGCCCAGGACCGTGGTGACATTGGGCGGGAAGTGCATGGCCGCGACCACGCTACGGGCCTTCTGGGCTGCGGCGGCGAGGCCTTCACCCGCCTTCGGCTGCAGCCAGACATAGGCATAGGGCACGAGGTTCTGATGGGTTACATAGGGCACCGCCCCTTGCACATGGACATGGGCGATGCTCGACAAGGGGCTATAGGTCCCGCCGGGCAAACGGATGGAGAGCGCTTCCATCCCGGTGGGGGTGACGGTTTGCCCCGCGAGGCTGACGCGGATGGGCAGGATCTGCTCACCATGCAAGAGGAAGCCAGCCTGCCGGCCCCAGAAGCGCGCCTTGATCTGGTCGGCGAGCACCGGCGGTGTGACGCCGTAGATCGCCGCCAGAGGCGAGGGCGTGACTTCGACCTCGGGGCCAGCGGAAGGCGACTTGAACACCACGGACCGGAAGGCATGGCTTTGGCGCAGGGCGGCGGCCAGCCGGCCGCCTTCGTCACGGAGCGTCGTGGAGTCGGAGCCGAAGAGGAAGACCTCCAAAGGGGCATGGGCTCCGGAGAGATCGCCCAGGCGGTTGACCATCACCTGGAGGGCCTGGACGGCCAGGAGATTGGGCGCCGTCTGCCGGAACTCCCGGACCAGGACGCTCATGACCGCCTCGGTGCTTTCCTTGCGCTTTGCCTTGAGGACGACGGAGATGGCCCCCTTGTTGGGGGTGGAGTAGGGATTGTTCAGGCCTCGCCCCACCATCAGCGAGACCCGCGCCACGTTGGGATTGGCCAGGGCCACGCGCATGAGGTCGCGGCCGACGCGGGTGGTTTCCGCCACGCTGCTGCCGACGGGGGTGCGGAAGGGTACGGAGATGATGCCTTCGTCCCAACGCGGCAGAAAGGCCGTGGGTAGGGTACTCACCGCATACCAGCCCACCACCCCCAGCACAACGATGACGGGTATGACGAGCCATGGCCGGCGCATCCCGTAGATCAGCGACCGACTGAAATGTCTGCGCAGCCACCGCTCCCCGAGGATTCGGCGCTGCCGGCGGTGCCGCCCCGCGAGCCAGATCGCCAGCACCGGCGTGACGAAGAGGGCCACCAGTTGGGAGGTGACCAGGGCGATGACGATGGCCAGGGCCATGTGGCGGAAGAGCAGGCCCAGCGTGCCCGAGAGGAAGACCAGCGGCAGGAAGATGAGGCAGGAGGTGAGGGTCGCCAGGGTCATGACCGGCAGTATCTCGCCGGCTCGGCGCAGGGCCGTCCGCCGCCGGGTTTCGATGTCGCCGTGCAAGCCGTGGAGCCCGCGCTCCACCACCACGATGGCATGGTCCACCAAAGCACCGATGGCCGCCGTCAGGCCGCCCAGGGTCATGATGTTGAGGCTATAGCCCAGGGCGTGCAAGATGAGAAAAGTGGCGGCTATGGACAGTGGCACCACCACCAGGGTGGCCAGGGCGCCGTCCAGACGGCCGAGGAAGGCGAGCACCACCAGCCACGCGATGAGACTGCCCAATCCCAGGGCGATCCAGACATCCTTGAGGCTGGTGCTGATCAGGTGGCTCAAGTCATAGATGGGGACCAGCTTCACGCCGGCCGGCAGGTGGGACTGCAACTCCGTGAGGCGGTTCTGCACCGCCTTGGCCACCGCCACCTCGTTGGCGCCGGCCTGGGCCATCACGTCAATCACCATGGCATGCCGATATCCGGCCACCGCCGCGTCCCGCAGCAAGGGGGGCGGGCCGACGCGCACCTTCCCCAGCGCCCCCAGCGGCAGAGGCGTGCGCTCGCCCTGGGCATTGGGCGGGCCCAGGGGCAGGGTCAGGGCGGCCAGACGGGCCGTATCCACGGGCCGGGGCGTGGTGGCGACGATGAATTGCTGATGGAAAACGTCCAACACCCCGGAGAAAAAGGGCCCTTGGGCGGCGCGCAGGGCGTCCACCACCTGTTGGGAATCCAGGTGGTACTGCGCCAGGCGCAGGGGGTCCAGGGCGATGTGCACCTCCGGCCAGCCCCGGCCGGTTTCGTCCACCCGATAGACTCCGGACAGGGAGAGAAGGGCCGGGCGGATCTGGAAGGCGAAGGTGGGCATCATGGCCGAGCTGTCCATGTGGTCGGAGACCAGGGCGTACTCGGCGAAGGGGTAGATATTGGGCGCCATGAGACGGACGCTCATCCGCGCGCCGGGCGGCAAGGGGATGTGGGCAAGGCGGGCCTGGAGCATGAGATAGGCCGTCTCGGGGTTCACGTTGGGGTCGAAATAGACGTGCAGCTTGGACAGACCATTGCCGGTCTGGGAGCGCACCAGGCGGACCCCGGGCTCCCCTTTGGCAGCCTCCTCCAGGGGCCGCGTTACCTCGATCTCCATGAACTTGACCGGCAGGTTGCCGGCATTGACCAAAACCGAGACCTTGGGGAAGTTCACGTTGGGAAAGACACTCTCGGGCATGGCCCGCAGCGCAAACCAGCCAGCCGCCAGAAGGAACAAGCCGGACAAAATCACGGAGAAACGGCTCTTCCAGAGAAAGGCGAGATAGCGCCTCATGGCTGCGATCCCGATACTCGTATTTCCACCGGCGTACCCGAGTCCAAGCGCGTGTTGCCGGAAATCACCACCATCTCCCCGGCGCGGAGCGCGCCGGTGACCCAGCTATCCTTACCCCGGGTATGCACCACCTCTACCGCCACCGCCACCGCCCGCCCCCGGCGGACCACGAAAACCTCGCTGCGGGCCCCGCGCATGACCACCGCCAGGCTGGGCACCCGAAAGGCGGTACCGCCCGCCGACGGCAGCAGGAGTTGCAGCCATTCCCCGGGCAGGAGGGGGCTGTCCGGGGGGAGGGTGACATAAACGGAGACCAGACCGAGGTGGCGGGCGCTCTGTCCGACGGAGCGGACCAGCCCCTGACCTTGCCAACCTTGGGCCCGGATCGCCACCGTTGTCCCCACCCGTAACCCTTGGGTTTGGGCGGGCGTCACATAGGCCCGTGCCCAGGGCTCGCCACGTCCGGCCAAGTGGGCGATGGGGCTGCCCACATTGACCACTGCGCCGGGGGGTACCAGGTAGTGCAAAGTGCCAGCGAAGGGGGCCGTCAGCACCTGATCTCCAGACTGGGCCTGCAGCGCCCGGAGGGCTGACCGCGCCTCGGCCAGCACCAAGCCGGCCTGGTCCACATTCTGCTGTGCCATCACCCCGTCCCGAAAGAGCTTTTGAGTACGCTCCAGTTGGGTGCGGGCATAGGCCACCCGCGCCTGGGCGGCGAGGATGCCGGCATGGAGGCCGGGGGGAGCGATATGCGCCACCACTGCGCCCGCCGCCACGTTGCCGGACTGGAGAAAAGGTCCCAATACCCGGCCCGTCACCGGAGAGGCCAGGGTGACTTCCCCGATGCTCTCCACCGTCCCCAGCACACGGACCTCCCGGGACCAGGGGGTCCGTTGCACCGCCACCGCCTGCACCGGGAGGGCAAAGGCAGGGGCCACGCCGCCCAGCCAAGCGCACAGGAAGAGGACGATCGGCATCAGCGGGAACCTGGCAAACGCTTTATTCATGGCTGCTCCTCGGAGTTCGGCAGAATCCCGCTGTCCAGGGCCAGTTGCGCCCGCGCCAAACGGGCCCGGATGGCCGCTCCCGCCAGCTTGAGCCGTGCCTGCACCCAGTGGTTTTCGGCCTGCTGCAACGCCAGGGCGCTCAGCGCCCCGGCGAGATACCCCTTGCGGGTCATTTCATAAACCGCCTGAGCCTCTTGCGCCATGGTCCGATCATTGCCTAGGGCGTTGTCGGCGGCCTGGGCCACTCCGTAATCGGCGGCAATACGGCTTCGGACCTGCAAAAGCAACGCCCGCTTACCCGCCTCCATGGCGGCCAGATGCTCCTGGGCGGCGGCGATGCGGTTGCGATTGCGGCCAAAGCCAAAAATGGGCATCTGCAGGGTCACGGCTCCTTGCCAAGCCAGTTGCCCGGCGCGGGGCGCCGTTGCCGTGTCCACCCCATAGGCGCCCAGCGCAGCGACCATCGGCAACCGGGCGGCCTGATGATAGCGCAGTAGGGTGCGTGCGGCTTGAATCTCCCCTTCCGCCACCTGCAGGAGGGGCTGCGCCTGGGTCGCCTGGGTAGTCAACACGGTTTCCCCGGGCAAGCCTCCCGCCGGCGGGCTGATGGGTACCAACGCCGGCAGTTCGCTGGCGGGGTAATCCGTCTGCAGGGCCAGGACGCGGCGGGCTGCCGCGGCCTCCGGGGTAGCCTGGTCCAGTCCGGCCTGGACACCGGCCAGGGTCAGGCGGGCCTGGGTCAGGTCCAGACGGGAGCGGGTTCCAGCCTGGGTACTTTTTTGGGTGGCGCTGAGGAGTTCCCGGGCCGCCCCCAGGGCCTCACGCCAGACGGACAATTCGTTTTCCCACAAGGCCAGCCGATAGTAGGCCGCCGTGACCTGCGCCGCCACCAGCAGGCGCGCTTGGCGCGTCTGGTACCTGGCCACGGCCACCTGATCGTGGGCCAGGGTCTGCAAGGCATAGGCCTGGGGCGCATAGAGGGGAATATTGAGCTGGATCTGGCCGATGACCTCTCGGGGGCCATTGGCGGACACGAAGAGGGGCTGGCCGTTGCGGGTCTGCGTCCAGATACTGCCTGCCGCTAGGGAGAGGCTGGGCAGCAGATCGGCGTGGGCGGCCCGGTGCAGAGCCGCCTTCTCCGCCACCACGCGCTGCGCCTGCTGCACTAGGGCCTGGTTAGCCAAGGCCCGCCGGAGGGCATCCCCAAGGGTGAACACCGCCGCCGACACGGGAAAAGAGGGCAACAACAGGGTGCCGGCCAACAGGCAGACACTCAGGCAGCGCCACGCCCCCTTCCCTGCCACCGCATCCTGTCGTGTCTTGTATGGTGGATGCGTCATCTCCCCTTCTTTACCTCATTATATCGCCGCCACGCGGCGGGTAACCTTACAATGAAAACATTGGAAATGTCCATCCATGCAATCGCTGCCGCCGCCAGACCTTCGTGACGGCTGGCACGCTTTTTCATTCCATCAATCTGCCCTTGGTACAGTGGTTTCTGGCCCTGCGCTTATCCAATCGGTATTTCGGCGCCATCAGTTTACTGAACCCAGCAGGATGACCTCGATCTCCTCGATGATTTCTTCCTGGCGCAGGGAGTTGCTACGACGTGCCAAGACCGCAGACTGCTCATCCAGATGTCTTACGGCACCATCGAGATGCCGTAACCGGCGCTGATTTTCGGCCATCAGGGAGACATAGGCGATCTCATGGAGGGTGGCGAACAGGTATTGTTCCACGAGTCCGGGAAAAAACACCTCGGGCGACAGATTCAACAATGGCGGGTAGGGCAAGGGACGAGGGGCGTGAAGACGCTGCTGGAAAGGCGGTAACAATGGCTTAAGCAAAGATTCCTGGGCATCGGGCGTATGATACAGCGCAATGAGTCTGGGTCTGCAAGGTGGTGAGGGTTCGGATGAGTTGAAGCTGCTGATGGACCTCAAAGAGGTATGGTTCCTGTTCCACGATCGCGCTCAACGCCCGACCCAAGGGAGGCAAGGGGTTGCAGGCGATCGTGGCCACTGGCCCATGCACCTCCGTGATGGTGCCGATGGCTATCTTGTCTTGGGGACTTCCATCCATTCGTAGTTCTTCCGCCTTACAACGATGATAACTGGTGTGTTCGGGCCCCGTCCGTCACGCTGGCAGCGCCGGGGTGTTTACTATACGACATATGCCCTTTGCGATGCTGCCGAGCAACAAATAACTTTACCCCATATTAACCTATCACAATCTCTGGGTAAGAACGTTCAATCCCACTCAGATCCATGCCTTTGGCAAACCCAATCTGCTCTCCATGACCCTTCACCAGACGATGATCGTGCGCCTGGGTGATCTCTCGGGTGCCCACGCGCCGCTAGTGGTTTATCGCTTCGGCTCGGATTCCGCCACCTTGCGTGCCCAGGGCGCGAGTCTGGCGCCGGTACTCTATGCCGCATGGCCCGTCAGGCACCCGCTGTCGGACCCGGACCAGCGGACCGGTTTCCTTGCATGAAAGGGCAATAGGAACTAATATTCTGATGGCGTTGATAATGCACTGGAGGTGCGAAATGTCAAAAAAATCATTTTTCATCCCTATCTTGGGCGCTGTCCTGTGTCTGCCGGCCGGGGTTGTCCTCGCCGCAGATGCGGCCCCCGCTGCCGGACAGGTTCAAAACCAGATGATGTATGGCAGCCAGTTGATGACCCCCAAGCAGCGAGTGGAGTATCGCGCTAAATTGCGGGCGGCCAAGACTATCCAGGAACGCGAACGGATACGTCAGGAACACCACGAAGAGATGATGGAACTGGCCAAGAAAAGAGGGGTGACCTTACCCGCCGTACCGCCCGCAGGCGGCGCAGGCATGGGTCCCGGCCGTATGAACGGTGGCGCCGGTATGGGTGGCGGCGCGGCGGGTATGGGTCCTGGTACCGGAATGATGGGAACCGGCGCAGGCGGTGGAATGGGTGCCGGTCCGCGGCGTTAAGACGCAGCACGCCCCGCGCGAAAAAGTCAAGTCCCGGGCGGCAGGTTCGCTCCTCGGCCCCACAGACCAGGGGCAGCCAGCGCAAACGAGCCTTCCCGTCGGTAGCGCGTGGGCTGCGTATTAACGATGAATCCAGGGCGTAAACGGCCCTGGCCCCAACGACAGGATTCCCATGCCACGCCTCCATAGCCTGCGACGGCCTGGCATTCAGGCCGCTCTTCTGTCGGCACTGCTTTTCGGCGCAAGCACACCGCTGGCGAAGATCCTGCTCGCGTCGATGAGTCCGTGGATGCTGGCTGGACTCCTCTATCTGGGCTCAGGTCTGGGCCTGACGCTCTATCGCTGGTTGCGGCGCGCCGAATTCGTGCGGCTAACGCACCGAGATGCCTTCTGGTTTGCCGCTTCGGTAATGGCCGGAGGGATCGTGGCGCCGGTGCTGTTCATGATCGGTTTGCGAGGTGCTGCGGCATCGACGGCATCCCTGTTGTTGAATGCGGAAACCGTGTTTACGACGCTGCTTGCGTGGTGGGTGTTCAGGGAAAGTTTTGACCGGCGCATTGCCTGGGGTATGGCAGCGATTGTGCTGGGGATGATCCTCCTCAGTTGGCCTGGGCAGGTGCATCTTGATCATCTCTGGTCCGCTGCCGCCATCATCGGCGCCTGCTTCGCCTGGGGTGTGGATAACAATCTGACCCGCAAGGTATCCCTGACGGATACGAGCTGGATCGCCGCCAATAAGGGCTGGGTGGCGGGCGGCGTCAATCTCGGCCTGGCTCTGCTGCTCGGTGACCATCTGCCCGCCCTGCCCGACCTGGCGGCGGCAATGCTGCTCGGATTTTTCGCCTATGGCGTCAGCCTCGCCCTGTTCGTGGTCGGCCTGCGCCATCTCGGCAGTGCGCGGACCGGAGCGTATTTTTCCAGCGCGCCCTTTGTCGGTGCCGTACTCAGCGTGATGCTCGGGGCTCCGGTCAGCCCGCTCCTGGTGATCGCCGGAGCGCTGATGGGCTGGGGCATCTGGATGCATCTCACCGAGCGTCACGAACATAGCCATACCCATACCTTTATGGAACATGATCATACCCATGTGCATGGAGCGCATCACCAGCACACCCATGCGTTTCCGGTGGCGCCGGGAGTCCGTCATCGCCACCCGCACCAGCACGAGGCGCTGAGCCACAACCACGCCCACGCGCCAGACATGCACCATCTGCATGACCATTAACCGCCGCCCGATGGCGAGCAGACAGGCGCCCGCCCCGCACCCCCTTGGTCACCTATAATTTTAACAATACCTCCTTCAAAAAAATGAGGTTTGGCATGACGACGGAACACGATGCAGCTTGTGAGGGTGAGAGCATCAGCGCCTACGGGACCGCCCGAGCGACGGTCGAAGATCAACCTCTGAACACCGATGATCTGCGTAAGATCGACGCCTACTGGCGGGCCAGTCTTTACCTGTGTCTCGGGATGTTATATCTCCGGGATAATCCGCTGCTGCGGGATCCGCTCAAGCCGGAGCACATAAAGCCGCGCCTGTTAGGTCACTGGGGATCGGACGCGGGCCAGTGTTTCACTTATATTCATTTCAATCGCCTGATTAACAAATACGACCTGAACGCGATCTATATCTCCGGGCCGGGGCACGGGGCACCGGCCATACTCTCTCAAGCCTACCTTGAGGGAACGTACTCGGAGACATATCCGGACAAAAGTCAGGATATCGCAGGCATGCGGCGATTTTTCAAGCAGTTTTCCTTCCCTGGGGGCATCGGCAGTCACGCGACACCGGAAACCCCGGGCAGCATTCATGAGGGCGGAGAACTCGGCTACAGTGTTTCGCACGCATTTGGAACCGTCTACGACAACCCCGACCTGATCGCCCTGGTCATGGTGGGCGACGGGGAGGCGGAAACGGGTCCCCTTGCCACGAGCTGGCACAGCAATAAATTCCTCAATCCGATTACCGATGGCGCGGTATTGCCGGTGCTCCATCTCAACGGCTATAAAATCAACAACCCCACCATTCTGGCCCGCATCACCCATGAGGAACTGGAGGCATTATTTATCGGGTATGGTTATACCCCTTATTTTGTGGAAGGAAGCGACCCTGCGAGCATGCACCAGGCGATGGCTGCCACCATGGAACGGTGCGTATTGAAAATCCGGGAATTTCAGGACAAAGCGCGGCACACCGGCACGGCCTTCCGTCCGCGCTGGCCGATGATCATCCTCCGCTCCCCCAAGGGCTGGACCGCGCCCCGCAAGGTGGACGGACACTATCTGGAGGGCTTCTGGCGGGCACATCAGATCCCCATTCCGGACGTCGTTTCCAATCCGGCACATCTGCAACTGTTGGAATCCTGGATGCGCAGCTATAGGCCGGAGGAACTCTTCGACGCTCAGGGTCGGCTCATCCCCGAGCTGCACGAACTGGCCCCGAAGGGTAAGCGCCGGATGAGCGCCAATCCTGTGGCCAACGGCGGTCTGCTGCGCCGCCCTCTGGATATGCCCGACTTTCGCGTATTTTCCATCGCGGTGCAGGATGCGGGCGGAACCCGGGCGGACAATGTGCCCACCCTGGGGCACTTTCTCAGGGAGATTACGCGGCGAAACATGCAGAACTTCCGCATCTTCGGTCCGGACGAGACCCAATCCAATAAACTTGACGCCATATATGATGTCACGCAAAAAGTCTGGCTGGGGGCGTATTTTCCCGAAGATGCCGATGGCGGGGCATTGGCGCTGAGCGGGCGGGTCATGGAAATGCTCAGCGAACATACCCTGGAAGGATGGCTGGAGGGGTATCTGCTCAGCGGGCGGCACGGCCTCATCAACAGCTATGAGGCCTTCATTCACATCATCGATTCCATGTTCAATCAACACGCCAAGTGGCTGGAAAAGTGCAACGAATTACCCTGGCGCGCCAAGGTGGCATCACTCAACCTGCTGATTACGGGTCTGGTCTGGCGCCAGGACCACAACGGCTTCACCCACCAGGACCCAGGTTTTCTGGACGTCGTCGCCAACAAGAGCCCCAATGTCGTGCGCATCTATCTTCCACCCGATGCCAACTGCCTGCTCTCGGTGACGGATCATTGCCTGCGAAGCGTGAATTATATCAATGTGATTGTCGCGGATAAGCAAACGCATCTGCAGTATCTGGACATGGACGCTGCCATGGCGCACTGCGCAAAGGGTGCCGGAATATGGGAATGGGCCAGTAACGACATGGGAGAAGAACCCGACGTGGTCATGGCCAGTTGCGGTGACGTACCCACCATGGAATCTCTGGCGGCGACCGCCCTCTTACGCCAGCATCTACCCGATATAAAAATACGCTTTGTGAATGTCGTCGATCTCTTCAAACTGGTGCCCCATACCGAACACCCCCACGGCATGACGGACCGTGAATTCGAGGCACTCTTCACCTCCTCAAAACCGGTTATTTTCAATTTTCACTCCTATCCCTGGCTGATACACCGGCTCACCTACCGCCGCCCCGCCCAGCACCACATTCATGTACGGGGCTATAAGGAAAAGGGGAACATCGACACACCGCTGGAACTCGCCATCCGCAACCAGACGGACCGGTTCAGCCTGGCTATTGATGCCATTGACCGGATCCCCCGTTTTTGCGACACGGGTTCCGGTGTGCGTGAGATACTGCTCAACCTGCAATTCGCCTGTAAAAATCATGCATACGAGTACGGCGTGGACCCGCAGGAAATCACCGACTGGCAATGGCCTTTCCGGGATACTCCCTGAATACCACCGTGTACCAGCAAAACGTTACGGTGTGGCGCCCCATCTCAATCATTCCGTGCCGTTATTAATTTACTCGAGGAAAGCCTATGCCGTCATCGCCGACATCTCAAATACCATCCCACCAAAACTACCGCGCGCGCATTATGGTCAGTATAGCTCTCATTTTTATCACCGGGATCCCATCATTCACATGCGCATTCGCCAACACAGCCAAGAAATCAAAGCTCTGGTCAGGGAGCGTGGCGTTCGGATTTTCCAGCGCCACGGGAACATACCCATCCATAAATCTCCATAGCCACGACTGGGTACGCTGGCAATATCACCGTTGGGAAAATCGTGCGCACGTGAGCTACGATTACACTGCTGCATCCACTGCGGTTTACGCCAATCGCCTCGTTCTGGAAGATCAGGGCCGATATTATTTCAAACCAAAGATTCACTATATCTTCGGTGACATCCGTTATGACAGAAATCAATTTAACGGATATTATTACCACTTGATAGAAACCATAGGCGAAGGCAATATCGTATCACTCGGCAAAACCATGTCCATAGATTATCAGGGAGGCATCGGTGCTCAGGAAGACCAGCCTATAGGTATGAAATATCAAACCAACCCGGCCGCTCGTTTAGCGGTGGGTTATCAGTGGCACCTGACCCGCCATGCGACTTTCAAGGAAAACGTAACCGCCCTGCTATCCACAGCCAACAACAATACTTATGAGTCGGTTACCAGCCTGCAATCCCAGTTGTATGGTCCATTAGCCTTGCAGCTATCTTATACCGCCACCTACAACGAATTCCCCGTGATCAGTTATTATAAAAAGTTTAACACCATTACGGCAGCGGATTTGAAATTCCATTTTTAGCCACTCGGGGCTATGCAATACAAAATCGCGCAAGGTGATTCGGGAGAGGGTGCAATGCAGAAAGTTGCTATTTAATATGGCGGAGAGGGTGGGATTCGAACCCACGTGGGGTTTTACCCCCCATCCGATTTCGAGTCGGCGCCGTTATGGCCACTTCGGTACCTCTCCGCGGAGGTGGTATACCTTAATCTTTCCAGACGCTGGCGGCAAGTCTGCCCGCCGCGGCGCCGAAAAGACCATACAGGACTACAAGGCCGCACCGTCGTTACGATCCTTGGCACTGATGAACTGACGTTTGAGGACGTGCTCCCGCTTGAGCCCCAGCCACAGTGCGATCGGGCTCGCGACGAAAATCGAGGAATAGGTACCCACCACCACGCCGATGACCAGCGCCGTGGCAAACCCGTGAATCACCGGCCCACCAAAAAGGAAGAGCGAAAGCGCGACCATGAAGGTGATGAAGCTGGTGATCACCGTTCTGGATAGCGTCTCGTTGATGGCGACGTTGAATATCTGCGCCACATCACCGCTGCGGGACGCCCGCAGATCCTCGCGCATACGGTCGAAAACCACCACCGTATCATTGAGGGAATAGCCCATGATCACCAGCAACGCCGCAATCACGGTCAGGGAAAACTCTTCGTGGCTGATGGCGAAAAAGCCCACCACCAGGATCGGGTCGTGGAGCATGGCGAGCACACCGCCCACGGCGAAACGCCACTCAAAGCGAAACCCCACATAAATCAGAATACCCAGAGTGACGATGATCAGCGCCATGATCCCCTTGTTCCGCAATTCCTTACCCACCTCCGGACCAACATATTCGGTGCGGCGCAACTGCACATCGGGATACTCCACTTGATCCTTCCGGAATACCTGCAGAATCGTATTGCCCACGGCGCTGCTCTCACCGGGTACGGTGCGCAGGCGAATCAGCAGGTCGCGGTCACCACCAAAGGTCTGCACTACCGCATCGTGGAAGCCCGCCTGGGTGAGGGTACCCCGCACCGCGCCCAGATCCGGCGTCTTGCTGAATGCCAGTTCCACCAGCGTACCACCGGTGAAATCGATGCTGTAATTCAGCCCCCGCACCAGAAAAACGGCGACGGAGGCGATGATCAGCAGAGCGGACACGCCCAGAAAAATCCAGCGTCTGGACATGAAGTCTACATGGGTACGGACTTTGAAAAGTTCCATCGCGACCTCAGATATAAAGCTTTTGCACGCGCCGCTTGCCGAGGGCGAGTTCGATGATGCCACGGCTCATCATGGTGGCCGTAAACATGGAGGTGATCACGCCGATGGTTAGTACCAGCGCAAAGCCCTTGATGGCGCCGGTACCGAACTGGAAAAGCACCAGGGCAGCGATCAGGACCGTGATATTGGAGTCCACAATGGTCGCAAAGGCCTTCTTGAAACCCGCGTCGATGGCCGCGCGAGTGCTCATGCCATGCCGGAGTTCCTCGCGGATGCGCTCGAATACCAGCACGTTGGCATCCACCGCCAGACCGATCTTCAGCACGATACCGGCGATACCCGGCAGCGTCAGCGTCCCGCCCATGATCGAAAGCACCGCCAGAATAGCCAGAATATTCACCAGAATGGCGACATCGGCTATCAAACCAAAAGCCCGGTAATAGAGCGTCATGAAGAGCACTACGAAGGCCATGCCGAAAACCACGGCCATCACCCCGTCATGGATGGAGTCCTGACCCAGGGTAGGTCCGACGGTACGCTCCTCGGAGATATGAACGGGTGCGGGCAATGCGCCGGCGCGCAGTTCGATGGCGGCGTTACTGGCGTCTTTCAAACCGGAGAATCCGGTAATCTGGGCCCGGCCCTCCGTAATGGCTTCACGTATCACCGGCGCGGTCACCACCTTGTTATCCAGCAGAATCGCCATGCGCTTGCCCACGTTTTTGGTGGTCAGGTCACCGAAGATGCGCGTCCCTTCGTTGTTGAAACTGACATTGACAACGGCCTGGCCGCTGTTATTGTCCACCCCCGCGCTGGCATTGCTGAGGTAGCGACCGGTAAGTACCGTATTGGTGTACAGCACGTAAGGTGTACCGTGAACGCCGTAAAAGAGCGCGGTACCGGCGGGCAGTTCGCCCTTGAGGGCCTCTGTCATGTTGGCCTGGTCATCCACCATCTTGAATTCGAGCTGGGCGGTGGAGCCGATAATGGATTTGGCTCGCTGGGTATCCTGTACACCGGGTAACTGCACGGCGATATGATCAGCGCCCTGGCGCTGGATGACCGGCTCCGAGACGCCCAGTTCGTCGATACGATTGCGAATAACGACAATGGCCTGTTGCAGTGCATCGTCTTTCATTTTGCTGGCAGCGTCGGGGGTGATGCTGATACTCAGCACCGCATGGGGTTGCAGAACGACGGCATAATCCGGATACCGTTCGGCGACAGCCTTTTGCGCCTGTGCCGCGACTGCGGCGTTTTCCATTTCGATGGCAAGACTTTGCGGCCCGGTCATGTTGACCGCCAGATATTGCAGATTTCGGTGACGAAGGAAGGTGCGCAAGCTACCACTGTCCTGTTGCAGTGCATGTTTGATGACGGCGTCGGTATCCACACGCAGCAGGAGATACACGCCGCCGCGCAGGTCGAGGCCCAGATTGACGGGTTTGCCACCAATACTGCGTAGCCAGTCCGGCTCTGCGGACATCTGCGAAAGAATGACCTGAGCGTTGGCCGGGAGCTTGTTTTGCAGCAAGGTCTCGGCCAGCCCCTGGGCGTCGTTGTTCGGGAAAAAGAAGGTGCTCCCTTTCTCACCGGAACTGACGCGGGTGACCGGAATTCCAGCGGCTTGCAGCCAGCCCTGCTGGGTGGCCACCGGCGGCAGGAGGGTCCCCGCGGGCGCGCGCACCTCCACCGCGGAATGCCAGCCATAGAAATTGGGCAGTGCGTAAAACAGGGAAGGCAGTACAACGACGAGGATGATCAGGTACTTCCACCATGGATAACGGGTCATGTAACGAGCCTTTACAGTTTTTTCAGCGTCCCTTTGGGCAATAACAACGTCACTGAGGCCCGCTGCACCTTCACAATGACTCCTTCAGCCACCTCAAGTTGCAGGTAATCCTCACCCGCCTGCATGATCCGTCCGGCCAGTCCACCCTGGGTAATCACTTCATCGCCTTTGGAGATCGTCGCGATCAACTGGCGTTGTTCCTTCGCCTTTTTGGTCTGCGGTCGGATCAGCAGGAAATAGAAAATAGCGAAGATGGCAACCAGCGGGATGACTTGGATAAAAAAGGAGTCCGGACCTGCCCCCGCCGCAGTCCCGGCATAAGCGTTGGCGATAGGCGAAAAGTTCATATGCACTCCAGGTCAGATCTGAGGGCCGCCATTGTAGCCTTTAGGCGCCGACTAGGGAACCAGCACGACGGCGGCGGTAGAAATCGTCCGCGTAAGCGTCCAGGCGACCGGCAGCAATGGCCTCCCGCAGCCCCGCCATCAGTTCCTGATAGTAGTGCAGGTTGTGCAGGGTATTCAGGCGTGCGCCGAGAATCTCATGGCTGCGCTGCAAGTGGCGGAGATAAGCCCTGCTGTAGTTTTGACAGGTGTAGCAGGCACAGGCCGGGTCCGGTGGCAACACATCCTTTTCATAGCGGGCGTTGCGCAGCTTGAGGACGCCGTCACGGGTAAACAGCCAGCCGTTGCGGGCGTTACGGGTCGGCATCACGCAGTCGAACATGTCGACACCACGGCGCACGCCCTCGACCAGATCCTCCGGGGTGCCGACACCCATCAGGTAGCGGGGCCGGTCCGCAGGCATATGGGGCATCAGGTCGTCCAGCACCTGCATCATCTCCACCTTGCTCTCCCCTACCGACAATCCGCCGATGGCAAGGCCGGGAAAATCCAGCCGTTGCAATCCGGCCAGAGAGCGCCGCCGCAAGTCCGCGTACATGCCACCCTGAACGATGCCGAAGAGCTCTCCGGGCCCAGCGTAGGCGGCATGGGAGCGCGCCGCCCAGCGCAGAGAAAGCTCCATGCTGACACGGGCTTCTTCGTAACTGGCGGGATGGGGCGTGCATTCGTCAAAAACCATGGCGATATCCGAACCGAGGGCCGCCTGGATCTGCATGGACTCCTCCGGCCCCAGAAAAACCATATGCCCATCGGTGGGCGCACGAAACTGCACCCCGGCCTCCGTCAGCTTGCGCAGCGCGCCAAGGCTGAAGACCTGGAAACCGCCGGAATCGGTGAGGATGGGCCGGTCCCAGTGCATCATCCTGTGGAGGCCGCCTACCGCGCTGATCACCTCCAGGCCGGGACGCAGAAAGAGATGAAAGGTGTTACCGAGGATAATCTCGGCCCCTAGCGTCTTCAGTTCCTCGGGAGACATGGCCTTGACCGTGCCATAGGTGCCCACCGGCATGAACGCGGGCGTTTGCACGGTGCCGCGGGGAAGACGAATGGTGCCGCGCCGCGCCGCGCCGTCCCGGGCCAGCAACTGGAAAATGCTCATCGCCGTCCGGCCTGAGGGGAAATCAACATGGCGTCTCCATAACTGAAAAACCGATAGCCCTCCGCCACCGCATGACGATAGGCGGCGAGCATGCACTCCATGCCGGCGAAGGCACATACCAGCATGAGCAGAGTGGATTCCGGAAGGTGAAAATTGGTCAACAGCCCGTCGGTTACCTGAAAGGTCTTGCCGGGATACAGGAACAGACGAGTCTCTCCGGTAAAAGGTCGCAACGTCCCGCCCTGCGCCGCAGTCTCCAGCGCCCGGCAGGCGGTGGTGCCCACGGCGATCACCCGCCCGCCCCGCGCCCTGGCGGCGGCAACGGCCGCCACCGTCGTCGCACTGACCTCCATGGTCTCGGCGTGCATGGGGTGCTCGGTAATATCTTCGCTGCGCACCGGGAGAAATGTTCCCGCACCCACATGCAAAGTCACGAAGGTCCGCTCGACGCCGCGCGCCGCCAGGGCGTCCAGCAGTTCCGTATCGAAATGCAACCCCGCAGTGGGCGCGGCCACCGCACCGGGACGGGCCGCATAGACCGTCTGATACCGCTCCCGATCACTGGCCTCCGCCGCCCGCCGGATATAGGGCGGCAAAGGCATGCTGCCTCCGGCTTCGAGTATGGGTAACCACGCAACATCCGCAGGGAGGCTCAGCCGGACATCCATACCGTCCTTTTCCTCTACCGTGGCAACGGCGCCGCCCGGTAAATGAATGGACATACCTGGCCGCAACGCCTTGGAGGATTTCGCCAGAAACCAGCCATCTCGTGCATCGAGCAGCCGGTCGAGCAGCAATTCCACCGCCCCGCCCGTCGTCTTGCGGGCCTGCAGACGCGCGGGAAGCACGCGGGTATCGTTGAGCACCAGCAGGTCGCCGGGCCGAAGCACGCCGGGCAGATCGCGCACCCACGCATCTTCCCAGGTGCCTTGATGGCCATCGACGATGAGCATGCGTGCGGCGCTGCGTTCGGGGAGAGGTGCCTGAGCAATCAACGCATCGGGCAGTTCATAATGAAAATCTTTTTTGTGCATGAAAATTGTCAGGAGAGCCAGTCTGATTCGGTTTGTAGCGGATGGGGGATCACCTGCACCAGTACGATGCGTGGGCCTTTTTTGCGCAGCACCACCACGTCGAAGCTGGGAAAAGCGACTCGTTCCCCTTCTTCCGGGACCCTTTCGAGCTGACGCATGACCAGACCGCCGATGGTATCCGCCGTTTCCTCGTCTATATCGATGTGCAGGCTTCGCTCCAGGGAATACAACGAGAGGCTGCCAGAACCCACCCAACTCCCGTCGGGTTGCCGCTGCCACTCCTGACGCTGGTGCCGGAATTCATCGGGAATGGCGCCGAGCAGACTCTCCAGCACATGGTCCAGCGTGACGAAGCCGGTGATGGTACCCAGATCGTCAACCACCAGCGCGAAATGCGGGTGCCCAGAGCGAAAATGGGTGAGCAGGTCCATGGCCGGAAGCGCCTTGCCAACGGCGGGCAGCGGCCGCAGGAGTTTTTTGATCTCGCGCAGATCCGGATGCCTTGATAGGGCCGCAAAGGCGTCCTTGACGTGGAGCAGGCCGACCACATGCTGGCGATCCCCTTCGCATACCGGATAGCGGGTGAAACGGTGGTTCATCATCACCTGACGGATTTCCTCGGGACTATCATCCAGCATCAGACAGACCATATCGGCAGCAGGGCGCATCAGGTCTCCGGCCGTCAGTTCCGTAAAATCCAGGGTGCGGTCCAGAATATCTCCAGTGCGCTGACCGAGGGTACCCTGGGCCTGGCTGAGAGCGAGGATCATCGCCAGTTCGTCGCGGGAATGGGGCGCATCGCCAGCGGGTTGATCCACCCGCAGCGCAAAGAGGCGCAGAACGATGCGAGTCGCACCGTTGAGCACCCAGATCGCCGGGTACATCAGCCAGTAGAAGGCGTAGAGGGGCATGCCGGTCCACAGGGATACCGGCTCCACCTTGCGGATGGCCAGTGACTTGGGCACCAGTTCCCCGATCACGATGACCAAGAAAGAGATCAGGACAAAGCCCGCTGCGAAGGAAACGGATCGCAGGGCCACCGGATCCCTTAGCCCGACAGCCCGGAAGACCGGCTGGAGCAGATGCGCCAGACTGGGTTCACCCACCCAGCCGATACCCAGAGACGCGATGGTGATGCCGAGCTGCGTAGCGGAAAGATAGGCGTCCAGACGTCGGTGCAGGCGCAGGAGAATCCTCCCGCGCAACCCGTGTTCCTGGGCGAGGGTCCGGGCGTGGGTACCCCGCAGCCGCACCAGGGCGAATTCCGCGGCAACAAAAAAACCGTTCAGCAAAATCAGCAGGACTGCCAGCAGCAGCCCATTCACCTCATGCACGGGAGGCTGCCCCCGCCCGCCCATGGCGGGAGTGTCGTTCAGTCATCACTGGTGAGAAGCTGCTCCAATTCGGCGAAGCTCTGCACCACATCGTTGGTCTGAATGGATACGCCCAGTTGCCGCGCAATCTGGCTGATGGAAAAAACGCCGCGAATCTCTTCACCACGGGGGGTTTCCTCACGCACCAACGCATGCTGACGCCCCACCTTGCGCAGGGTGAGAACGATATCGCCGACAGTAGAGCGCTCTACTTCGGCGAAGTCGAGTACGTCGACCTGCCCCAGAGGCACCATGATGTCCTGCACCCGGATCATATCCCGGGCAATATGGTTTTCGGCCGCCAGTTTCACCGGCTTTTCTCCCATGATATCGCGAGCGGTTATCAGGCCGGTCAGGGTGCCGAAGTCATCCAGCACGAAAAGCATACGCACGCCCACGTGAATCATGCGCTGCATGGCCTGCTCCATGGTGGTTTCCGGCTTCACCGTTGCAGCGGGCACCCGGCTGAGGTCGGTCATGCTCTTGAGCGCCGCATCACCAAGCGCCACGGTCAGGGGCACTCCGTCAGCAAACATGCTGATACGCGTGTCGGGCTTCAGTCTGTGACATTGTAATGCACGGAATCTTGTCATTTCATTATCTCCGCAGTAGAAAAGTGGCAGGAAAACTCGCTTTCATCCAAGCATAGCGCAAATCAGCGGGCCACAAGAGCGGCAAAGCCACGCTCCATATCCTCGCGCAGGTCATCGGCGTGTTCCAGCCCGACACTGATCCGCAGCAAGCCGTCACCGACTCCCGCGGCAGCCCGTGCCTCGGGACTGACCCGGCTATGGGTGGTGCTCGCCGGGTGCGTAATGGTGGTCTTGGCGTCGCCGAGATTGGCGGTCAGGGAAAGCAGGCGCAGGGCGTCGACAAAGGCCCACGCCGCTTTCTGGCCACCGTGCAGATCGAAGGACAGGATGGCGCCCGGCAGGCGCTGCTGACGCGCGGCAAGGGCCTGCTGCGGATGGCTGTCGAGGCCCGGATAATAGACCCGCGCCACTTCCGGCCGTGCCTCCAGCCATTCAGCGATCTTCTGGGCGTTGGCGCAATGGCGCTCCATACGCAGTCCGAGAGTCTCCAGGCCCTTGAGCTGCACCCAGGCATTGAAAGGACTGAGGCTCGGACCCGCCGTCCGCACGAAATTGCGGGGCCCGCTATTGAGCAGTTCGGTACTGCCGCACACCGCGCCCCCCAGGGTTCGCCCCTGCCCATCCAGATATTTGGTGGCGGAGTGGATGACCAGATCGGCGCCAAACTTGAGGGGCTGCTGCAAGGCCGGTGTGCAGAAGCAGTTGTCCACCACCAGCCAGGCATCATGGACGTGAGCCAGATCCGCCAGGGCCTGCATGTCGCCAATCTCGGTGAGCGGATTGGAAGGCGTTTCCAGGAAGAGCATACGGGTATTGGGACGCAGTGCCGCGCGCCACGCCGGCACATCGGCCAGCGGCACAAAGCTGGTCTCCACTCCGAAGCGGCTGAGAATATTGCCGAGCAATTGCACCGTCGTACCAAAAATGGAGCGGGAAGCGACGACATGGTCACCCGCCTTGAGTATCCCCATGAAGGCGGTCAGACAGGCGGCCATACCCGAGGCCGTGGCGACACAGGCTTCCGCCCCCTCCAGCGCGGCAAGCCGTTCTTCAAAGGTGCGTACGGTAGGATTGGTGAAGCGGGCATAGATATTTCCCGGCACCCTTCCGGCGAAGCGGTCTGCGGCTTCTTCTGCCGAGTCGAAGACGAAGCTGGAGGTGGGGAAGATGGCCTCGCTGTGCTCCTGCTCCTGGGTACGGTGAATACCGGCACGGATGGCGATGGTTTCCGGACGCAGCCGGTCCGCCCAGTCGGGGTTGGTATTTTTGGTGTTCATCGCAGCTCCTTGATCAGGTGCAGTTGGCGCGAGCCATGTCCTTCCGGCGTCGGTAACGGATAATCATCGCTGAAGCAGGCATCGCAGAAACCCTGCCCACGCCCACCCACCGCCTCATACAAAGCGTCCAGGGTAATGTAGCCCAGGCTGTCGGCGCCGATGATTTTACGCACCTCTTCGATGCTGTGCTGGGCCGCGATGAGTTGGGAACGATCCGGAGTATCGATGCCGTAATAGCAGGGGCCGATCGTGGGCGGCGCGCTGACCACGAAATGCACCTCGCGCGCGCCGGCGGCCCGCACCAGACTGACGATTTTAGCGCTGGTGGTGCCCCGGACGATGGAATCATCCACCAGAACCACCCGCTTGCCACGCAGTATGTTGGGCTGGGCATTGAGCTTGACCTTAACCCCGAAATCACGACCGCGCTGTGCCGGTTGAATGAAGGTGCGGCCCACATAGTGGTTGCGGATCAGGCCCAACTCGAAGGGCAGACCGGAGGCCTCGGCATAGCCCATGGCCGCCGCAACCCCGGAATCGGGGACCGGCACTACCACGTCTGCGTCCCGCGGATGCAGGCGTGCCAGCGCCTGACCGATACGCTTGCGCGCCGAATATACGTGAATGCCATCCAGCACGCTATCCGGGCGGGCGAAATAGATATATTCAAAGACGCACATACGCCGGCCAACGGACGCAAACGGCTTGCGGCTCTCGATGCCGCTTTTGGAAATGACGATCAGTTCGCCCGGCTCGACATCACGGACAAACTCCGCCCCCATGAGGTCGAGGGCGCAGGTCTCGGAGGCCAGCACAAAGCCGCCGGAGTCGATCAGACGACCCAGCACCAGCGGCCGAAAACCCATAGGGTCGCGTACCCCGATCAACCGGCTCTCGGTCAGGCAAACCAGGGAATAGGCACCGGAAACCTGCTGCAAGGCCGCCGCCAGGCGGGCACCGGCATCTTCGCCCGGAACACGGGCGAGCAGATGAACGATGACCTCGGTATCCATATCGGTATGGAATATGGCCCCCTCCCGCTCCAGCCGGGTGCGGAGTTCCACCGCATTGACCAGATTGCCGTTATGGCCGACGGCAAAGGCACCATGTCGGTAATTGATGAATATCGGCTGGGTATTGCGCAATTCCGAGCCACCCGCAGTCGAATAACGCACATGGCCGATCGCTTGTTCGCCGGGCAGCCTGCTGATCTGTTCCAGTCCAAAGACATCCGCCACCCGCCCCATACCGCGCTGCACAAAGAGCTTACCTCCGTCACCCGAAACGATACCCGCCGACTCCTGTCCCCGGTGTTGCAGGGCATAGAGGCCGAGATACGTCAGGTTGGCGGCTTCGGGATGGCCAAAGACTCCGACGACCCCACATTCATCATGGAAATGATCATCCTCCACGGCATGCTGCATCACATTGTCATTTTGCAAATTTTTGCGACTCCAAATAGGAGACGGCAGGTGCCGTCAACGATTGCGACCAGCGGTTCACCGGCTCCTGTGCCAGCCACGAACTCTCCCACCAGGGGGATCGGGACAGGTCCGAAGACTGCACCAGAGTGACTACGATGGCAATCAGTACCAGTCCCCGTAAAAAACCGAAGAAAGCCCCCAAAAACCGGTCCGTCGCCCCGAAACCAATGCCGTATAATAGCTTACGAACGATAAAAGCGCATAGGGCCCCGACGATCAGGCAGGCAAAAAAAAGGAGGAGAGAGGCTAACGGCACTCGCCAGTCCACAGGGATCTGCGCAGGCAACTGGGGCGCCAGCCAACCGCCGCCCCAGTTCCAGGCCACATAAAACCCACCGACCCATGCCGCCAGGGAAAAAAACTCGCGCACCATTCCGCGGAAAAGGCCCCAGAGTGCAGACAGCACCACCAGCCCCACCGTGGCGGCATCTACCCACAAGATCATGACGGGTCGCTCAACAGCCACGCCATCGGTAACTGTTTGACGAGATGAAAGGAGCCGAAGCAAAGCAAAATATCTCCGGTCGCCAGGGTCGTTCTTGACCGCTCCAGGGCCTGCTCCATGCTGGCATCTGCCGATACCGCCGTTGCCCCCAGCCCCCGGAGGGTATCGCGGAGCTGCAGCATCGACGCCGCACGCGGGGTATCGGTGATCTCCAGTACATGCCAGGCATCCACCCAGTGCAGCAGTGGCGCGAGCGTCCCGGCGATATCCTTGTCGGCGAGCATGCCGACGACGGCGTGACATCGCCCGGAGCCCTTTCGCGCCGCCAGCAACGCCGCCAGTTGCCGCGCTGCCTGCGGGTTGTGGGCGACATCCACCAGCAGATCGGGGCCATCCTTACCCCAGGGCTGAAGCCATTGACAGCGGCCCGGCAATTGCGGCAGCCGCGTCCATGCGGAAACCGCCGCATCGGACACTGGTAATTTCTCCTGCAACAACGACACGGCCGCCAGCGCCAGCGCCAGATTGGCCCATTGTACGGCCCCCTCCCACAAAGGCGGGGGCGCATCTTTCCCGTGCCCAAATCCTGACCATTTCCCGTGCAGGGGGTCAATATGAAAGTCCCGACCCAACCGCTGCAGGGGCACGTCGGCGCGTACCGCCGCCTCCAGCACCGAAGCACAGGGGTCTTCCGTATCCCCATAGAGGGCGGGCACTCCACGACGGAATATACCCGCCTTTTCATGGCCGATGGCTGCGCGATCGGATCCCAGCCAGTCCTGATGGTCCAGATCCACGGTGGTTACGATACTGCAATCCGGGGTAAAGGCGTTGACCGCATCCAGACGTCCCCCCAGGCCGACCTCCAGAATCGCCACGTCGACCCTGGTGGCAAGCATCATCCGTACCGCGGCGAGGGTCGCGATCTCGAAATAGGTGAGCGGGATCTGTCGGACTGTGGCGGCGACTTCCGTGAGTTGCTGATGCCAGAGGGACTCGGGTGCAGACCGGCCATCCAGCCGCAGGCGTTCGGTAAACTGCCAGAGGTGCGGGCTGGTATAAGCGCCGACGCGATAGCCCGCCTGGCGATAGAAGGCCTCCAGATAAACCACCGTGGAGCCCTTGCCATTGGTGCCACCCACCAGCATTACCGGCATGGGCAAACGCGCGGACATCTTCAGCGCCGCCAGAGCGGCCCGCATTCGCTCCAGACCCATGACGATTTGCTCGGGTGGCCCGGCCAGTTCAGCGACCCGGTCGCTGAGAGAATCCGCCAGCAGTGCCACCGGCTACACCCGCTCCCCTGCGCCGCGCTTAATGCGGACTCGGGGCATGGGTCAGCATCCCCAGCATCTCGCTCACCACCGCGCGCATCTGGCGGCGATCGACAATCTGATCGATGGCGCCGTGCTCCAGCAAATATTCCGCGCGTTGAAAACCCTCCGGCAGCTTTTCACGGATGGTCTGCTCGATCACCCGCGGACCGGCAAATCCAATCAGGGCCTTGGGCTCCGCAATCAGAATATCTCCCAGGGTGGCCAGACTGGCGGAGACACCGCCCATGGTCGGATCGGTGAGCACCGAGATGAAGGGCACCCCTGCCTTGGCCAGCCGCTCCACGGCGGCAGAAGTCTTGGCCATCTGCATCAGGGAAAATAGTCCCTCCTGCATCCGTGCCCCGCCACTGGCACTAAAGCAGACCAGTGGACAGCGCTCGGTCAGCGCCGTTTCCGCCGCACGGGCAAAACGGGCTCCCACCACCGATCCCATGCTCCCGCCCATGAACTCGAAGGCAAAAGCGGCAACCACCACCGGGTGCCCTTCCAGGAGGCCGCGCATCACCACCAGGGCGTCTTTCTCTCCGGACTTGGCCTGGGCTTCCTGCAGGCGGTCCTTATAGCGCTTCTGATCCTTGAAGCGCAGGGGATCCACCGGAACGTATTCCTTGGCAATCTCCAGCCGGGGTTCTGCATCGAGGAAGAAATCCAGACGCTGCCGGGCGCTGATCCGTTGATGATGTCCGCAGTGGGGGCAAACGTAAAGATTTTCCTCCAGCTCCGTACGGTAGAGCACCACCTGACAGGTGGGGCACTTGGACCACAAGCCCTCAGGTACGGTGCGCTTGTTCTCGCTCACAACGGAGGCCTCTGCCGAGGTTTTTTTGATTTTGGGTGGCAGTACCCGATCGAACCAGCTCATGCGCCTCTCCTTTCCGTACTCCGGACGGCCTGGGCCAGCGGCTCGACAAAGCGGATGGCCGCCGCAATGGCTTCCTGATCCGTCGCACACGCCGCCAGTTGATCGACCAGTGCACTGCCGACGACCACCGCGTCGGCCCCGGTCGCCACCCGCGCTACCGTCGCTGCATCGCGAATGCCAAAACCGATGGCCACGGGCAGGCCCAGTTGCCGGTGCAGGTGCTGTACCCGCTCCAGAACTTCCGCCCAGTCCGCCTGGGCTGCACCGGTAATACCGCGCAGAGATACATAATATACAAAACCACTGCCCATACTGCGGACGGTCGCCACGCGTTCCGGCCCGCTGGTCGGCGCCAGCAGGAAAATGGGATCGATACCCCGCTGGCGGAGAACGACGGCTTCACCTCGCCCCTCCTCCGGAGTCAGATCCACCAGAATGACACCGTCCACCCCCGCCGTCGCGGCAGCCTCGGCGAACGAGGTTATACCCATGGCTTCCACCGGATTCAGATAACCCATGAGAATGACGGGCGTGTGACTGTTGGTCGTGCGGAATTCGCGCACCCACTCCAGGACCATGCGCAGCTTCACCCCTCGCGCCAGCGCCCGCTCACTGGCGCGCTGGATGCTGGGACCATCGGCCATGGGGTCGGAAAAGGGCATCCCCAGTTCGATGGCATCGGCCCCCGCGGCGACCAGCGCGTGCATCAGGGGCACGGTCGCGGTCAGGGATGGGTCACCCGCCGTCATGAAAGGAATGAGGGCGGCGCGACCCGCATCCCGGAGTTGGACAAACAGCCCGGCGAGACGGCTCATAAATGAATACCCTCCAGGGCGGCGACGGTGTGGATATCCTTATCGCCTCGCCCGGAAAGGTTGACGATAATGGTCTGATCAGAGCGCATGGTGGGCGCCAGGCGGAAGGCGTGAGCCAGCGCATGTGCGCTTTCCAGCGCCGGAATGATGCCCTCGGTGCGGCACAGGCGATGGAAGGCGGCCAGCGCTTCTTCATCGGTAGCCGCCACATACTCTGCCCGACCGGTATCCTTCAGATAGGCATGCTCTGGTCCCACCCCCGGATAATCCAGCCCCGCCGAGATGGAGTGGGTCGGCAGAATCTGCCCGTCTTCGTCTTCCATCAGGTAGGTCCGGTTACCATGCAATACCCCTGGACGTCCGGTGGTCAGGGGGGCGGCGTGTTGTCCGGTGCCAAGGCCCAGACCACCCGCTTCGACGCCGATCATCCGCACCGCCCGGTCTTCGATAAAGGGATAAAACAGGCCAATGGCATTACTCCCCCCCCCCACGCAGGCGATCAGACAATCGGGGAGCCGTCCCGTCAATTCGAGGCACTGCGCCCGCGCTTCATCGCCAATGACCCGGTGAAAGTCCCGCACCATGACCGGATAGGGATGCGGTCCCGCCACCGTTCCGATCACATAAAAAGTGCTTTCGACATTGGTTACCCAGTCCCGCAAAGCTTCGTTGAGCGCATCCTTCAGGGTGCGGGTACCGCTGCTGACCGCCGTCACCTGCGCCCCCAGCAAACGCATGCGAAACACATTGCTGGACTGGCGCTGGATATCTTCCTCGCCCATATACACCAGGCATTCCATGCCATAGCGGGTCGCGACCGTCGCCGTGGCGACACCATGCTGCCCCGCGCCCGTCTCGGCGATTACCCGTTTTTTGCCCATACGCCGGGCGAGCAGCGCCTGACCCACGGCATTATTGATTTTGTGCGCGCCGGTGTGGTTGAGGTCCTCCCGCTTGAGGTAAATTTGCGCTCCACCCAACTCCCTGGAAAGGCGCCCGGCATGATAGAGTGGATTGGGACGACCGACGAACTGGCGCAGTTCACTGTGCAGCTCGGCACGAAACTCCGGATCCCGCTGCGCCTCCTGGTAGGCACGCTCCAGTTCCTCCAGCGCCGGAATCAGGGTTTCTGCAACGAAACGCCCGCCGTAAGGACCATAGTGTCCGAACGCGTCCGGCAAAGCATAAGTTCCCATTCTCTCTCCCTCAGGTACCGCGCACCCGTGCGACAAACCGTGCCATTTTGTCATGATCTTTGCGTCCGGGCGACAGTTCCACCCCGCTGCTCACATCTACCGCATAAGGCCGGGCGATGGCGATGGCCTCAGCAACATTTTCGGCATGCAGCCCACCAGCCAGAATCAATGGCTTACCCAGATCCGGCAGTCGCCACCAGTCAAAACTTCGGCCCGAGCCCCCCCAGACGCCCGGCGCGGCGCAGTCCAGCAGCAGTCCCTGCGCGTCGTGATAGGCGTCCACCGCCGGCCGCAGGTCTTGCGCTGCAGTCACCCGCAACACCTTGATGTAGGGACGGCCGAATCCCCGGCAAAGGGATGGCGATTCATCACCATGAAATTGCAGGACATCCAGAGGGCACTGCTGCAGCGTAGCGGCCACATCGGCAGCTTCCGCGTTGACGAAAAGGCCGACGCGCGTGACGAACGGCGGCAGTGCAGCAAGAATTTTCCGGGCACGCACGGCATCCAGAGCCCGCGGACTGCTACGGTAGAACACCAGCCCGACGGCATCCGCGCCGGCGGCGGCCGCCGCGCGGGCGTCCTCCGTGTTCGTGATACCACATATCTTGATCCGCACCATCGGCACATTCTAACACTGCGGCCGGCAGAAAGCATGAGCGCCGCCGACCGGCGGCCCCCGTCAATCGCCCGTCAGGAAACCGGCGTCCATTGCATCCACCGGCAGCCCGAACTCCGCAGGATAACGCGGCGCCACGAAATAAAGCCCACCCGGCGGGGCCGTAACGCCGGCCCGACAGCGATCGCGACTGGCCAGCACCTCCGCCGCCCAGTCCACGGGCCGGTCAGCCTTGCCGATGGCGATCAGCACACCCACAAGATTACGCACCATGTGATGCAGGAAACCGTTGGCCTCGGCATCGACGGCAATCAGATCGCCCCGCCGGACGACCCGAAGCTGGCACAAATTCCGTACAGGACTTTTGGCCTGGCAGGCGGCGGCGCGAAAAGCGGAAAAATCATGGGTGCCCAGCAGGGTTTGCGCCGCTGCCTGCATGGCCTCCACATCCAGGGGGCTGTATATCCAGGCGGTGTGATTCCGCCATAGGGCGGATTTCTCGCGACGATTGAGAATCACATAACGATAACGCCGGGCCGTAGCGGAGAAACGGGCGTGGAAGCTATCCGGGACGACCCGGGCCCAACGCAGCGCCACCCCCGCGGGTAATGCGGTATTGGCACCACGCACCCAGGCCTCGGGACGCCGCAGCACCGGGCTGTCGAAATGCACCACCTGACACAGGGCATGCACCCCCGTATCGGTTCGCCCGGCGACGACGACAGAGATTGGGCACTGGGCCACCCGACTCAACGCCGCCTCAACAACACCTTGTACACTGTCCTGATCCAACTGGCGTTGCCAGCCACAGAATCCGTTGCCATCGTATTCAAGGCCCAGTGCCCAACGGGTGCCTCTCGGCTCTGCAAACTGCTCCACCGTCAGGCCGGGTTAAAGACTTCCCAACAACTGCCGGGCTTCTTCCCGATGGGCGCCGCTGTCTTCCCGGATCAGTTCTTCGAGCAGATCGCGTGCCGATTCACCGTCACCCATCTCCACATAGGCTTTGGCCAGGTCAAGTTTGGTGCCCATGGCATCCCAATCCGCAACATCCACACCGCCAGACGGCGCTCCGACGGCGGGAGGCCCGGCAGGCGCCGGAGCAGATACCGAGACGTCCGGTGCCAGTTCCAGTACCGGTTTTGTCCGAGGTCCCGGGGCCCCAGTTTCCGCCCCTGCTTCCTCCATCAACCGGAACTGCTCATCGATATCCTGCAGGAGACGGGCCTTTTCCGCCGCCGGGAAAGCGTTCAATGCTTCTCCTGCCGCAGACCCCGCAGGAGTATGGTCGAAGTGGAAATCCAGCACATCCAGAGGCTCCAGCGCCGGGGACACCTCCCCGGGGGCAGGCTGGTCTACCCCGACGACCGGGGCGGAAGCGACCACCGCCCCCTCGTCGGAGATGGCGAAGAGCGCGTTACCGGGAAAGAGTCGCGCCCCTTGTGCGGCCACTTCCTGCCACGCCCCATTGTGCGGCCCGAAACGCCCCCGCATACGTTCGGCGAGATCCAGATATTCCTCGTGGCGATCCAGATTGGCATAAATGTCGAGCAGCTTGACGTACAGCTCCTTTCGCCGCGGATTTTCTTCGAGGGCGTCATTGAGCACGGCGACCGCCTGTTCCGCCTTACCGTAGGTCAGGTAAAGATCGGCTTGTTCGACGGGATCGATTTCGGCGGCACCGGCATGGGGCACTCCGGCGCCTCTGACATGATCCGCAGACGGGGCGGCACCGGCCTGGGCAGCCGCGCTGCCCCCGGCAGTGACGACCGCCAAGGGCGCTGGTGCAGTAGCGGCAGCCACCGGGGCAGGCGCCCCGGATTGAGGTGGCGCTGCGGGCGCTTTAGGCGCAGTGCTCAAAACGGAAACCCGCTGGGAAATCTCTCGCTGACGTTGTTCCGCCTCTTTTTGGCGACGCCACATCCAGATGAACAGGGCGAGCAGCAAAAGATTTCCGCCCAGCGACAGGATCAACGGAAGACTGTTGTTGCCCTCCGCCCGGGAAAGGGCGGCAAGCTGCGCGCCCTGAGCGGCCAGCAGGCGCTCCTCCGCGCTCAGACGCTGCCCCAGGCCGGCCACTTCCGCCGTCAGCTTCTGATTATCCCTGCGGAGCATGGCATCCGGCGTCTGCAGCGGGCTGGCCGGGGGTGCCACGCTGGCTACGGGAGCGGTCACCGCTGCGGCAGGGGCGCTGGAAAGCACCAGATGCGTCGCGCTCCCGGCGGGTTTGACCGCAGTTGCCGCAGAAACGGCCGGCGCGCTGACGGGAGCCGCGCTCGTTACAGCAGCGGAGGCCGTCGGCGCAGTCGCCACCGCAACGACCGACAGTTTGTTCGCCGTCTGTCGGGCAGACAACCAGGCGCTGGCCTGTGCGGGTGAAGCAGACTGCACCTGGGCCAGACTGGGCACCGTCAACATGGTTCCGGCATAGAGGTAATCGGGATTACCGCCCTTGAAGGCCTGCGGGTTGGCCTTCAGCAGCGCCGCCATGACCTGATCGATGGTGACCGCATTACTGTTGACAATGGACTGCGCGGCCTGAAAAAGAGAGCCGTTGACCGGTACCGGGCCATAACGGCTGACTCTTGCCCAGCCGTGATAGAGGGGTGCGGCAGCCGTATGGCGGGTGGGCCGCGGCGTTATCGGGGAGGCGATGGACTGCGGAACGGACGCCGGCGGCGCGGCGGCGGGGACCACGTTATTCGCGATACCGGATGCCGTATACTCCCGGACCATCTGTCCTCCGGACCAATCGAGCCGCACCAGGAAATGCAATTCCGGCTGGGCGAGCGGCAAGGGACTGTTGATCAGTATCGCCGGCCTATCACCGCTGCGCACCGTAAAATGCCAGTGATCCAGTGCGCCCGATCTGGGAAGATCGATCATCGCGAAGTCGCTGGCCCGCGCGAGTCCGACGCTGAGGTTCGCTTCGCCTTTGGGGTTCAACGACTGTAGGGGAATCTCCGCGCGAAAGGGCTCCCCCGGCGCGGAGAGCACCCGCAGCTCACCGAGTCCCAGCGCCTGCGCCATACCCGGCAAAAGCAAACCAATGCCGGCCATGGTCAACAACCACCTGTTCTTATTCATCGATATCTTCCTCATTTGGGTAACGCCAGCGCACTACGGCGAGGTCTGTCGCCGATGACGTTTTTATAGATAGTCGCGAATCAGCAACTCTGCAATCTGGATGCTGTTCAGTGCCGCGCCCTTGCGGATATTGTCCGCAACCACCCAGAAATTGATGCCCCGTACATGGGAGCAGTCGCCGCGAATGCGGCCTACATAGGTGGCGTCCTGGCCGGCTGCATCCAGTGCTGAGGGCCATGCACCCGCGCCACGATCATCCACGACGACGATGCCCGGGGCCTTTTCCAGCAGCGCGCGGACGGCCTCCGGCGTGATGGGCTCGCGGGTTACCACGTTGACCGCTTCAGAATGGCCGTAAAATACCGGCACCCGCACACAGGTAGCGGTCAGGGCAATGTCCGGCATCTCCAGGATTTTGCGGGTCTCCCAGAGCATTTTCATCTCTTCCTTGGTATAGCCATTGTCCTGGAAGACATCGATCTGGGGCAGGCAGTTGAAGGCAATCCGCTTGGGAAACACCTCGGCAACTCCCTCCTCGTGACGAAAGATCGCCAGGGTTTGCTGGCCCAGTTCTTCGATGGCCCGCCGACCCGCACCGCTGACCGCCTGATACGTCGCGACCACCACCCGCTCGATGCCCGCCGCATCGGCAATGGGCTTCAGCGCCAGCAGCATCTGGATAGTCGAGCAATTGGGGTTGGCGATGATACCGTGACGCCGGTAATCGGCAATCCGTTGCGGGTTCACTTCGGGCACCACCAGCGGGATTTCATCGTCATAGCGGAACTGAGAGGTGTTGTCGATGACCACACACCCGGCAGCCACCGCCTTCGGCGCGTACTCCGCGCTGACCTTGGCTCCGGCGGAAAACAGACCGATATCGGCCTGCGACCAATCGAACGTCGCCGCATCCTGTACCAGCACCTGCTGGCCGTTGAAGGGCAGACGTCCGCCCGCCGAGTGGTTGCTGGCCAACAGATAGAGCTTATCCACTGGAAACTTCCGCTGCTCGAGAATCTGCAGCATGACCTCGCCGACGGCACCGGTAGCGCCCAGGATGACTACGTTGTATCGTGATTTTTGCATCTGCGTATCAATCCTTGAAGTTCAGGGCGTCGACCACCGCGGCACCCATGGCTTTGGTGCCGATCACCGGCGCTCCCGGCGCCGCGATATCTGCAGTACGCAGGCCTTGATCCAGTACTCGCTGCACCGCCGCCTCCACCCGCTGCGCCCAGAGCTCGGCACCGAGAGAATACCGCAGCATCATCGCCACGGACAGAATCGTGGCTAAGGGATTCGCCTTGTCCTGCCCGGCTATGTCCGGCGCCGAGCCGTGGATGGGCTCATACATCGCCCGGCCCTCGCCCAGTGAGGCCGAGGGCAGCATGCCGATGGAGCCGGTCAACTGACTAGCCTCGTCAGAAAGAATGTCACCGAACATGTTGCCGGTCAGCAGCACATCGAACTGTGCCGGGGCACGGATTAGTTGCATGGCGGCATTATCCACATACATGTGACTGAGCTGCACATCGGGATAGTCCTGCGCCACCTCGGTGACCACCTCGCGCCACAAACGTGTGGTCTCCAGGACATTGGCCTTGTCCACCGAGCACAACTGCTTGCGACGCCCCTGGGCAGCGCGGAAGGCCACATGGGCGATGCGGCGGATTTCATCCTCGTCATAGACCATGGTGTTAAAGCCGCGACGCTTGCCATCGACCACTTCCAGACCACGCGGCTGACCGAAGTAGATATCCCCGGTCAGCTCGCGCACCACCAGGATGTCGACATCGCGCACCAGCTCCGGGCGTAACGGGGAAGCATCCAGCAACTGCGGAAAAATCTGCGCGGGACGCAGGTTCGCATAGAGATCCAGCCCCTTGCGCAGGCGCAGCAATCCCTGTTCCGGGCGTTTGGCGGGCGGATATGCGTCCCAGCGGGGGCCGCCCACCGCCCCCAGAATGACCGCATCCGCCTCCAGAGCCAACTGCAAGGAGGCGGCCGGCAAGGGATCATCGCTGGCATCCAGCGCCGCGCCGCCCACCAGGCCCTCGCTGCAGTGCAGGCCGAGCCGCGCGGCCTGATCCACGGCATCCAGCACTTGCCGGGCAGCCGCCACGATTTCCGGACCAATGCCGTCACCCGCAAATATGGCTATTTTTTTCATACCAGATCCTTGTTTCATCACGACGCCAATAATAAAAGGGTTTTCCGCCCCAAAGAATTATGGAAGGATAGCATAGGCATTGCCAGCAAGGCACGACACCCGTGGACCCGTTCATCCGTACCCCAACCCCCGCAAACCCGCCCGATGCGCAGGACGCGGTGCACCCGTTGCCGGTCACCGGCATCATCCTCGCCGGGGGCGCCGGTCGTCGCATGGGTGGTGCGGATAAAGGCTGGCTGGACTGGCAGGGAAAACCCCTGATTGAGCGGGCCATCGCCATCCTGCACGGGGATTGTACCGACATCGTCATCAGCGCCAACCGCAATATGGACCGTTATGCACAATGGGGATATCGTGTCGTCTCTGATCTTCAGGCAGACTTTCAGGGCCCGCTCATGGGCCTGGCCGCCGGTATGCATGCCGCGACACAAGCCTGGGTGGCCAGCATCCCCGTAGACAGTCCCTGTTTACCCCCGGATATCGTGCGCCGTATGTGGCAGGCCAAAGGCGGGCATGACCTGGTGGTGGTGCGCAGCGCCGACCATTGGCATGCTGTCATCTGCCTGTGTCGCCGCGATCTGCTGGCCGACCTGCAGCGTTATCTGGACGGCGGTGGGCGGCGGGCGCAAGGCTGGTTCCGGGACCTGTCTTTTGCCGGTCTCACTCTACCCGCCGACCTGCTGCGCAACTATAACCGTCCGGAGGATATGACATGAAAGCGCTCGGTGTAGTAGGATACAGCGGTAGTGGCAAGACCACCCTGCTCTGCGCCCTGATTCCCCTGCTACGCGGATATGGATTGAGGGTCGCGGTGGTCAAGTCGACCCACCATGACGTGGACTGGGACGCGCCCGGAAAGGACAGTTACCGTCTGCGGGAGGCAGGGGCGGATGTGGTCTTACTACAGGGCCCGAAACGCTGGTTTATGACCAGGCCTGCGCCGACGGAAGTCAGTCTGGAGACCATCCGCGCCAGCCTGCAACCACTGCCGGACCTTCTCCTGATGGAGGGGAACAAGGCGCTGGCGGTGCCGAAAATCGAAGTGCATCGACGGGGTCTCGGGCGTCCCCTGCTTGCGCCGGATGACCCCTGCATCATGGCCGTGGCGACAGATGGCGTTCTGGACATTCCCTGCGTTCAACTGGACCTGAATACGCCGTCCGCCATCGCGCAATTCATCCGGCAATGGATAAAAAAGGAAGATTGAACATGGCTCACTGTTGTAGCGGTAATGAACGTGATTCCCTGGCCAAAAGTGTCACCGATGCACGGGATGCCATCCTCGCGGCCAGCCTGCCGGTGCAAGGCACCGAAAATGTCCATCTCGGCAATGCGCTGGGACGGGTACTGGCCATGGACATTCATGCCCCTGCCGACGTGCCCGCCTGGTCCAATTCGGCCATGGATGGCTACGCCCTGCGCAGCATGGACGACGATGCCATACGACGCATCATCGGCCAGTCTTTTGCCGGACATCCCTTCAAGGGGCGTGTCGGTGCCGACGAGTGCGTACGCATCATGACCGGTGCCGTGGTTCCCGAAGGCGCGGATGCCGTCCTCGTTCAGGAGGAGGCAGAAGTCCATGCTGACCGGAAGATCACCCCCCAGACAGTCAGCAAGGCGGGCGCGAATATCCGCCAGCCCGGTGAGGACCTGCAGGCCGGAGCCCTGGCTCTGGAAGCCGGAACCTGGCTGCGTCCCGCCCAAATCGGGCTGCTCGCCAGTCTGGGCATTGCCGAACTGGCCGTATATCGCCGTCTGCGGGTCGCATTTATCTCCACTGGCGACGAGTTACGCCCGCTGGGCGGCGCGCTGGCTCCCGGGCAAATCTACGACAGTAACCGTTACGCCCTGCACGGCATGCTGGAACGTCTCGACTGTGAAATCCTCGATCTCGGCCGCATCGCCGACGATCCTGAGTCCATCGAAGCGGCCCTGCACAGCGCCGCAACCGTGGCCGACGTGGTGATCAGCACCGGCGGCGTCTCCGTCGGCGACGCCGACTACATCGCCGCACTCCTCGGCCGTCTCGGCACCATCCACTTCTGGAAAATAAACATGAAACCAGGGCGTCCACTGGCTTTCGGGCAACTCGGCAACGCCACCTTCTTCGGTCTGCCCGGCAACCCCGTCTCCGCCATGGTGACTTTTTACCAGTTTGTACGCCCCAGCATCCTCAAGCGCATGGGCAAAGCGGCACCCTGGACCCCTCCGCTGCTACAGCTTCCTTTGGCACAGGATCTCCAGAAAAAGCCCGGACGCACCGATTTCCAGCGTGGTCACCTGCTGCAAACCCCCGCCGGACTGCAGGTGGCGGGAATTGGTCAGCAGGCTTCCCATATCATGAGTGGAATGGCCCATGCCGACTGTCTGATCATTCTTGCGGCCGAAGCCGGGCACGCCAAGGCTGGCAGCCTGGTGGACGTGCAGATACTGGAAGGGCTCGTCTGAATCCGCGCTCAATCCAGACCGTGCCGCGCCGTATAGGGCGTCGAGTGGCTGAGATGAAAGCGGAAATTGTCCGCGTAGAGTTGCTGTAACGCCGGATTCCCCCGGAATATCAGGAGATTTTCGGCATTGGCCTGCTCCGCTGCCTTGCTGAAATTGAAGCTACCGGTGATCAGCGTCCCCGAATCGATCACCATCACCTTGTTGTGAGCGATGGCGTGCTGGTCGTCGATGTACACGGGCACCCCCTGATTGGCAAAAAAATCCGCCACCGAATATTTCTGGGTGCGCTGGCTCCTGTCCAACACCACCTTCACGTCGACGCCTCTTTTGGCGGCATGGAGCACGGCCCTGGCAATCGGCGCACTGGTGAAGCTATAGGCCTGCACCCAGACCCGCTGCCTTGCCTCGCCGACCGCCTGCACAATGGCCGCCGTCGCCCCGCCTGGCGGCGAGAACGCCACCTCGATCGTCCCCTGCGCTGGCACCGTTACGGGCGTGTGCGGCAGTGCGGCGGTGGCCGCTGACCACTGATTTTGCCCCCAGCTTTTCAGCCATTGCCAGCCGGATCCATCGGCCTGTGCCCCTGCCGCAAAAAACGCCAGCAACAGTCCACAAACCGGCATAATGCTCGACCGCTTCACTCCAGCCATGAACGCTCCTGCTCATTGTTATCTTGGCTCGATAGGACCTGAAACGCGACGAGGCCAAATCGCCCAAAAATCTCCTGAATGACACTATGTCATTTTACGGGTAAATAAGCCATAAGGGCGTATGGGTGTGCTTCATGAATCAGTAAACGAATCTGTTCCATGGGAATCACTCCATGGAGCGCGGAATTTTCCCCCAATATAACGTCACGCAGTCTTGCCAGACTCCACATGTTCAACCATTGTGGGATGTTATTCGATGGAGTTGGTGGAGGCAGGTATTGTACCTGATATTTGCCCTTAGAAAGTTTTGCCAGTTTGGCGGCCTCCTGAATGGCTTGCGGCATGCCCCCGAGTGCATTGACCAACCCAAGGTGATAGGCGTCCAGGCCACTCCAGGCGCGACCCTGGGCATCGTGTTCAACTTTATTTGTTGGGATATGTCTGGCATTGGCCACCAGGTTTACGAAGTCAGCGTATGTATTGTCTACCATGGCCTGAAGTGCTTTTTGAACGTTTTTACCCAGGGGTGAAAATGGGGACATGGCGTTGGCATTCCTCGTAGTGGCTATCCCGGAATAGTGAATGCCCAGTTTTTTTAGCAGCCCCGCATAATTCGGAAATAGTGCGAACACACCAATATCGGCAGTCAGCGTGGTGGGGTGTGCATAGATACGATCTGCTGCAGTTGAGAGCCAGTAAGCACCCGAGGCACCTAAGGTGCCCATGCTGACGATAACCGGTTTGTGCGCCTTGCGTATGCGTAAAATAGCTGCACGAATCGCTTGGGCAGCGTTTACATCGCCACCCGGACTATTGACCTGCAAAACCACTGCCTTGACGGAGGCTTCATGACCTACGCGATCCAACTGTTTGATCGTGGCTTGGGCAGCGACTACTCCTGGGAGGGGGGCATCTCCGGTTACGAGCATTCCGTCAATGGGTACGACCGCGATTTTGGCGCTGGCGGTTGTGGATGGTTTGGTTGCCGCCAGATAGGCATGCAACCCAATCTTTTTGATGTGTTTAGGAGGTTGTTTGAGTGCGGCGGCAACCGCCTGTCTGAAAGCGTGCTCATCGCCGATACGAGTGATCAGCCCTTGCTTCAGGGCAAGTTCCGCAGCATTTCCTTGATAATTTTCTAAGAGTTCAGGCAACTGATCTGCATAACGGCTGACCAGTGTGGCCTTCAGCCCACGACCCTTGGCGACATCTTGCAGATAAGTATCCCACCACACCTTCAGCCAGGCGGCATTTTCTACCTGCGCAGACTTGGACATATGCGTCAGGGTAAGAGGCTCCATGGCGGATTTATATTTACCTTGCCGAAAGGAATACACCGTGATTCCCAACTTGTCCAGCAATCCTTTGAAGTATAAACCACGCGTCGAAAATCCTGTGATCAGGACCGTACCCAGCCTGGGCATGTAAATATGGTTGGCCTGGGCGGCCAGTAAATAAGCATCCTGGGAATAGTCGGGCGCATAGGCATAAATGGGTTTACCATGAGCGCGAAAACGCTGAAGAGCCCGTGCTACGGTGTCTAGCTGGGTGATACTCCCCCCACCAAAGTCACTTAAATTCAATTCCAGCAGGTGGATACGCGCGTCCGTGGAGGCACGATCAATGGCTTGAACCATCTGTCTAATGGAAACACCTGCAGGTTTTCGCCCGTCAAGATGATCGAGCGCACGAGTCTGCCAGGATTCGTTTCGGCTGTAAAACAAGGAGCCCTGGGGAGCGACAAGCAATGCAGCATCATCGGGGACGGCAACCTGGTAGAACAGTTTATAGGCAAGAAAGGCGATAAGGAACAACAGAATGGCGAGCGTCAGCAGGTTGAGAATTCCTATGCGTAGCCAGTGCAAAGCGCGGCCCAGCCAAATGAAGGGGAGAAGCAATATGCGCATGGTCAATCATCCCATCTGCAGCAATGAATTTTGGGGTTCCAGCGAGGCAACAAAGAACCCTACGTGTGACCAGTATATAATATTTTGGTTTTTGGGACGGACGTATTACCTACTGGTACCGTTCCTGATAGTAAACCGACTAGCTCAAGCATGAAGGGGATCCCTCCGCCGCTTCGGAAAGAACCGTATTGGACGATATGGGGCCGTTCACGAGCCGACCTCCGCCGGAACCAGCAGGGCGACGGGAAAGCAAGCCAACGTCCGGGCAAGAGAAAGGCGAGGCTTGTCTCCGGCGGCATCGGGGCGCACCGTCTCGCCCGTGAACAGGTTTTCCCATGCCGCGGCCGGGTTGGGGAGCTCGATCCCGGT
Source organism: Acidithiobacillus ferrooxidans ATCC 23270 (assembly GCF_000021485.1). NCBI lineage: Bacteria > Pseudomonadati > Pseudomonadota > Acidithiobacillia > Acidithiobacillales > Acidithiobacillaceae > Acidithiobacillus > Acidithiobacillus ferrooxidans. The sequence goes on from NC_011761.1 coordinate 1,831,231, forward strand.
ATCGGTCCATACCGCCTCACCTACCGGCAGGCGTTTTTCGTCGCCGAGGAGGGTGGCGAACCAGCGGGTGGCGATGGTGATCACGGTGCGCCCGTTCGCCTGCCGTGCAAAGGCCACTGCGTGGTCGGCCTGGGCACCCGTGACGGCAAGGGGTAGGTAGGCGCCGCCGGCAAAGACCTCGGGGAATCGGTGCCGCGCCTCCAGTGCCCGCCAAGTGACAAAGAGCTTGGCGCGACCGTCCTCCGGATGCTCCATCAGATCCTGCGCGAGGCGCGCTCCGTCCCGCCCGCGGGCGACAGCCCTCAGCCGGTGCAGCAGGTCCCGCCGGCGCCGGTAGTCCACGGGGCGGCGGTTGTCCGGGTCCACGAGGCTGAAGTCCCACACTTCGGTCCCCTGGTAGATGTCGGGTACGCCCGGCGCCGTAAGCTTCAATAGCTGCTGGGACAGGCCGTTCCACAGCCCGAAGCGGGCGACTCGGGCCTGGAACGGGAGAAAATCGGCGAGGAAGGGGTTGCGGCCGGTGCGGTCGAGCATGGCCATGACGAAGTAATCCAGGGCCTCTTCGTAAGCAAGGTTGGGGTTCAGCCAGGAGGTGTGGGTCTTGGCCTCCTTCACTGCCTTGAGCATATAACGCAGGACCCGCTCACGGAGATCGTCGAAGGCGCGCTCGCCAGGGGATTCGAGGGGCCAGACGCCGAGCAGGGTCTGGTAGAACAGGTACTCGTCATTGCGGCTCGGTGCCGGAATGCCATCCACCATCCGCTTGTGCCGGCGGGCGAAGCGCGCCCAACGTCCCACCCTTTTCCGCCATTCGTCGGTGAGTTCGGAGAGGACGTCGATGCGGGCCCGCACGTCCTCGCTGCGTTTGGTGTCGTGGGTGGAGGTCGTCAGCATGGCGTATGGCCATTTCTGGGCCCGTTCCTGGTTGGCGCGATGAAAGGCGGCCGGAGTGGTCCCGAAACGTCGCGGGTCACCGCCGACCTCGTTCAGGGACACCAGCCGGTGATAGCGGTAGAAGGCCGTGTCCTCCTGGGCCTTGGCCATGACCGGGGCCGTGTACTGCTGGAGTTTCAAGGCGAAGCGGGCCGCCCGCCGGCGCCGCGAGGCCTCCGGCGCGCCGGTGTCTTCCAACAGGATGCGGCGGATGAAGTCGAAGATGCTCACGTCCCCCGGGCTGCGTTTTTTTGCCTGTGCCACCGCCGCTTCCACGTAGCGGCGGTCGTCTTCGGAGACCCGATTGGCGGCGATATAGCTACGGTACACCGGGAAACAGGCCACGAGCATGGCCACGGCGCCGCGGCAGCCGTTACGGGTGAAGTCGCGGGTGTGCCGGTCGCTTTGGGCGATGCCGTCGAGCATGTCGGCGAGCATGGTGAGTTCCGAGGAGAGTTGCGCCTCCATGACCAGTTGCTTGCATTGGAAGAGCATTTCCGCGAAATCGCCGCGTTGTCCGATGAATCGGGCATAAATGCGATCCAAGTCCCGCTGCGCCGCCGGGTTGACGAAGAGGTCGTTGACCGCGTTGGCGAAGTCATAGCCGGTGGTCCCCTGCACCGGCCAGCCGTCCACCAGCCGTTCCGGACCGATCAGGATCTTTTCCGCCACGAGGTAGAAATCGGGGGCCGTGCCGCCGCCCGCTGGTTCGGCCCGCTCCGCCAGCGCCGCATGGATCTCCATCCGGAGCCGCGTGAAATAGCCGGCTGGGTCGTACAGACCGTCGGCATGGTCGATGCGCAGGCCGTCCAGCTTGCCCTCGGCCACCAGTTGGAGCACCAGGCGATGGGTGGCGGCGAACACCTCGGGCCGCTCCATCCGCAGGCCGGCGAGGTCGTTGATGTCGAAAAAGCGGCGATAATTGATCTCGTCCGCGGCGACCCGCCAATACGCGAGGCGGTAGGCCTGCCCTTCCAGGACCTCGTGGAGCCGGTCGAAGGTGGCCACCTCGCCCGGCTCGCCGTTCAGGGATGCCACGTTCTCTTCGATGAAGGCCCCGATCCGGGGTTCGGCGGTGCAGAGCTCCGCCAGGTGGCGCTTGTGGACCTCCTTGTCGCGGCGCCGCTCCTCCAGTTTGGCGGCCGCCGTCTCTCGGCGCGCGGGGAGATGGGTGAAGGCGGTGCTGAGGCTTTGGTATTCGGCCAGCCTGGGCTGGTCGGCGCCCAACCGCTCCTTCAACCGTTCCAGCCCATATTCAAGGATGCCGGGATAGGTACGCGGATCCAGCGGGAAGCGGTGCTGCAGGTACCAGACGCTGAACTCCCCTCGCTGCGCGTCGAAGGCCAGATGCAACTCGCCGTTTTCGAGCAGGTCGCCGTAGTAGCCGCCCAGGAAGGGAACCAGGACCTTGCCGCGCAGCGCCTTCTCGTGGGGATGCCAGTCAATATCGAAGAAATCCGCGTAGGGGGATGCCTGGCCGTTTTCCAGCAGATCCAGCCACCAGGCGTTGTCGTCACCGCCCACGCCCATGTGGTTGGGTACGAAGTCCAGGATATGGCCCAAGCCATGGCGAGCGAGGGCGGTGACAAAGCGACCGAAGCTCCGGTCGTCGCCGATCTCGGGGTTGAGGGCGTTGTGGTCGACGATGTCGTAGCCGTGCGGGCTGCCACTGCGGGCCTTGAGGTAGGGGGATGCGTAGCAATGGGACACGCCCAGTTCCTGCAGATAGGGCACGAGGGCCACCGCATCGTCGAAGGTGAATTGGCGATTGAACTGGAGCCGGTAGCTTGCGCGGGGAATGGGATCAGGGGCCATGGATTTCAGTGGCCGAACGGCGATGTTCCGTCCACGGCGACCTCGGCGTCATGGGGGGCACACAGGAAGAAAGCCACCGCCCAGGGTGCGAAGGAGCCGTCGGGTCCGGATGCCGCTGGTGTGGCGTAAAGCTGCTTGCCGGTGGGAAGGCGAAGGTGGGCGGCCGGCTCCGCGTCCAGGTTGGCGACGACCACCAGGACGATCCTATCGGCGAGGCGCCAGCGTGCCGTCACGCCGCCTTTGCCGAAATGGGCCGCCACCGCCCCCTCCACGGTGACGCCGGCCAGACGCGGCACCAGCTCGCGCTGGCGAAGGGCGAGCAGCTCGCGATGCAGGGCCAGCCAGGCTCGGTGCGTTTCCTGCTCCCTTTCGCGCCAGTCGAGCCGGGCGGACCGGAAGGTCGCCGGGTCGCTGGGATCGGGGATGCGGGCGCGGCCAGCGGCGTCGGCGAAGTCCGGGAAGCGTGCGAACTCGCGCAGCCGGCCTTCCCGCACCTGCGGCGCGAGGTCGGGTCCCAGGTCGCAGAAGAACGGGAATGGGCGCCGGCTGCCCCACTCCTGGCCCATGAAGAGCAATGGCGGGGCCGGCGCCAGCAACAGCAGCACCGTCGCCGCCCGCACGGCCTCCGGCGTTGCGAGGGTCGCCAGACGATCGCCGAAGGCCCGGTTGCCCACCTGGTCGTGGTTCTGGAGAAAGCCGATGAAGGCGGTGACCGGGAGACCGGCACTCGGCTCGCCGCGGCGCCGCCCGTGGTAGACGGACCAGGCACCCTGGAAGGCGAAGCCTTCGGCCAGGCAGCGGGCGAGGAGCCCATGGGGATCGTCGGCGAAGTCCCCGTAGTAGCCCTCCGCCTCACCGGTCAGGATGACGTGGAGGGCGTGGTGGAAATCATCGTTCCATTGGGCGGCATATATGCGCCGTGAACCCTCCGGGACCAGGTAGTGGGCGCTGTTGCGGTCATCCTCCAGCATCAGGTGTATGGGGCGGTGCGGAAAGCGCCGGGCGACCGCCGCGCCCAGCTCCTCGATGATGTCCGGGTCCGAGTCGTCGCAGATGGCATGCACGGCGTCGAGGCGCAGGCCGTCCATGTGAAACTCTTCCAGCCAGTACAGGGCGTTGTGGATGAAAAACGCGCGCACCGTGCGGCTTCCGGGGCCATCGAAATTGATGGCCGCCCCCCAGGGGGTGTGGTGGCGGTCGGTGAAGAAGGCGGGGGCGTAATGGGACAGATAATTTCCCACGGGTCCGAAATGGTTGTACACGACGTCGAGGAATACCATGAGGCCACGCCGGTGAGCTCCCTGCACCAGGCGTTTCAGGTCGTCGGGCGTGCCGTAGCGCCGATCCGGCGCGAAGGGCAGCGCCCCGTTGTAGCCCCAGTCCCGCTCGCCGGGAAAGTCCGCCACGGGCATGAGCTCCAGGGCCGTGACGCCCAGCCCGGCCAGCTGGTCCAGGCGCGCGGTGATCCCGCCGAAAGTGCCCTCGGACGAGAAGGTGCCGGTATGCAGCTCGTAGATCACGGCCTCTTCCCAGGGCCGCCCCCGCCAATGGCCGTCTTCCCAGGCAAAGGCAGCGGGGTCCACCAGCAGGCTCGGGCCGTGAACATCGTCGAGCTGGGCGCGGGATGCGGGGTCCGGGACGACGAGGTCCCTATTGATGCGATAGGCATAAGCGGTCCCCGGAGCCGCCCCCGTTTCCAGCGCGAACCAACCCTCGGTCTCCGGCCGCATAGGCGTGTACCGTACCCCTGTGCCGTGCGGGAGCTGGAGTTCCACCGTTCCCGCCGCAGGTGCCCAGAGCCGGAACCGCCAGCGCCCGTCTTCGAGGCGCTGGGCGCCGAAAGGCATGTCGTGGCGGCACATCGCTTTCCCCTCCTGGGCGGTCAACCGAGTTCGATCCGTTCGGTGGTCCCGTGCAGCAGGCCGACCGCCAGGGCCAGGTACTCGCGCAACTGGCGCGTCAACAGGAAGTTCTCCCGCACGAAGCGCCGCCCTTGCCTCCCCATGCTGCGGATCAGCCTGGGGTTGCGCAGGAGGTAGCGGATCCGCAGGGCCGCCCCTTCCGGCGAGTTCACCAGGAACCCGGTGTAGTAGTCGACCACCTGCAGGCGGATACCGCCGGTGTCGCCGCCGATGACGGGCTTGTCCTTCCACATCGCTTCGGTGACCGCGAGGCCGAAACCTTCCCGCAGGGACTTCTGCAGGACGATGTCCGCCAGACGCTGGAGAGCGTTGATGGTGCGGTGGGCGTCGGGCGGCAGGGCCAGGACGTGGATGTCCGGGTCCCCCTGGGCCGCGGCCTGCACTTCGGCGAGCATGACGCTGCCTTCCGGGTCGTCGTCGGCGCTTCCGCCCGCCAGCACGAGTTGCAGCTCGGGCACGTAGGTCTTGGCCAGGCGGTAGGCGTTGATCACGCCGATGGGGTCCTTGAAGCGGTCGAAACGGGAAATCTGCGCGACGAGGGGCCGCTCGGGATCGATCTGAAAGCGCCGGGCTACCGCCTTGATCTCCCGTTGGGACAAATTGACATTTTTGTCGCTGAGCGGGTCGATGCTGGGGGGGATGATGTATTGGGGGTTGGGCAGGGGCTGGGCGAAGCCGGCCAGGGAGAACACCGTGGCGTCGTACTCCGCCACATGGCGCCGCAGATAACGCCAGACCGGACGATAGGGATGGCTCGCCTCGATGTGGCAGCGCCATACCCATTTGCCCTTGCGGTCGTTCAGGTAATGGATCAGCGGCGCGGGCTGGGGGTCGTGAATGAAGACGATATCGGCATCGGTGAGCAGGGAACCGAGCCTCTCGGCATTCTCCCGGTTGGTTTCTTCGTAGACCCGCAGCAGGGCTTCACGGATGGGGAACGGGCTGCCTTGCATGGCATTATGCATGGTCTTGGTGCACTCGTAGAAAGAAGGGCTTCCGGTGATGACCTCCCAGCGGGCGTCGATCTCCAGTTCGCGGGTGAGGGGCACCAGCTTGTCCAGGATTTCGGCAACACCTCCACCGACCCGTGTGGAATTCACATGGACCATCTGCTTGCCGGCCAGGGGCCGGGCCAACTGGCGGAGGTGGTCGACGGCATCCTCGCCGACGACACGCGCGTATTTGTCAAGCAGCATGGCCATCCTCCAATTCTGCGGCGAAAATGGTCGAGATCTGGTCCCGCAAGGTCCCGAGTGTCGCGAAATAAGGGTCCACACGGGTGAGACCGTCGCGCAGCCGCTGTCCCATGTCGCCAAAGTCCGAGAGCCAGGCGCTGAAGTCGTCGCCGGCCTCGGGTACCCGCCGACGCGCGTCGATGAAGTGGTAAAACAGGCTGCTTACGGGCAAGGTCGGGAGTATGGCGAGCAGTTCGGCGGGGGTGGACACCCGCTTGTCCGTACTGAAGACCACGATCTGCGAACGCATGAACTGGAAGGGCTGGGCCGCCGGCATCCAGTGCAGGTAATCCGCCTCGTCCAGCCGTTCGTCGATGATTTCGAGGAGATCGAAGCGCAGTTCGGAAAGATCGGGATATTCCCGGGGGTCCAGCATGGCCATGCGCTCGGCCAGCCTGGCGTCGTGAAGGCTGTGCAAGACCCAACCGGCAAAATCGTTATTGTACTCCCGCTCCCCGAAACGTGGTTGCAGCAAGCTGCCCCAGAAATGGTAATAGATACTGGCCTCCCCCACGCTTTCGAGCCCGCCACGCAGTTCCGACAGGGTATACACGCGCCGCCCCGTGGCGATGGCGAGGAGGGCGCAGTCCTTGACGGCGAACTCCGATGGCGGGTCCTGCGCGGTGCCGACGCCGTTCTCCATGGGTATCCCTCCTGAAGCAGACCAGCCATACCGGAGCCCGCTCCGCAGATCAGAATCTTTAATCATTAGGATAGCACATGGCCCCACTCCCCTTCCCTGGCCGTAGGGTACGGCCTTGGCCCTTTGCGGCCTCGCTCTCTACCTATTCTGAGAACATTTCCTCGTCCCCATGTCACCGACCGGCAATACGGAGCCACCGAAGGGCGGCGTAATGACGCCATTTCAAAGTACCTGAAATGCGTCGTCCTCGGATGGAGACGGCTGCGCCAGCAGTTAATGGGGTAACCAGCACTCGATCATCCTCAGGCGTGGGTGCACCTACTTCTTGAAATGGCGCTGAAACCACGCCAAGGCCAGGCTTGCGGCCTCTTCCAAGGTGCCTGGCTCCTCAAAAAGATGGGTGGCGCCGGGAACAATGACCATCTGCTTCTCTGCCCGCAGCTCGGCGTAGGCCGTTTCATTCATGCCGATGACCACATCGTCGAGACCACCGACGATCAGGAGGGTAGGAGCCGTCACCCGGGAGATGGCCGGTCCGGTCAGATCAGGCCTCCCGCCGCGGGAGACCACAGCAGCGATAGCGTCACCAAATTGGGCGGCTGCGCGCAAGGCTGCCGCAGCGCCGGTGCTGGCACCGAAATAACCCAGGGGCAGGCCCGCTGCCTCCGGCTGTCGCTGTGTCCAGCGGGTAGCTAAAGCCAGGCGCTCGCTCAGCAGACCGATATCGAAGCGGGTGGCATATACCCGATCCTCCTCTTCGGTCAGCAGATCAAAGAGCAAGGTAGCAATACCGCCGTCACGCAGCACCTGCGCCACGTAATTATTCCTGGGACTTAGGCGGCTGCTGCCGCTGCCGTGAGCAAAGAGCACCAGGCCGAGGGCGTTTTCGGGAATCACCCAGTTGCCTTCCAATCTCAACCCTTCTGCCGAAATGTGAACGGACCGTTCTGACCCTACCATGCCTTACCTCCCGTTGACCGATCAACTCGCTCATGACAACAATGGTCACGGCCAATCGTGCCAAAAATCCGGGCGTCATCCCAAAACCCCTGCATAGCAGCCAGAATACAGCAGGTAAATGCTGCATCCGACACGCACGGCGGAGCGGTTTGCGGGCGCAATTACTCCACTTTCACTTCAATGGCATTATGCTTCGCCCGAGCACTTTTGGGCACCTGAAGATTCAGCATACCATCCTTGAACGTGGCTTTTATGTTGGATTCGTCAACATTATCTGGCAGCGTAAAGCTACGGATGAAACTTCCGTAGTATCGCTCGATTCTATGAAATTTTTTCCCTTTCTCCTCCTTCTCCTGCTTCCGTTCCCCCTGGATGGTAAGCACCCCTTTATCCACACTGACTTTGACATCTTCTTTCTTGACCTCAGGTATTTCGGCCTTGATCAGGAACTCGTTATCAGTCTCGCTGATATCAACGCGGGGCGACCAATCACCCGCTGTTATGAGTTCCTGACGCCGGGAAGGCCAACCCATCGACATTACATAGCGGTCGAACATGTCGTCTATTTCACGCAGTGGTTCCCATTTCATAAGTGCCATGTTATTGCTCCTGAATGATGCGGGACGGGGCCCTCACCTTGCAGGATCGCCCGCGTTCTGTCCGGCAAGGCCTGGCGCTGCGCTGTTGAATCTCAACGCCAGTCCATTTCATTATAGCAATGGATTCCCGCACCATGGTGGTGCGCATCACTCTGGGATTCCGCAGGGGGTGCCCCGGTGGTGACAGATATCGTGGCGGGTGCCGCCCTCGTTGTCATGGCTGGCGACGCGACCATTGCCGGCTGGTCTACAATTGCAGAATCAGGCTTGTTGCTTTCCGTAAACCCGCGACGGTACGTCGTCATGGAAGTTATATGGCGACTACAAGGAGGTGTTTCATGCATGCCATGGTTCTGGAAGAGGTGGGTAGGCCTTTGGTGCCCACTGAATTGCCGCGACCGCGGCCACAGCCGGGCCAGGTCCTGGTAAAAATACTGGCGTGCGGAGTGTGCCGTACCGATCTGCATGTAGTGGACGGTGAATTGCCCAACCCCAAACTACCACTCGTTCCCGGCCATGAAGTAGTCGGCCAGATAGAATCGGTGGGAAGCCCCGATATTTCCTTACAGACCGGTCAGATGGTGGGAATTCCCTGGCTCGCATGGACCTGCGGTGCCTGCGAATATTGTCGAGCAGGACGGGAGAATCTTTGTGACCAGGCGCGTTTTCATGGCTACACCGTGGATGGCGGTTACGCCGAGTATATGGTCGCCGATGCGCGTTACTGCTTCCCTCTTCCAGACATTTACGCCAATCCGGAAGGTGCCCCGCTGTTGTGTGCGGGGCTCATCGGCTTTCGGGCCTTACGTTTTGCCGCGGGAAGACGACGCCTGGGTCTTTATGGATTCGGCGCTGCCGCGCATTTACTGATTCAGGTAGCGCGTTATCAAGGCATGGAGGTCTATGCATTTACCCGCCCGGGCGATAGCAAGGCACAGGATCTAGCGATCAAATTGGGGGCTGTGTGGGTAGGTGGATCGGAGGTCCTGCCGCCACAACCGCTGGATGCGGCAATTTTGTTTGCACCGGTTGGAGCCCTGATACCTATTGCTCTTCAGGCGGTCAAGAAAGGGGGTGTTGTGATCAGTGCGGGGATTCACATGTCGGATATCCCAGCTTTCCCCTATTCCTTACTCTGGGAGGAGCGACAGGTGCGATCGGTTGCCAACCTGACGCGCAAAGATGCCGAGGACTATTTCCCACTGGCACGACGGGTCCCGGTGCAAAGCCATATCACGACGTATCCTTTGGCCATGGCGAATGTGGCATTGGCGGATTTGAGAGGTGGCGCGGTCCACGGTGCCGCGGTACTGGTTATGGGGGCATGGCAGGAACGCGAGACGTGAAAAGGATATGGATTCTGATGGTCCTGTTATGGCCCGCTTCTGCTGCTGGCGGCGGCGCACTCGCGGCAACAACGCCGGCACCAGCTTGGTTGCGTGTTGCCCGCGCGCTTGCGCAAATGCACTATTTACCAGGGCAAGTGGGCTGGACCGGGCTAGGGGGGGAAAACCCACAAATTTGGTGGTTATGGCCGTCAGGCACGCCGCCTTCACTGCAGATGCTCACCCCGAACTCTCCGGGATCGCCCTTGCTCTTCGGGGCACTGGATTTTTTTGCCAAGGTGCACGGGCTGCCATGGTCCAACCAAAGCAGCGACTGGTTTGATCATGACAACCGCCATCGCCTTTATGCGGCTGTCCTTGCCGCCCATCGGCGCGGAGAAGACGCGCCAAAGCCGTTTGTGTGGGTTTATGTGCGCAAAGGCACGCCAGAAACGTTGTCCATCTGGCGCTACAACGCGGAAACGGATAGGGGTAAATGGGTGTTGCAAAGCCCGACCAATACCGGGGTGCCCGGTGCGATCACCCCCAACGGTACCTGGGCAGTCTACGCGCGCTTTCTGAGTACGCGAATGACCGGTTGTTTTCCCCATGGCGAGTGTTATAACGATTCAGGCGTGCGCTTCGTCAACTACTTCTGGGATGGCCGTGCGGTGCACTATTTTCCCCGTCTTGCGTACGGGTTTCGGCAAAGTAACGGTTGTGTGGAACTGCCGTTAAAGGCGGCACAAAGAGCCTATGGAATGATGCATATCGGTACGCCGGTGACGGTGGCGCCATGATACGTTTGAGGCGGCTCAGCGGGAGAGATAATCCATAGTAATCAGGATAAGGTCGCAGTGCGCCTTCTGGTGTTGCCTCCTTCCGCATTTCAAAAGGGGTTGCAAATCAGAATGACGCTGGACGGAAAAATCCGACCTCATGTGCGGACGCGCGCATCTTTCACCATGACTCATGTATACCGTGGGAAAATCGTGACCGTGTCCCCCGTGGTGGGTGTTTTATCCATGGCATGCTTCCCGTTTATTTCATGCCGCTTCCATTCATTAGGCCTGGCAACGGATATATGGGCTGGGGTCAAAAGATTCCCAAAGAGAGGGCTTAATGTTGCGTTGGCGTTGGCACCATCTTGTCAATTGGCTTGAATCGACAGGCATCATCAGCGCGATGTTGTTGCTGATGATGTGGATCGGTTGGCTCCTGGGTGGAGTAGATACGCTTTACGTGATGTTGGGTGCGGGCATTCTGTTTATTTTATTTGCGCCCCGGCTGATGCCACAATTACTCATTCGTAGAATGGGAGCGGAAGTCATTACACCCGGGCAATCGCCGCTGCTCTTCGATATGGTGCAAAGATTGTCCGAACGCTCCGGGCTGGAACATTTTCCGACCTTGTATCACCTGCCCACCCCTGCCCTGAATGCATTTTCCACCGGACTGGATGCACATGTGTCCTTGGTGATTTCCGATGGCCTGCTGCGCACACTTGATGGGCGTGAACTGGCTGCTGTGTTGGCACATGAGATCTCCCATATCCGCCACAAGGATATCTGGGTCATGATTGTTGCGGATCTCTTCAGCCAGATGACATGGACGTTCTGTTTGCTGGGCCAGGTTTTGATCCTGATCAATTTACCCTTATGGATCATGCATAAGTACACCATGCCATGGGGACTGATTTTTTTGCTGATGGTCGCACCCTCGGTAAGTATGTCGTTGCAATTGGTTCTTTCTCGCACACGTGAGTTTGAGGCGGATCGTGGTGCCATGGAACTCACCCATGACCCCCAGGGTCTGGCCAGCGCACTGCAAAAGATGGAAGATGCCCAGGAACGGGAAATGAAAATACTGTTCCCCAAACTGGGGAGAGTAGCCGTTCCCTCGTGGTTACGCACCCATCCGAGGACAGAAGAACGCATTCGCCGACTTTTCGCCACAGCGCGTCCCTTGAGCCATCCGGAAATATGGGCATGGGACCACGGTGTAAGTCTGCCCATAGCCAAAGACCTGCCACGCTGGCGTCACCTGTCGGGTTTTCGCTGGTAGTGGGGACAGCGCATTACTTTCTCACGGCAGGAATCCCCATTGGCTGGCACCCCGTATAGCTCACGGCGGGCGCAATTCACGGTTTTACCAAAGGAGATAACCCCTTGGCGGCAAGCGCAATTCATGCGACTACCCCTCCTGAATCATCCCAAGAGCATCGTTGGCTGATCACCATCGCCTTCATGCTGGCGATGGTGATGGTCTTGTTGGACATGACCGTAGTGAGCGTGGCGCTGCCCTATATGATGGGAACCTTGGCTGCTACGCCGAACCGGATCACTTGGGTGCTCACCGCCTATCTGGCCGCCAACGCAGTCACTATACCATTGACCAGCCATCTTGCCGCCCTCTTTGGGCGGCGGCGTCTTTTCCTCATCAGTGTTTCCGGTTTTGTCGTTGCCTCGGGGCTGTGCGGGGCGAGCCAGACTTTGGCGGAAATCGTCTTTTTACGCACCCTGCAAGGGGGATTCGGCGCGCTCATGGTGGTCTTGGCCCAATCCACCATGGTCAACCTCTTTCCGGGCAAGGAACGGGGGCGAGCCATGGCCATTTGGGGCATGGTGCTGATGGTGGCGCCGGCCATGGGTCCGGTCTTTGGCGGCTATATCACGCAGCACATGGGCTGGCGTTGGCTGTTCTACATCAACCTTCCCGTCGGGATTTTTTCGCTCTTGCTGGGTGCCGCCACCATGCGGAAGAGCGAAAGAAAAAATCTGGCCACCGACTGGCCGGGTCTGTTGCTCATGGCGATTGGAATCGGCAGCCTGCAAATCGTGCTGTCACGGGGTAATGAGGATTATTGGTTTGACTCCAGACTCATCGTGGCCCTGTCGATCCTCGCGGTTTTTGGTATCCTCACCTTTTTGCTGCGGGGATGGATGATCGCCGACAACATCATCGATCTCCATCTCTTTCGCGACCGCAGTTTCGCTACCGCCACGCTGATCACCGGCGTATTCGGCCTTGGCCTCTTCGGCACCACCGCCATGCAGCCGCTCATGCTGGAGGGGCTGCTGAATTACATGCCGGAAACCATCGGCTGGGTCATGTTTCCGCGCGGCGTTGCCAGCGCCGTTACCATGATGATCGTTGGGCGCTTCATCAATCGTTACCAGCCGCGACTTTTTATCGTAGCCGGGGTTTTGCTGACCGGGATCAGTACCTGGATCATGACCAGTTACAGTCTGTATATCAGTCCTGTTTGGGTCATTTATCCCGGTATTATCCGGGGGATCGGCATGGGGATGATCTTCGTGCCCCTTACCGTCATCGCCTTCGATACCCTGCCGCTTGCGGTATCGGCGGAAGCCAGCGGCATTTTCAACCTCGCCCGCACCCTCGGGAATTCCATCGGCATCGCCATCGACGGTACCGTGCTCACGAATGAGACCCAGATCAACTGGAACCAGTTGGGCGGACACATCAATACCTTCAGTGCGACGCTGCCGAATTGGCTGCAAGCCAGCGGATTGGCACCACAGGATCCTCGCGTCTGGGCATTGCTCGGTCAGACCTTATTCAGCCAGGCCGAAATGATCGGCTTCCTGGACGTGTTTCAGTGGATCACCATCATCTTCTTTTGCTTGTTACCCCTGATATTGCTCATCCCCAAGCGTATTCTTCCAACAGGTTAAGCCGAGATGACCGGTACGGATGGGACGAGAATGGACAGGAGGAGCGTCCGGAAGCCCGCGTTGGTGGTGCAGCTTCAGCCAGAGATCCCCGAAGCGCCACACCCGACGGTAGGCTTCGCTCTCCCAGCCGTCCACCTGATTATGGGTTTGGCGGCGCAAGGCCCAGACCGTGAGATCCAGGCGAAAGGGCGGGCGCGGCGCGAGGGTGAAAAATCCCATGCTAGCGCGTCAGGTCCGGCCGATAGCTGCCTCCGGATTCTTCGAGTTCCTGCCACCATACTCCAGAAAGCCTGGAATGAACCTAAAAAAGCAGTTACGGCCCGGCCAGAGCAGGAATCGCCCCATCGGGTAACCACGGTGATTGGGTAATTTAGGCGACGATGTAGCGCACGAGGAGGTCCCATGGCTGGCGCCCCAGCAACCGCTCCGCAGTCTGGCGAACCGCCCGTAAGCCTCGGCGGATATTCTCAATTCCGCGCTCGACCTTTTTCTGCGCGGCATGCATGAGCGTCAGGTAAAGCTGGGTCTGTCCAGCGTGTTTCGTGCTTCGGCCTATGGCGGACAGCAGCAATGGACGGCTGGTGATAGCCTCTCGCCGGGATTCCGGAAAGGCCAGTCGGGTATACCAGCTCCACCAGTTATACACCAGTCCCACCGCACGGGCAGAAAGTCGGCAACGCGCCAGATCCCGGGTGGTGTAGCCACCCCACCCCCATTGATTCTTGAGTTCGTCAAAACCGTTCTCCGCATCCACCCGGTCCCGGTACATCTGCGCGATGCCCAGAATACTTTCTGTAAGATCCGTCACCAGCACGGCGTATTCGTAGACCTTGGTCTGTCGCCGGTCCACGAAAGCAAATTCCAGTTGGCCCTGCTGTTCCTGGGTGGCGATCAGGTTTTGCTTCAGCAAACGCCGGAGAATGACCACCCGACGGCTCTGCTGCCACCCGGCCAGTTGAATACGATCCTCGCGACCTTCCCAACCCTGTCCCGCATCCACCCAGTCCCGGCGGGTAAAAACCCGCTGCAGCAGGCGCTTGACGCGGGGTGACTGACGTAATTTGAACAGGTACGGCTGCTGCCGGGACTCCATTTCCCGAATAACGGCGTCATTACCAAAACCACAGTCGCCACGGACCAGATAAGGGCGCTGTTCAGTATTCAGGGAGTCCAGTACGCGGTTCAGTCCTGGTTGGACATGGTTGGAGGCCGTGGTGTTGCCGGCCGTGACTTCCACATCCAGCAGCAGACGAGATTGCCCATCCAGTACGCGTGATAGGCGTGGGACGGACGCCCCGGTTTGTGCGGATTGTAGCCCACTTCCGCCCCTTCCTGATGCCCGAACAAGGTTTTGATGGTGGTATCGATATCGAGAATCCAGGGCGTGTGACAGGCCGCTGTTACGCTTTTGAACAAATGCTTGCGCATCCATTCGGTCCCTTCGGCTTCGGGGATTTTCCCCAGCGCCCGGCGCAGAGCGTCTTCGCTGACGATCTTGCTCATCCCCAGGATTTAGGGACTCACGCCATCACTGCGTAATGCCGTGACGTGTGCGTAGCGTCGGTGACCTGCCAGGATGGAGAGATTCCAGGTGCCCAATACATCGCGCTTCTTCGGGGCATTGGGGCTGTTGTAGATCAAGGGGCATTCTTCTACCCAGGCATCAAACAAACCGCTGACCTCCAGAAACTCAGCAAAGAACACCAACTGGCCAAAGGGAGTAGCGGCCGATTCCGGATCCCAGGATACCTGAACGCGACCGCCCAGTGTGTCCACGACCATGGCTTTTACTGCCGCAGGAATGGCCTTTTGCGACCGATTTTCGTCATCACCCACAGGGTGAGCCTCCATGACAATGGAAAAACCAATCATATCAAAGATATCCTGCCAAATCAGTAGAGGTAACTGCCGAATTTAGAATAATACGCTGGTCTATCATCAATTGATTTCTGGACTGCTTCGTTGTCAATTGAATAAAAACTCCATATTGTCATGAACGTGCAAGAATAGGTTCATAAATGTGTAACATAACTGTGTTAGGCTTAATGCAAAATGTTAGGTTTTTGGATTAAACAAGGGCGCGCCCTAGAATGAAGTGCAACACCTCTGGTCGAAGGTAGGCGGAGGTAAGGGATGGTAAGAAAATATACGCAATTGATGCCCGATCAGCAGAACCAGATTCAGCGTGGTTTAAACCAAGGTGAGTATTCGCGGCATTGCTAGGCAGCTGGGCAGGAGTCCCAGCACGATCAGGCGGAAGATTCGGCGAGGCTGCGTGACGCACGGACTTATGATGTAATGTGCGGTCGGGAAGAGGCCCAGAGGCGACGACGCGAGGGAGCCAGAAAGTTGACTGTTTCAATTTCTGCTATTGGTTGAATGGAGGGGAAATTATGAACACATAGTTAATAGATACCATTGAAAAAATTTTACCCCATTTCTATAGGAGAAACACAATGTTTAAGATTTCAGCATTTGGTAACGACGTATTCAGCAATAACATCGGCAACGTTCGTGGCAACCGACCATTGAGTTCGAGCGGCCAGGGCGGTATATACTGCTGTTGTTGCGCAGACTGCTGCTGCTGCGGATAATGACAATTAACTAGCCTTTACGTGCGGCGCTTAAAGAGCCGCACTTTTTATAGTTGTAATAGGAGGATAAATGAACATTTGGAATGGTGCATGTAATTTAGGTTTTTTACCGAGTGAACATTTTTTAGTAATATGGTCAGACGGATTACACTTACAAATTGACGGGCCAGTGAAAGAATTAATTAAGGAATATGATGGAGAGCTTAATATACTAGATCGGACAACAAATGGAAAATCCGAAATTGAAACCGCCGAGCTATTAGAGTCACTAAGCACTTTAGGTGTAGTTATCAAGGAAGAAGGTGAGAGGCATGATATACAAGCGTTTAGCAAGGTTACATTTATCGTAGATGACCATAGCAAAACAGCAAACGAAGTAGTCAACACATGTATTTCACTGATGAGCCAAGAATCTTTTAAAACTACATTTTATGGCTGTGAAGTCGATGTCGTAACCCCGCAAGGATTAGATGGAATAGGAGAAAATATGCGATCCAGGTTATTTATAGCGATCGGATTAAATCCGAAAGACTTCTACAGGATTAATAAAAAATTTTCATATCAAAAAATTGAATGGATATATGTCTATTCGCCGTCATTTAATATGGTTCTTATCAGCAACCTAACAGATTACAAAAACGGTTGCTATAAGTGCCTAAGGGGTCTTCATATTGGTAGCCTGCCACACGAGCACATGCCAATAGCTGCTAACATAGAGAGTTGGATAGAAAATGATCAAATTCATTTAGTTAAAGTTAATGATATTTCGATAGAAGCAAAGAACCAATATTATATAGCGCTAACGTCAAGTTTTATTCTTGTAAACATTATAAAAAAAGTAAGGAATATCGTGCATACTATTACATTTGACGATTTAGGTGTAGAGGTCAATCGTAGCGCAACCATAGCGCTTCCACAGTGTGGCTGTTGTACATAATGCTTTGTGGTGACAAACTTCCACAAAACCAGTGGCGACTAAGACTGTAAGCTCTTAATTACACTGTTATAGTATAAATGAAATCAACACATGGAGGATATATGATTTTTATTAATAAGCCACAAATATATGGCATTTTCAGTGAAGCTACAATATCTAGAAAACCCTTATGGTATTCGGATATGTCTTTTGTATCTATTCAAGTAAATCCAGCCATTCGCCTAACTAATCAAAAGAAAGCGCTAAAAGATAATGCCTATAACAACGAGTCCTCAAATTTATTCGTGCATGGGGCATTAGAAAATGGTATAGTTGGAGTGGGAAATGATTTCAACCTAGATACCGCCTATCAAAAAGCATATTCAGAAGCTGTTGAACGAATGAGTTCTTTTCTGATGTTAGAGAAGGATATTGTTACAGAAATACCGCATAAACTAGAAGATAATGGCATTTATTATAAAATACCTCATAGTAATATCGATAAAAATTTAATGATATCATTCACTAATGTTATCCCACTGGCTAGAAGTAAAAAAGAATCCCCGGTGTTATATCCTGCAACGCATGTTTACATGGGTGTTAGCAATCAAACTTGCTGCCATGAGTCTCTCAGTACAGGCAAGGCCGCTCATGTTTCTCAAGACAAAGCATTGGTTTCAGGCGCGCTCGAACTTGTAGAACGAGACTCATTTGTATTGTTCTGGCTTAGCAGATCAGGATTTACCGAGATTGACCATGTTAGATACTTTACTAATAAGTCTATATCTAAAATTTTTGCAGAAACCTCCAGAGCTGATATTTCGATACGGCTATATGATATTACGACAGATTTATTGGTGCCGTCAATTTTATGCTATATAAATCAATCAGCATTTCCATATAATCTAATATCAACAGCCTCTGGGTTGACTTATGAAGACGCTATTGAACACTGTTTATCTGAAATAATGCTAGGATTAATTAGTTATACTTTGGTTACGGAGAGTGTAATTCATGATCAGTTATTATCTTCTATAGAAAGCACTTCGGATGATGTTTCTCTTTTTCCTAATGGAGGACCTATTAGATTCCATAGTGATTGGTATGCTTGCGATCCTGGTAAATCTGAAGCATTTGACTTTCTGAACACCAATAGGGATAAGCACTTAGCTCCATACAGAGGAACTGAATTTACCGGGTTACGTGACCTAGTCACTCACTTACAAAAAAAAGGTATTAACATGTACTATAAAAATATTGACGCTAGCCATTTATCATGTGGTGGAAGATTTGTGGTAAGCGTAGTTTCACCCGATCTGGTTCCTTTGTATAATAGTGAGAGACACCGCCCTCTCGATAACCTACGTCTCATAAGAAGAATTGGAGAAAGTGGTTCACTTAATGAATGGCCGCACCCGTTCCCATAAATCAAACAATGAACATTAGTTTTATATATGATAAAACGCTTTCGGTTCGGATGCATATTTTAATAAAATAATAATTTTTACCGAGATAAAAATCTGAAGGAGATTTAAATTGGATATTGGTGAGATGTTCCTACGCAATATTGGCAGACCAAATGTCAAAAGCAATATCACAACAAGCTATGACATAGGCGCTTTTAATCAGCAATATAATGATTCTATTGTCACCCATTTGCCTGTATCTGGAGAAATTCTGGATGTGAACTTACTTCAATGTTTAAACTCCCGTAGTTCATGCATTAACTTCGACGAAAATGACAATCTAAACGATGATGATCTAGGTTATATTTTAAAAAATGCCTTTGGTTTGGCCCCGCGTGATGGAATTGAAAAACGAGCTTATCCAAGCGGTGGTGGATTTTATCCAGTTGAAGCATACATCGTTAAAAGCAGTAATGATGGAGAACATGAGTTCTACCAGTACGACGTTAATAAGCACGCGTTGGTTTACTATAAATCCCTGTCAGAGGGGCTAATTAATAGCCATTTTACCGGAAAAACGTTGACAATTTTATTCTCTATAAATACAGTTTATAGTAAGGCTAACTATGGTGAGTTATCTTGGCTTCTAGCTTTACTAGAATGTGGCCATCTAGCACAAAATATTTATCTAGTGTGTGCCTCTAGTGGAATAGGCTGCTGTGGCATTGGGGGCGTAAAATGGGATTTAGCTCGATCTCTCGTAGGTAAAAATCGCTACCCGGCTTACGCAATGATCTTAGGCTATACGGCAAAGCAGTCATAATGATTATGAATAGTTTTCTACTCGTTTTTAAAGCTTTACCTACGGTATTTAGTCGTGGTTGATAGAAAGATCTTGTCATGTATTAATGAAATGGTCTCCCAGGAGTATCCGTATTCCCGGGGAATATTACTCTCTGGAAGCCTTGCAGCTGGTACTTTTTCTGTTAAATCAGATATTGATTTGATTGTTATTACAGATCGTGACGAGCTTATTGATAGCTCCATACGTTATAAGCGCTACAATTTTGACATTGTTGGCGGTAGCATTAATACATTAGTGAAACTTATTCATGATGATTGCACTATTCGGCGAGGGGTTTACGCACATATGGTTGGACATTCAAAAGTTCTCTTTGAAGTAAATAATGAGGCTTCAGATCTTAGGACTTTAGCCGTATCATTGTGGGATAACGGTACAAACGTTTGCCCAAGCCATTTAAACACATATCGTGGTACAATTGATGGCATTCTTGCAAATATTAAGAACATCCATGATGACTTGGAAAAATGTATTAATATTGATGGCGAGCGTTTATATGTGACTGCAAATCTTGTTTGGGCAATGACTCAGTATATCACTCATAAAAAAGGCCGCTGGATTGGAGGCGTGGGTAAATGGCAGTTCAGACATTTACGTGAGGCAAATACTGATATCGACGACTTTGTCCAAGCTTGCTACGCATATCTATTAAGTAATGATCCGTCATTGTTGATAGATATTACTGCCAAATACATCAGTTAATTGAGAGGATAATATAGTGTATTTCGACCAATCTAAGCGTTTACTATTTATACACAACCCGAAAACTGGCGGTAGCTCTATTCGTCGCATACTTAGCTTGCATGACCATGGAAATGCTAGGTTTATTCATGTTAGTACCTATGAACTTAAAGATTGCATTTTACAAGAGCTATGGGATCAATATTTTATTTTTGCGATGGTCAGAAATCCATGGCAGAGAATTGTTTCATTATACTATTATCACCGATCAGTTGGTTATGCAAGATGGGCTGGACTAACCGATCATCATCTTTTAGCTCGTTATTATAATTTTTCTGAATGGATGGACTTTAATTTAAAACATGAAAAATCGATCTGGTTTGGTATCCCTCAAAATATATGGATAGATGGCGTTCCAAATGTGGGTATGTATGAATCATTTGATGATTTTATTTCTAGTATATGCCAGAAGTTTGATGTTGTTTATGAGAATATAGTCGTAAATAAAGGTGAGGCTGATCAGAGTACCTATAAGGATCACTTTGTAAAGCAGGAACATATTGACTACATTGGCAAAATAGACCATGTTATCATTGATAGGTTTGGTTATAGCTTTTGATTTTCTTCTGATTAGCACGGTTTTTCCGCTCTGTTTAGTATTTCCTTTTTTCGATGACACACAATCTAATGATCTTTATAGGCCAAGGGGTGTTTCATGCCGATGAATCGCGTTCAGTTCCAACAAAGACGGTGTCTTCGTGTCTCACTGAGTCCATGCACTGCTTTGGTAACGAAGGGCAGTACGCCACAGCATTGGAGACCGTACAGTGGTCGGAGAGCTTTCAATGCCCGCAATGCGGTTACGTTAAATAAAACGTCCTAAAAAGTGGCTCACGCAAACTTTCAGTGCCCCTCCTGCCGACGACACCGCACTTCGCTCATTGCCGGTACGGTGTTCCAAAGCACGCACCTTCCGCTGACCATTTGGTTTCTGGCCATCCATCTGATTAGCCAGGTTAAGACGGGCTTGTCTGCACTGGCGCTGAAGCGCCAATTGGGCGTCAGTTATCCCACAGCCTGGCGCATCCACCACAAGCTGACGCAGGCCATGGTTAAACGCGAGGAGATCTACACGCTACAAGACGAGGTACGAGCCGACGATGCGTATCTGGGATGCGGACAGCCCTGCGGCAGGGTTAGTCGCGGGTCGGAAAACAAGGTCCCCTTCGTCGCGGCGGTCCCTCTGGATGAGCAGCATCATCCCGTCTATGCCAAATTTACGGCCATTATTGACTTCCCGCGCACTGCAGATTGGGCACAAGACTTCTTCACGCCCTACTGCACTGCACTGGCAGACGGACTCGCCCATTTCAATGGTGTCGCCGATGCATGCTGTCACCACGATGTGATGGTGGCGGGTGGCCGCAAGCCTCGGGGCCTGCCTCAGTTCTTGTGGGTCAATACCCTGCTCAGCAATCTAAAAACCAGTACCTCCGGTGCCTACCACGCTTTCAAATTCAGCAAATACACGCAACTTTACCTCTCCGTCGTGACTTACCGCTTCAATCATCGCTTCCGTCACGCCGATCTTCCGGCAAGCCTGTTCAGAGCCGCCGCCAGTGTCGCGCCTCGCTCGGAGCGATGGGGCTCCGCGCAAGAGTGTAATCGTGCTAATAACTTTTTTGAACGTGGTAATTTTATGATGGTGAGCCACGAAATGCTTATGTATTTTTTTATTATTATGCGCTTGCGGTTCCCGTTAGTACCACTTCTTTTTTTGATTCCTAGCGCGAGTGCAGCGCCTCTCGACCTGCTCGTTCATGATCCTCTTGATACCCAGGGATTGGTAAAGCAACCGCTGGGACAAATCTGGCATGATCCACAGCTCAAACTCCCGCAAATTCGGCTACCCAAAGAACAGACCTTCACCAAAGCCCAAAGCCTCGCTGCGCTTACCACCTACGCCCTCGCCCACAATCCGCAAACACGGGTGGCTTTCGAGAATCTGCAGGCGTCCGCAGTGGGGCTGGGGGTCGCGGAATCGGCGTGGTTGCCGAGTCTTTCCCTCACCGACAATGCGGCCCGCTCGCAAAGTAACACCACGGCGGGTTTCAGTATTCCGATCCTCAACAGTAATTCGGATACACTGAGTTTAAGTTACGTCCTCCTCGATTTTGGACTGCGTAGCGCCCAGCGCGACGCGGCACTCGCACAGATTTATATTTCCGGGTTCAACAACAATAGCGCCCTGACCAAAGTCGCACTGACGGTGACCCAAAACTATTACCAGCTGATCGGTGAACAGGCGCTGGTACGCGCCTATGCGCAAACCGTCAAGGAAGATGAAGCCAATTTGGACGCCGCACAATTGAAACAGCATGCGGGTATGGCGACCATTGCCGATGTCCTGCAAGCCAAGTCGGCTCTCGCCCAGGCCCAGGCCCAATTGATCTCCGCCCAGGCGACCGTGCGCTCCGATAACGGTGCGCTCGCAGGTAGTTGCGGATTGTCACCCGGCAATGCCATTCCTATTGTTCCACTCAATACCCATCGTCTGCCTCCCCATATCACGCCTTCTGTGCACTCTCTGGTATTACATGCGACCCAAAACAACCCCAGCGTGCAGGCTGCCGCCGCCCAGATACTCGCCAGCCGCGCGACCTTACGCGAAGATCAGGCGCAAGGTTTACCCACTCTCAGCGCCTCGGTATCCGGCGGCAAACGCTTTCAGAATGGGTTGGGACCTTCCCAAAACTGGGCTATCGGCCTCAGCCTCAAAGTGCCCCTTTTTACGGGCTTTCATGATAGTTATCAGATTCAGCAGGCGCGGCGACAGGAGCGCAGCGCCCGGGCCTCACTGAACCAGGAGACCCAAAGTATTGCCTTAACGGTGTATCAGGATTATCAGACCGTCATGGGTGCGCGCTCGGCGGCAAAAGCTGCACAAATTGCGGTCAATAGTGCCCAGGCTTCGCTGGCTGCCATTCGCGCCCAATACAAGGTAGGACTTTCCACCATGCTCAATTTGCTGACTGCCCAGGCGACGCTGACGACTGCTGAGCAGACCCGGATTCAGGACATTACAACGGCCTATGTGCAACTGGCCAATCTCGCCAACGCCCTGGGAATGATCGGACTCCCCAACACTACAACAGGATTCCACTCATGATGCGTTCCCTGCCCGTAAAATCCCTGTTGCTTCCCGTTGCGGCAGCCCTGATCCTGGCGGGCTGCGCCCAGCATAAGCCGCCCCACAAAAACACGGCGCTGCCCGTGGAAACTGCGACGGTGCAGACCGGCAACCTGCCCATTGTGGTCAACACCCTGGGGCAAGCAGTGGCGTCCCATAGTGTCACCATCACCCCACAGGTAAGCGGCATTTTGCAAAAGGTTGCCGTCCACTCGGGGCAAGTGATTCAAAAAGGCCAGCTTCTATTCCAGATTGACCCTGCCACACCGGGTGCTCAGGTGGCTGAAGATCGAGCCAATCTGCAGGGTGAAATCGCTCAGCAACAATATGATGACGCGCAGGTCAAGGCTTATGCGCCTTTGCTCAGCAAGGATTATGTCACCCGTCAGACGGTCCAGCAGGCACAGGCACAGGCCAACACGGCGGCCGCCACCGTGGCCGCTGATCAGGCGGCGCTGCAGGCCGCCCGGATTACCCTGGCTGAAACCCGGATTACCGCCCCCATCAGTGGTAGTGTGGGAATCCTGAGTCTCAAATCCGGTAACCTGGTCACCGCCAACAGCACGCAACTGGTAACCATCAATCAGATTCAACCCATCTACGTGCAATTCAGTCTGCCTGAAACCTATCTCAACGATTTACATACCGCCATTAGCGATTACTCCGGCAAGGTGGACGTCTGGGATGAGAACCATCAGACCCGGATCGGCACCGGGACGGTCACGGTGATTGATAATACCGTCAACACGGCTTCAGCGACGGTTACGGCACGCGCCACTCTCAGTAATCAACCAGCCCGGCTCTGGCCCGGTGAATATGTGCAGGTGGATTTCACCGCTCAAGAGCTCCACCATGCCCTGATCATTCCCGCAACTGCCTTACAGCAGGGTGTCTCCGGCTCTTTTGTCTATACCATAAAAAAAGACAAGGCTGTCATGCAGGCCGTGCAATTTTTGGGGCAGAACGGTAAGCAGGTTGCCATAGCCGGAAGCCATTTATTGGGAGACAGCGTGATTGTGGGGGCGCCGACCCGGCTTCATCCCGGTTCTGAAGTGCGCGTGATCAAGCCATGAACTTATCGGCACCCTTTATTCGTCGCCCCGTCGCCACAACAGTACTCGCAGTAGCCGTGGCCTTGCTGGGTTTATTTGCCTACTTGCAATTACCCACGGCTTTACTTCCCAACGTCAGCTTTCCGATGGTGATGGTCACCGCAGAACTCCCGGGAGCCAGCCCCAAAACCATGTCCAGCGCGGTAGCCACCCCACTGGAAAGGCAATTTGCCAGCATTCCCGGCCTCAACTCCATGAGTGCCGTCAGTCAAAACGGAGTGACCCAGATCACCCTGCAGTTCGATCTCAGCAAATCCCCGCTGGGTGCCACCCAGCAAGTTTCCAACGCCGTTTCCCAGGCTCAGCATTTTTTACCACCGGGCATGCCCGAGCCGCCTTCGGTCCGGCAAATGAATCCTTCGGCCCAGCCCGTTTTTTATATTGGCATGTCTGCTCCCAACATGCCGCTTTATGATCTGGACAAATACGCTCAAACCAAGGTCAGCACGGCATTATCAGGTATATCCGGGGTATCTGACGTGCAAATTTACGGGGCGCAAACCT